>JAFIFJ010000072.1 GCA_020832085.1 Gammaproteobacteria bacterium | reverse complement strand
AACGATAACGGCGGATCTTTGGCGGCGAGCCGGGAATCGAACCCTCGAAGGCAGCACAGATCAATGCGGGTATAGTTCAACGGTAGAACCTCAGCTTCCCAAGCTGATGATGCGGGGTTCGGCTTAGAAGAAGCCGAACGGCCGAGCAGCCGCGGCCTCCGTGCCGCGGCGGTGATGCGAGGCCTGGGGGTGCCACGAAGTGTGGCGCTGCGCCATGGATGGCAGCGATGACGGCAGATCTTTAGCGGCGAGCCGGGAATCGAACCCTCGAAGGCAAGACGGTTACCGCGGGTATAGTTCAATGGTAGAACCTCAGCTTCCCAAGCTGATGATGCGGGTTCGATTCCCGCTACCCGCTCCAACCCACCAACCCAACCCAACCCCAATCGATCCCCACTCAGGTGACGGCGATGCTGCTGTCCTCGTAGATCACCGCCGGCGGCCCATCTGCAGGACCATAGAGGTCGACGCCCCTGCCCAGGCACTCCTGAAAAAAGGTCCGCAGCTTCTGCTCGTCCCGGAACGTGCCCACCCGCCATCCGGTCTGGTCCGCCAGCGCCTGCCAGGTGCGCACCATGCCGAACTCGAGATCACCGGGAACCAGACTGCCGACGACGAGTCCCGGGTTGGCAGCGCACAGACGTTCATCGATGGTGGCGACGCTGCGGGCGTGGGAATGCTCCAGCAGCACCCCTTCCAGAGCGGAGTGGTTCGCGAACCAGTAGCGGGCACGGGCGAAGGCTTCGAGGTGCTCCGCGGCGATGGTCCGGTGAGCCTCGACGATCAGCGTACCGGGCACTTTGCCACGCGCGATCAGACGGACGCCGCGACCGGCGTCCACGAATTCAATGGCGAGATACACCTGAGCACTCCCGGAAACGAGAGTGGATCATACGTGGTCATCAGGGCGGGAACCGTGCCTGGGTCACTGTTTTCGAATTGGTTTGTGACCCAGGTCCGTTTCTTCCGGTCCTGTTGTGATCAACCTGCCATGAAGCGCGGCGTTTCCAGCGTGATTTCCTCTGCTTCGCTGCCGGCGCGCTGGCAGGCGAGACAGAAGCGGAAGAAGGCCGGGAAGCTCGCCAGATTCTTCTCCGAAACCGCGATGAACTCAGCCAATTCCTGCCGCAGTTCCCGGATGGACACGCTGTCGGTCGGATCGGGTCGGTCGAGGTTGAAGGCGGCCATGGACCACTGCTCGAACATGCGGCGCTCCACCGGGCCCGACCAGACGATGCGGACCTGCCGGTGCCTCGGATCCTGGACGATGCGCTGCATCAGCGCTTCCAGCTCCTTTGCACCACCCTCGAGAACCTGAGCGAAGTGGCCCTGTTCATAGATGAGGCAACCGGTGATGTCGCGGCTGCGATTGAACGCCTGTGCGGTCTCCAGTATCGCTCTCAGATCCATCTGATTGACGGGAGACCTGGCTTCGCTGATGTAGCAATAAGCCCAGAGACTCATGTGGCGGAACCCTCATGTGGGAGGAATGGATGGCCAGCCAAGCATAGGCTCAATGTCGCCGGGCCTGGAGGGAAAATGTTCGAATCGGCAGCCTTGGCGCTCAATGTCAGGGTAAAACCTGAGGCTCCGAGGCCCCCATGGGATGGTGTGTGGCGTTGATCGACATCAATGGCGTGGCTCACGTTCTTCGATTATGGTTGCGCACGGTCCGGCATGAGCCGGCGCCATTGGCGCCTACCCGCCGTCGAGAGCGGGTGGGAAGGGTGGGCTTGGCCCCACCTCCCGCGATCCACCTATCGATCGGATGAAGGAAAGACATGACGACCATCACCTACATCGAGCACGACGGTACTGAGCACAAGGTCAGCGCCGAAGACGGCATCTCCGTCATGGAAAACGCGATTCAGAACGGCGTCCCGGGTATTGATGCCGATTGCGGTGGTCAATGCTCCTGCGCGACCTGCCATGTCTTCGTAGAACCGGATTGGATGGACAAGGTCGGTACCCGCAGCGAGATGGAAGTCTCGATGCTCGATCTCAACCCCGAGGCCAACGAGTACTCGCGTCTGTCCTGCCAGATTCCGGTGACGGAAGTTCTCGATGGTCTGGTGGTGCGCATGCCGGAGTTCCAGGCCTGAGCCCGAAGGGTGTCGGTCGCCGGTTTCATCCGCGGGATCACTGTCCCAGCAGCGGCCTGACCACGTAGAGGGTCCAGGCCGCAGCCAGGGGGGGAGCGAACACAGCCGTCACGCCTCCGAGCACCAGGAAGTCCCGTGCGCGGCACAGGCCCGTGGCGAAGGCCAGGGCGTTGGGCGGGGTGGAGACGGGCATGGCCATGGCTGCGGAGGCGCACAACGCTACCGGGATGGCCACCACCAGGGGGGCACCTGGAGCCGCGCTGATGGCCAGCGGCACCAGCACATTGGCGGCCGCCGTATTGCTCATGATGTTGGAGAGCACCACTGCCGCGGCACCGGTGGCCAGCGCCAGCAGGAACAGCGGGACGTCGTCGGCGGGAATGCCGGAAATCAGCCAGCCCGCCAGCCCGCTCTGGTGGACGGCGAGCCCGAGCGCGAGGCCGCCGGCAAGCAGGAACAGCACGTCGTAGGGCAGACGCCTGAAGGCTTCCACATCCAGGATCCCGGTCGCGGTGAGAATGACCACCGGAACCACCGAGACGGCCGGCGCCGGCAGGCCGTGCCAGCCTGAAGTAAGCCACAGCGACACCGTCAACAGCAGGGTCCCGATCACGGTCAGCCGCTCCCAGTGGGGAACGTGGGTGACGGTGGCGGCGTCCTCCAGGCCCTGCCAGAGGGCCGCGGGCGGCGCAGCGGCCCCTCTCACCCGCCACAGCAGCACGCCGAGTAGCAGAACGAGCAGCAGCAATCCCGGAACCAGGCCCACCAGCAGCCACTGGGCGAAGTTGATGTTGATGCCCGCCTGAGTGGCCAGAGCGCCCGCGGCCACGGCATTCGGCGGTGTGCCCACCAGGGTGCCCATGCCGCCCAGATTCGCGCCCACGGGAATGGCCAGGACCAGGGTCAGGGCCATGGGATCACTGCGGTCGAGGCGGCTGACCACAGGAGTGATCAGGGCCAGCATCATGGCCGTGGTGGCCGTGTTCGACATCAGCATGCTCAGAGCGAAGGCGATGCCGGCCACCGCGGCGATCAGGGTCTCCGGGCGATGGGCGAAGCGTTGCAGGACGTGAGCGGCCAGCCAGCGGTCGATGCCGGTTCGGGACATGGCTGCGGCAAGCACCAGACCGCCGAAGAACAACCACACCAGCGGATGCCCCAGCACCAGGACGTGGGCTTCCCAGGATCCCGGGCCTTCCGCCAGGGTGCCTCCTGGGCGGTCGAGCAGCAGCACCTGCAGTGCGATGATGAGGATGCCGACGGCGAAGGCCGGAATGGCCTCGCTCAACCACAGGCCCGCCGCCAGCAGCAGGATGAACAGCGAGCGGCGCCCGGCCTCACTGAGCTCAGCCTCCTCGGGCACCAGCCATGCCAGCGCTGCCGCCAGCGCCATGACGCCCAGGAACAGCAGCACCCGCTGCGGCGAGGAGATCTCCAGCCAGCGCAGCAGGCTGCGGGGCAGATTGGCGGGAGACTGCTGCAGGATGCGCGAGAGTTCAGCCCGGTCTGCGTCGTCGTCCGGTCCCGGCCTGGGCTCACTCATGGTCTGTATCCGGATGACTTGGTTCTGCGAAGCGCTCTTTGATTTCCAGTACTTCCGGCAGGTGTTCGAGAAAGAGGGTCACCAGTTGGGGATCGAAGTGAACCCCGGCACCTTCCTGCAGCATCGCCAACGCATCTTCGATGCTCCAGGCCTGCTTGTAGGGCCGTGGTGAAGTCAGGGCATCGAAGACGTCGGCGATGGCGATGATACGGCTGACCCGGGGAATCTGCTCGCCGGAGAGTCCGAGCGGGTAGCCGCTGCCGTTCCACTTCTCGTGGTGGGTCAGGGCGATGACCCGGGCCATGGCCAGCAGTTCGGATTCGTCGTCGCCGATGATCTCGCCGCCGATCTCGGGATGGGTGCGCATGATTTGCCACTCGTCATCGTCGAGCCGGCCGCGTTTGCGCAGGATGTGGTCGGGAATGCCGATCTTGCCGATGTCGTGCATGGGGGCTGCGTTCATCAGGGTGTCGGCCTCTGCTTCACTCATGCCCGCCGCCAGACCGAGAATGCGGGAATAGTGGCTCATGCGGATGACATGGGTTCCGGTCTCGTTGTCCTTGTACTCGGCGGCGCGGCCGAGGCGCTGGATGATCTTGAGTCGGGTTTCGTGCAGTTCGGCGGTGCGGGCGCGCACCTGTCGTTCGAGTTCCCGATTCTGGTCGTAGAGGGCCAGGTGGGTGCGGACCCGGGCGCGGACAATGGGCGGACTCACCGGCTTGGTGATGTAGTCCACGGCACCGAGATCGAGGCCGGCGAGTTCGTCCTTCATCTCGATTTTCGCGGTCACGAAGATGATGGGAATGTGGCGGGTGGTGTAGTCCTCCTTCAGGCGCCGGCAGACTTCGAAGCCGTCCACCTCCGGCATCATGATGTCCAGCAGAATCAGGTCCGGGGGTGCCTTACGGACCAGCTTCAGGGCCTGCTCACCGCCGCGGGCGGCACGCACCTGATAATCCTCGCCCAGAATCCCCACGAGTACGTCGATGTTCTCGGGGGTGTCGTCCACCACCAGAATGGTGGCGCGGTCAGGCTCCTTCGGCTGAGCTGTCATGGCTCTCACCTCGTTCACGGAGTGTCGACAGTGTCGCCAGGGCTCGGTCGAAGTCGTACTCCTCCACGGCCAGCCGCAGGCGCCTCAAGCCACCGGCGGGCAGGGCTCGCTCGAGCACAGTTCGCTGCTGATCGAGAAAGTCCCGGGTCTTGGCATCGTAGTCCAGCAGCATGGTGTGCAGGACGTCGAGGACGGGATCGGCAGCTGCCGGGTCGATCGCATCCTGGCTGCTGGCATCGCCGTTGCCGGCGGGTTGCGGTAGAACCAGGTCGAGCTGTTCGATCAGCGCTTCGAGCCGGTTGACCACATCGGCCCTGGCAGCGTCGGCGGGTTGCTCCTCGAGCAGGCAGCGCTCGAGTTCCGCTGCAGCCATGGCTAGGGCATTGGCGCCGATGGTGGCAGACAGGCCCTTCAGGGTGTGGGTCAGTCTGGGACGGGCCTGAGCGTCGCCGTCGTCCCCGGCGCTGAGGAAAGCGGTATCGAAGTCCCTGAAGTGCTGCCGGAAGCGGCTTAAGGTGCGGGTGTAGAGTTCCAGGTTGTCCTGGCAGCGCTCGAGGCCGGCCCGGGTGTCGACGCCGTCGATCTCCGGCAGGTCGGCCTTGGATTTCGGCTGAGAAGGGGGCAGCGGGCGTGGTGCCGGCGTGCTGGGGGTGACCCAGCGCGCCAGCGTCTGGAACAGCATGCGCACGTTGATGGGTTTAGTGATGTGGTCGTTCATGCCGGCATCTATGGCCCGCTCGCGATCACCGGCCATGGCGTCGGCGGTCATGGCGATGATCGGCAGCTCGGCATATCGGGGGTCGGCCCGCAGGGCCCGGGTCGCCTCGTAGCCATCCATTTCCGGCATCTGACAATCCATCAGGACACCGTCGACGGCGTCGTGCTGCAGCCGCTCGATGGCTTCCCGACCGTTGCCTGCCGTGATGACGTCGATGCCGGCCTGCCGCAGCAGATCCTCGGCCAGTTCCCGGTTGACCTCGTTGTCCTCAACAAGAAGCAACCGCGCGCCTCGAACCTGATCGAGGGCGTCGTCCTCCCGCAGGCGGGGGCGGCGGCGCTCGAGGACCTCGCCCTTCAGGGCCTGCATGACGCCGTCGAGGAGGGCGGAGGGTGTGATGGGTTTGTACACCACCGCCTTGAACAGTTCCTCCAGGGTCGTGATCTCCTGCTGCTCGCGGCCGAAAGCCGTCACCATCACCTTTGCGGGGGGATGCGCGAGGCCGGCTGCGGCAATGGCCTCGGCGGTTTCGATGCCGTCCATGCCGGGCATCTTCCAGTCGAGCAGGACCAGCGCAAAGGGATCGGAGTGGTCCCGTTCGGCGATGATCTGCAGCGCCTCAGTGCCTCCTGTGGCGACGGTGACGGCAAGACCGAAGCCTTCGAGCAGGGCGACCAGGATGTCCCGGGCGGTTTCGTTGTCATCCACCACCAGGGCTTTTTCGCCGCTGAAGCCCAGCAGTTCCCGGTGGGCGGGTGTGGGCTGTTCGGGCTCCATGCGCAGGCGGATGCTGAAGCGGAAACTGGAGCCGCTGCCGGGGGCGCTGCGGACGTTGATGCCGCCGCCCATCAGCTCGGCCAGGCGGCGGCTGATGGCCAGGCCGAGGCCGGTACCGCCGTAGCGCCGGGTGATGGAACTGTCGGCCTGGGAGAAGGCCTGGAACAGGCGCGCCTGCTGCTCCGGCGACATGCCGATGCCGGTATCGCGGACGGCGAAGGACAGTTCCGCCGTATCCCCCTCAGTGGCGGTCAGGGAAACGCTCACCACCACTTCGCCTTCATCGGTGAACTTCACGGCGTTGCTGCCGAGGTTGACGAGAATCTGGGTCAGGCGCAGGGGGTCGCCGATCAGGGCCGTGGGCACGTCCGGCGCGACGTCGAAGAGCAGTTCGATGCCCTTGGACTCGGCCTGCAGGCCGATCATGTTGCTGAGATTGTCGAGGACGTCATCGAGCAGGAAGCTGGCCTCTTCGAGTTCGATCTGACCGGACTCGATGCGCGAGAAATCGAGGATGTCGTTGATGATGTGCAGCAGGGATTGGGCTGCACTGTCCACTTTTTGGATGTAGTTGCGCGCGGTGGCGTCCAGGTCGGTCTGCAGCGCGAGATGGGTCAGCCCGATGATGGCGTTCATGGGCGTGCGGATTTCGTGGCTCATGTTGGCCAGGAAGTCCGACTTGGCTCGGGTGGCCTCTTCCGCCAGATCCCGGGCTTCCACCAGTTGCTTCTCGAGCTGCTTGATGTCGCTGATATCCAGGGCGAGTCCGGCCACTTCGGTCGCGGCCCCGTTGCGGTCCCGGCGGATGACCTTGGCGTACTGGCGCAGCCAGGTCCATTCGCCCTCCCGGGTGCGGAAGCGGAGGTCGGCCTGGAACAGGTCGCTGTCGCCGTCGAGGTGGGTCCGGTAGCGCTCGGTGGCGGCCGCCTGATCGTCGGGATGCACCAGATCCATGAACTCCGACCTCAAGGCAGGAATGTCGTCCTTGCCATAGCCGTGCCGGTGCCAGAACTGGGGTGACAGGAAGGTCATGGTCCCGGCCCGACGATCATCGATCCAGTAGTAGGTGCCCATGGCCTCGAGGGAGAACTCCAGGCGGTCCTGGCTTTCCCGCAGTCGCTGCTCCACCTGCTTCAAGTCGGTGACGTCGTAGATCAGCGTGACGATGCCGCCCTCGCGGGTGGTGAAGTCATTGAGTGCATACCAGCGGCCTTCCATCTCCTGCTGGTGATTGCGGCGCCGCTTCTGCCGCATCCTGAGCTGGTAGCGCACGAAGGGCTCGACTTCCTCAGCGGGCACCTCCGGTCGGCGCCGGCCGAGATCGCGCAGTACCTCCTCGCAGCTCGGCGCGCCCTCGAGGAAGGCGGTATCGAAGCCATAGAGCTCCTGCCAGCGATGGTTGTGGACCAGCAGGCGGTCGTTGGCGTCGAACATCACCACGGCGGCTTCCAGCGACTCGATGGCGTCCTCGAGCCGAGCGCCCTCCTGGTCGATGGCGTGCTGGGCGAGGTGGGCGGTGGTGTGGTCATTGATGATGGACAGTCGGCGATCACCCAGGCGCACTGAGGCGATCTCCACGAAGCGCTGATCCCCGTCCCGGGTCTGCATCCAGGTGGCCAGCGGTGTCATGGGCCGGCGGGTGGATTCGGCCTGCCGCAGCCTCAGGAACAGTTCGTCGAGCACGTAGGTCCGATTCTTGGGGTCGGGCCAGGCCGCTTCGAACAGGTGGTTCATGGTCGGCAGGTCGGACTGCTCGTAACCGTAGCAGTCGTTGAAGCGCGCATTGAGCAGCTCGATGCGCTGGGAGCCGTCATCGCTGCCCCGGCTCAGAGCCAGGGGAAAGGGGGCCAGTTCGAGAATGGCCAGCAGTTCCCGAGTCTGGCGTTCGAGCAGGCGACGGGCGAAGCGCTGAGAGGCGAAGGCCATGGCGGCGATGACCAGCACCAGCAGTGCCAGCAGCCAGCCGAACATGGCCAGCGCCGTGCTGACGGCTGCCGGCTCAGCAGCCTGGACGGCGCTGACCGGCAGAAGGATGGCCAAGCTGGCTCGGAGGCGTTTCATGACGGTGCCATTCTGCCGCGATCATCGGGGCAGTATAGGCAGTCAGTTCACGTTTGACTGTGCTCGGGGCATCGCGGCCAGGGATCAGGGGCTCGCTATCGGTATCGCTATCGCTATCGCTATCGCTATCGCTATCGCTATCGCTATCGCTATCGCTATCGGTATCGCTATCGGTATCGGTATCGGTATCGGTATCGGTATCGGTATCGGTATCGGTATCGGTATCGCTATCGCTATCGCTATCGCTATCGAAGCAAGGGCAATTCCATCTGCCTTAGCAAGCTCTTTGGATCGATCCCGATTTCGATCCCGATCCCGTCATGTCCTGACAGGTGCGGTGGGCTCCCCCACCCAGGTTCAGCCGCCCGCTGCCAGTCTGGCCTTGAACTCCCGGCGGCGGCGCATCAGCGTGGGTTCCGTATAGCCATTCGGTTCCCTGACGCCGTCGAAGATGAGGTCCATGGCGGCCTGGTAGGCCACGGACTGCTCGAAGTCCGGCGCCATGTTCCGATACGCGCCGTCGTTTGCATTCTGACGGTCCACCACGGCCGCCATGCGCTGCATGGTTTCCACCACCTGCTGCTTGTCGACGATGCCGTGCAGCATCCAGTTGGCGATGTGCTGGCTGGCGATGCGCAAGGTGGCCCGGTCCTCCATGAGACCGACGTCATTGATGTCGGGCACCTTGGAGCAGCCCACGCCCTGTTCCACCCAGCGCACGACGTAGCCGAGGATGGCCTGGGCGTTGTTGTCGAGATCCTGCTGGATGGTCTCGGCATCGAGCTTGCGAGCGCCGAGCAGCGGTGGGGTCAGCAGATCGTCCAGGCTGGCGCGCCGGCGCCCGGCCAGCTCCTGCTGGCGGGCGCGGACGTCCACCTGATGGTAGTGCAGGGCGTGGAGGGTGGCCGCGGTGGGCGACGGCACCCAGGCGCAATTGGCGCCGGCCTGGGGATGGGCGACCTTGGTCTCGAGCATGGCGGCCATTTCATCGGGCATGGCCCACATGCCCTTGCCGATCTGGGCATGACCGGCCAGCCCGCAGGCCAGGCCGATGTCCACGTTCCAGTCTTCGTAGGCCTTGATCCAGACCGCACCCTTGATGTCGGGCTTGGGCACTACGGCTCCGGCCTTCATGTGGGTGTGGATCTCGTCGCCGGTACGGTCGAGGAAGCCGGTATTGATGAAGATCACGCGTTCACTGGCCGCCCGGATGCACTCGGCAAGGTTGACGGTGGTGCGCCGCTCCTCGTCCATGATGCCGATCTTCAGGGTGTTGCGCGGCAGCCCGAGGACGTCCTCGATGCGCCCGAACAGTTCCACCGACAGGGCCACCTCGTCGGGCCCGTGCTGCTTGGGCTTGACGATGTAGACGCTGCCCGTCCGACTGTTGCGGAGCTCGCCGGTGCCCTTCAGGTCGTGCATGGCCGCCAGTGCGGTGAGCATGCCGTCGACGAAGGTTTCCGGCACCGGTTCCCCGTCCGCGGTGGTCACCATGTCGGTGTAGACGTGGGGCCCGACGTTGCGGACGAGAAGGAGGGAGCGGCCGTGCAGCACCTTCTTGGAGCCGTCCGGTGCGGTGTAGACCCGGTCGGAGTTGAGGCTGCGCTTGACGGTCTGCCCGTCCTTGGTCAGGGACGTGGACAGGCTGCCCTGCATGATGCCGTTCCAGTTGGCGTAGACCGTCACTTTGTCGGCTGCATCCACCGCGGCCACCGAGTCCTCGCAATCCATGATGGTGCTCACCGCGGACTCCAGCGCCACGTCCTTGACGCCGGCCGGATGCTGCCTGCCGATGGGGTGGTCGGGGTCGATGAGAATGTCGGCGTGCAGCCCATTGTGGCCGAGCAGCACGCTGGTAAGAACGCCGTCCTGCTCGGAGTAACCCGCGAAGGCGCTGCTGTCGGCCAGGGTGGTGGCCGCGGCATCTGCGCGATCGAGTGCGAGGGCGCTGCCGTCCACGCGCAGGCGGGTCACGTCCTTCCAGGAGCCGTTGGCAAGGGGGAAGGTGGCGTCGAGGAAGTCGTTGGCGCGGGCAATCACCCGTTCGCCCCGGGCCGGATTGTAACCGCGCCCCTTCTCGATCCCGGGTTCCTCGGGGATCACGTCGGTCCCATAAAAGGCATCGTAGAGGCTGCCCCAGCGCGCATTAGCGGCATTGAGGGCATAGCGGGCGTTGTCCACGGGCACCACCAGCTGTGGTCCGGCAATGGTGGCGATCTCCGCGTCCACGTTGGCGGTGGTGACTTTGAAGTCCTTGCCCGGGGGCACCAGATAGCCGATCTCGGATAGAAAGGCCTTCTGGGCTGCCGGGTCCAGCGCGCGGGCGGGATCGGCCTCCAGCCAGGCGTCGATCTGCTGCTGGAGCTGGTCGCGGACATCGAGCAGCGCCCGGTTGCGGGGAGCGAGGTCGCGGATGATGCCGGCGAGACCCTGCCAGACGCGATCGGCTTCGACGCCGGTTCCCGGTGCAATCTGTTCTGCCACCAGCAGGTGCAGCGCCCGGGCGACCTTCAGGCCATGGACTTCCACGTGATCGTTCATTGCGAGACCGGCTCCTCGTCGGGGGCGGCGGCGATGGAGGTTCAGCCGCCTGGCGGTTAAGAGGGGCGCTCATCTTGGCCAGCGTCGAGGTTGGAAGCAAGGGAAGGCCCCAAGCGCGGCGCGGCAGCCCCGGGGTCCACCCGGATTGGGGTTCAGGGGTTACCCGGATGGCGAGGTGGCGGATGCGCGCGCAACATGGCCCCCGCAGTCGGCCCTCACGTCTCATTCCAGGATGGGATGGCCAATCGATGACCCTGGATCCGCCCTGGCAGGCGCGTTTCCGGCACGCGGACGTGAAGTGCTTCCGCGGGTGCCTATCGAACCTGTGCCGGTGATGCCGGTCAGCGCGGATTCATGGGTCACCCCTGCAGTCTGCCGGAATGGAGAGTCCGGCGGCCTGCTGTCGGCCACAGGAGAAGGCTCATGGGTATTGCTAGCAGCGGTCTGGACGTCAGGATCGAGCCATCTCGCGCTCACTGTCCTGAGCCAGCCACGGCGTCTGTCGGCATGCTCTGCTATACCAGTCGGCCCATTCCGGGACTCGAGCACTGTCGCCTGCGGGCCCTGGTGCAGCGTGCCCGAGAGGCCAACGCGGCGGCCGGGATCACCGGTTGCCTGCTGTTCGACGGGCAGCAGATCGTCCAGGTCCTCGAAGGTGACGAGGCGGCGGTTGAGGCCTTGTTCGCTCGCATTCAGCGGGACCCCCGACACGAGCGCATCCGGATGCTCTGGCAGGGCACGGCCCATCGGCGTGAGTTCACCGATCAGCCCATGGCCTGCTACAACCTTGCTTGGCGGCGCATGCTCGGTGGCCGCGAGCCCCAGCAGGCCCTCGATGATCTGGTCGCTTCCCGCGACGTGGGCCTGACCGACATCGTCTCGCTGGCGCGACTGTTCAAGTTTCTGCGGCTGCCGGGCTGGCCGGAAGCGCAACCGATCTGAGCACCGCGCGCCGGTGATCCTGGCTTCGGCCCAGGACGCGGGTAGGCCTCCTCCCTCAGTTGTTGCCTGACGGCCCGCTGGGCTGCTTCATGGTCTTTGCACCCACGCCCCTGGCGGAGTAAGTTCCCCTGACGATCCCGCAGGCACCCAGTTCAGGGAGCCTCCCGGCGATGTGCTTCCACACGACGTGGTGCACAGGGAAACCGACCATGGCGATGATGACGCTGGCCTACGTCAGCGAAGCTCGACCCGGGCTGTCGCTGAAGGACTTGAAGCAGATCCTGCGTCGCGCCCGGGAGAACAACTACCGGCGTGGCGTGAGCGGGTATCTGGTCTTCGACGGCCTGTGTTTCGCCCAGATTCTCGAAGCGGAAGCCGGCGTCATCGAGGCGCTGATGCCCGTCATCGAGGCCGATGACCGGCATCAGCGCCTGCGGCTGCTGCTGCGGGAGTCCATCGGCGAACGCCACTTCGCCGAGACCTGCATGGGGTGCGCGAATCTGGCGGCTCCCGTGCACCTGGACACCAGCGAACTGCGTGGCCTGATCCGGGACGTCACCGGCAGCCGGCAGCTCTGCCTGCCCGAGGCGCTGGAGTTCTTCCGCCTGTTCGCCACCTTCCGCACTCCCGAGCAGGCTGCGCTGCTGACACTCTGAACCGGCAGGAATCACCATCGGAGGTGTCCGCTGGCTAGCCTTCCGCGCGTTGCCAAACTCGGGCATGGTGGCGGCCCTCTTGGGTGCTTCGTTGTCCTGGCGCGGGAGAGTCATGCCACGGATCTACTACGGCTGGTACGTCGTCGCGGCGCTGTTCGTCATGCTCACCGTGGCGTCCGGCCTCGCGTTCTACAACCTGTCCGTCTACATGAACGCACTGGTGGCCGCCCATGGATTTCCCGTGGGTGTCGTCTCCAGCGCCACGGCGCTGTTCTTCGTGGCCAGTGGCTGCGGGGGATTGCTGGCGGGCCGGATGATCAGCCGCTTCGACCCGCGCTGGACCATCGCTCTCGGGGGCGTGGCGGGCGCCCTGGCGCTGCTGGCCTTGGCCGGAATTCGGGAACTGTGGCAGCTCTACCTGGTCTATGCGCTGTTCGGCGTGGGTCACGCCATGGTGTCGCTGGTTCCAGCCACCACCCTGGTGACCCGCTGGTTCGACCAGAAGCGTTCCGTCGCCCTTTCCGTGGCCTCCACGGGGCTGTCCGTCGGCGGCATTCTGCTGACTCCTGCTTCGGCGGCCCTGATCAGTCACCTTGGCCTCGAGGGGGCCATGCCGCGGCTGGCGTGGCTCTGGTTCCTGGGGATCGTGCCCCTGACGCTGCTGGTGGTGCGGGCTGGACCGCCGCCGGTGCTGGATGCCAGGGGCGTTGCCCAGGAAGCTTCCGGCTGGCAGTACCCGGCCGCGGTACGCAGTGGCTTCTTCCGGCTGGTGACGGCTGCCTGGGTGCTGGCCATGCTGGCCCAGGTGGGTGGCATTGCCCACCTGTTCAATCTGGCGGCGACCCGGGTCGATACCTCGGTGGCGGCCACGGCGGTATCGCTGATGGCCTCGGCGAGCATCATCGGCCGCTTCGCCGGCGGGTGGCTGCTGACGCGGGTCGATACGCGGCGCTTCGCCCTGGTCTGCCTGTTGGCCCAGAGTGCGTCCATGCTGGTGCTGGCGCTGACCATGCAGCGTATGGGTATCTTCTATGGGGCGTTGCTGTTCGGACTGACGGTGGGAAATCTGCTCATGCTGCAGCCGCTGCTGCTCGCTGAGGTGTACGGGGCGCGTGACTACGGCAGGATCTTCTCCCTGAGCCAGTGGCTCACGACCCTTGGGGTGGCTGCAGGGCCGCTGCTGATCGGCGTGCTCTATGATCTGCAAGGCGGCTACCGGCTCAGTTTCATGGTGGCGGCCTGCGCTTCGCTGGGTGGCTGGTTGCTGGTCATGCTGGCGCGGGTGCCCGCAGAGCAGCCTGAACAGCAGGTCGGGGCGACGCCGGCAGCGGGCAGCCGCTAGTGTCCTGAGTCCGAAGTTCGCATAGCTGTGAGCTTGGCTGCGGTTCGGACACAAGGCGCGCCGAGGCGGCGTATCGGCAATACGTCAACGAGGTGCAACGCAGTGTCCGGGCCGCAGCCAAGCTCCGGGATGCCGGACCACCAAAGGGCGCGGCCTGTATGGCCACAGGGCGGTGTTGCGCCTGCTCGACGTGGAGCCCGCCACGCCTTCGCAGACGCGCCTTGCCCAGCAGCCATACAGGCTCGCGCACAGCATGCGAACTTCGGACTCAGGACACTAGGCATGATGACCAAGAGGCAAGTGATGCAACAGAAGATCCGGCTGATTCCCCTGCTCTGGCTGCTGGCCTTGCCTGTCCAGGCCCAGCTGCCGGCCGTGCTGGGCGACGGCGAACCCTTGCCGAGTCTGGCGCCAATGATGGAGCGGGTGACGCCGGCGGTGGTGAACATTGCCACGTTCACCAACGTCGAGGTGCGCAATCCGCTGTTCGATGACCCATTCTTCCGGCGCTTTTTCGACGTTCCCAGCATGGAGCAACGCTACCGGAGAACCCGCAGCGCCGGTTCGGGAGTCATCGTCGATGCAGCAAGGGGATTCATCCTCACCAATGACCATGTGGTGAGCCGGGCCGACGAGATCACCGTGACCCTGGCCGACGGGCGCACCCTGGAAGCGACGCTGGTGGGAGCAGATGCCCAGGTGGACCTTGCGGTGCTGCGCATCGACCCTGACGAACTCGCGGAGGAGGCGGCACCCGAGGCAGCCCGGTTCGGGGACTCTGCCGGTCTTCGAGTGGGCGACTTCGTGGTGGCCATCGGTAATCCCTTCGGTCTCGGTCAGACCGTCACCTCAGGAATCATTTCGGCCATCGGCCGCAGCGGGCTGGGTGTGGACGGATACGAGGACTTCATCCAGACCGATGCCTCCATCAACCCGGGCAACTCCGGCGGTGCGCTGGTGAATCTTCGGGGTGAGCTGGTGGGCATCAATACCGCCATCATCGCGCCCGCCGGCGGCAACGTCGGCATCGGATTCGCGATTCCGGCCAACATGGCCCAGGCCATCATGGCCGAACTCATTGCACATGGTGAGGTTCGCCGAGGTCATCTGGGACTGCAGATTCAGGGCTTGAACGTGGAACTGGCGCGGGCCTTCGGGACCGACCTGCGCGAGGGGGTGGTGGTCACGGGCGTTGACCCTGACTCACCTGCCAGCGCGGCCGGATTGGCGCTCGGAGACGTGCTGCTGCGTCTCGGTGAGCGGCGGCTGCGCAACGCCACCGACTTCCGCGCCCGGGCGGCGGTGATCATGGTGGGCGACCAGGTCGAGGTGGAGTTCGTCCGCGATGGCCGGCGTCAGGTGCTGGAGCTCAACGTTCCCGAAGATCAGTTCGAAAAGGTCGCGGGTCAGCGTCTGCATCCCCTGCTCAGCGGGGCGCTGCTGCAGAATCATCGTGGCGGCGCCGACCGCGAGGTGGCTGCCGGGGTGGCGTTGCTGGAGGTCAGCGAAGGCAGCCGCGCCTGGCGCATCGGCCTGCGGGCCGGCGACATCATCGTCTCGGCCAATCAGCGCAGCAGCCGCAACCTTTCCGATCTCACCCAGGGCATCAAGCTGGCCCAGCGCAATCCGGTGCTGCGGATCTGGCGCGACGGGCAGTTCTACCAGGTCCGGCTGCGCTGACGTCCCTCCGGCCGCTGTTCGTCGCGGCCTGCGCCCATTCATGCCTTCTGGCGCTGCATTCGTCGCAGCGCCCTGGTGACCTGATTTCCCCCAGGCCATGGTCCGCTTCAGACGGGAACTGAAACGGAGGAGCCATGAATCTCGATCGCACGATCTACCGTGCCTGCCGCACCGCTGCCGGCACGATCGCGACGGCGACCGTCGTGCTCGTGCTCGGCCTCAGTGGTCTCAACGCAGCCGATGCTGCCGAAGTGGCCATCGTCATTGACGATGTCCGCAGCAGCGACGGTGTGCTGCGGGTGCAGATCCTGTCGGCCACGGCAGATGGCCGCGAGGGCGAGGCGGTGGCGGGTCTGGTGCTGCCGCCTGCCTTGCCGCAGACCCGGGCCACGCTGCATGACCTCGAGAGCGGTCGCTATCTGGCACGGGTCCATCACGATCTCGACGGTGACGGTGAGATGGCCACCAACCTGGTCGGCATGCCTCAGGAACCCTGGGGTGTGTCCAATGACGCCCGTGGACGCTTCGGGCCACCGCTGGTGGTGGACATGATCGTGGACGTGGGGGCGGATGGCGGCTTGCTGCGCATGACGCTGGTGCACTGAACTGCGTGGGAGAAGGGTCATGATGAGAAGAGACTTGCTGCAGCTGGCGCTCACAGCCGCCGCCCTCGCTCCGCTGGCGGGGCGGGTCGGTGCCGGCGTCAGCGACCCATGGTCGGCAGCATTCGCCGCGGCGCTGGAAGAACGCCCTTGGCTGCTGGGCTACCTGGGCTGCGAGGATCGCGATTACGCAGCCACAGCGCAGGTCGAAGGGGCGTGGCCGGCGGCGCTGGCCGGCCGGCTGTATCGCAACGGGGCGGGATTGCATGAGTTTGGGGACTGGCGCTATCGGCACCTCTTCGATGGCGATGGTCTGGTGCAGTCCTGGCACTTTCCTGGTGGCGGCGATGGCGGGCAGGTGCGGCACCACGCGCGCCTGGTGGCCACGCGCAAGCTGACCCGGGAGCGGGCTGCGGGCCGGCGCCTGTTGCCGGCTTTCGGCAGTCTCCCGCCGGCTGTGGAGGGCATCACCGGCGCTGACGATCTCAATGTCGCCAACATCAGTGTGCTCCCTCGCAAGGAAGGCCTGCTGGCGCTGTGGGAGGCAGGGTCGCCCTGGGCGCTGGACAGCGACACCCTGGCCACCCGTGGCCCGGTGACGTTCTCGCCGCAGACCCGGGGTCTGCCGTTCTCGGCCCATCCGCGCCTGGAACCCGACGGCCAGCTCTGGAATTTCGGCTATGTGACTGGCGCCGATAAGCTCGTCCTGTGGCACTTCGGTGCCGATGAGCGGCTGCGTCGTTGCGTGGTCCGTGACGTCCCGCGCATCGGTATCCCTCACGATTTCATGGTTACGGCCCGGTATCTGCTGATCGTGCTGCCCCCGCTTGCCGTGGCGGCCGATGGCGAGGGTGCCCTGATCGACCGGCTGCAGTGGGAGCCCCAGCGGGCCACCCGGGTGCTGGTTATCCGCAAGTCCGATCTGGAAGTGGAGGCGGAGCTGGAGCTGCCGGCCCAGTGGATCTTTCATCATGGCAATGCCTTCGAGGACGGTTCAGGGGTGATCCGCTTCGAATCGGCGCGGGCACCGGATCCGGGGCTGATGACGCAGCACCTGCGGGAACTCATGCGCGGCGTCGATGCAGACTGGACGGCGGTCGCGTCCCGCTGGCACCACTATCGCCTCGATCTTGAGGCCGGAACGGCCAGCGAGGAGGTCGTGGACCAACGACTGGTGGAATTCCCCGGGGTCCTGCCGCGCCATGTGGGATCCCGCCACCCGGAAGTGGTGCTGCTCGGCCGCGATGCCGATCGCCAGGCGGCCCATGGCGGCCTCGATCAGGTTTGCGTGTTCGACGCCGAGCGCGGCAGTTGGAGCAGCTGGCGGTATCCGGATACCCAGCTGCCCGAAGAGCACCTGCCGGTGGCGGGCGCGGACGGCTCCCGCTGGATCCTCGGGACGGCCCTGGACTGGTCCGCGGGCCGGAGCCTGCTCAATGTCTTCAGGCTCGATGACGTGGCGGCGGGCCCGGTGGCCAGCGCCCGCTTGCCCTATGCTCTGCCTCTCGGTCTGCACGGACGATTTCTGGCAGCATGATCGCCATGCCAACGCTGGCGAGGGGGTGACTTGGGAAGCGGCTACAGGGTGGATCTCGGGCGCGTCGTGCGTCCGCGGGGCAGACGATCGCTGCCGCGGGTGCTGCTGGAGCTCGGCGGTACGGTCCTGTTCTGCCTGGGCGTGGCAGCCGTACTCACGGTCACCTTTCCGTTCTGGACGTCGCTGGTGGTGTCCCTGTGCATCGGCCTTTCCATTCATGGTCTCGCCGAGGGCCTCGGCCGGCTGCTCGGTGATCGCGCCTCCCTGATCACGGTCATGGTGGTCGCTGTGCCCGCCGGCATCTTCCTCGGGTACCTGCTTTCGGAGTTGCTGCTCACGGGGCAGGTCACCGTCAGCGACATTCTGCAGCCGCGCTCCCTGCTGCTCGGTGGGCTGTTCGGCCTGCTCGGTGCCACGCTTTTCATCCTCGGCTCGTCGGTGGAGAACCTGCGCGACTCCCTGCGGGACGCGCAGCTCGAGCGTCTGGCGGGCGAGAAGTCGGTGATCGAAACCGAATTGCGGCTGCTGCAGGCCCAGATCGAGCCCCACTTCCTGTTCAATACCCTGTCCAATGTACTGGCCCTGCTGCGCACGGATGCCGATGCCGCCGGTCGGGTCCTCGAGCAGCTGACGCGGTTGCTGCGGGTGTCCCTGCAGCGCACCCGCCACCAGTCCAACACCCTGGCGGAAGAACTCGAACTGGTGCAGGCCTATCTGGCCATTGCGGAGGTGCGCATGGGCTCCCGGTTGCGCTGGCGCATCGATGTGGCAGAGGAGTTGCGCGATCAGGTGTTGCCGCCGCTGCTGTTGCAGCCGCTGGTGGAAAATGCAATGCAGCACGGCATCGACCCCTTGCCCGAGGGCGGCAGCGTCGAGGTGCAGGCGCGCCGTGACGGCGAGGATCTGCTGCTCTGCGTTCGCGATGATGGTGTCGGGCTGCTGGATCAGCCCGACGGTGCGGGCGTCGCCCTGGACAACATCCGCCGCCGCCTGCGGGGGCTTTACGGGGACGGTGCCAGGCTGGATCTGCTGCAGCGAGCACCCCGCGGCACCGAGGCGCGCCTGCGCCTGCCCACCTGGGCCGCGACTGCCGGGGGCGACCCATGACCTGGCGTGTTCTGATCGCCGATGACGAACCCCTGCTGCGCGCCCATCTTGCGGCCCAGCTGCGGTCCCAGTGGCCGGATGTGGAGATCGAGGAGGCCGCCCATGGACAGGAAGCCTTGACCAAGGCGGCACAGCGGCCACCCGACGCAGCCTTTCTCGACATTCGCATGCCCGGGTGCAGCGGCCTCGAAGTGGCCCAGAAACTTCCGCCCGGCGTACGGGTGGTCTTCGTCACCGCCTATGATCAGTACGCGGTGGCGGCATTCGAGACCGCGGCAGTGGACTACCTGCTCAAGCCCGTGCTGGCCGACCGTCTGGCCGTGACCCTCGAGCGACTGCAGCGATCACTTCAGTCGCGCCGCGACGTGCAGGTTCCAGCCGCGCTGCTCGAGGCTCTGCGGGCCGAGCTCGAGGCCCAGACAAAGCCTGTCAGACCACGCTTCCTGCGGGTGCAGACTGGTCGCGAAGTGCATCTGCTGCCGGTGGAAGAAGTGGTCTGCTTTCGCGCCGATGCGAAGTACACCTCCGTGCACACGGCGGATCGTGAGTTCCTGATGCGCACGCCCCTCAAGGAACTCGAAGCCGAGCTTGATCCTGAGATGTTCTGGCGGGTGCATCGCGGCACCATCGTCAGCGCTCGTCACGTGCGGCGCGCCTGGCGGGATCTCGGCGGACGCTGGCATCTGACCCTGGATGGACTCGCCGACGAGGTGCGGGTCAGTGCCCGCTATGCTGAGCGGTTCCGCCTGCTTTGACCGCTGTCTGAGTGGTCTTCGTTTCCACAACGATTCCTGTTTGAATCGGCTCGACTCTGGTAGCTTCGCTGTGTTGTGCAAGAGGGCGAGTGGGAGCATCGTGCCGGCGTCGGGTGCTGCGGCGGTCCGGCTGCCACGGAGGGTCGTCCCCCTGGGCGTCGGCTCCATTCATGCCTGATGCATCAAGGATAGTAGTCGCGTCATGCGCAACGTTCTGATCCTGCCCTGCGAGACCCGCGTCCGGGAGTTCGACGCCAAACTGCTGCTGGCCTGCCATGCGGTGGAGCGGGGCTATGATGTCATCGTCGGCTGGAAGCGCAGCATCGATCTCAATGTGCTCAGGCTGCCCCTTGGCATCTACGTGGGCAAGAGCGTCACCAACCGCAATCTGCTGATGTTCCGCATCTTGCGCCGGCTGGGTCATATGCTGACGGCCTGGGACGAAGAAGGGCTGGTCTATGCCTCCACGGACGTCTATCAGCGGACGAAAGTCGGGGTTGAGGCGCTGAACGAGCCTCGCTGTCTGTTCGCCTGGGGCGAGGCCAACGCGGAGGCCTGGCGCAGCGTCGACGGATTCGCCGGCACGCCCATCGTCAAGGCCGGCAATCCTCGGGTGGACCTGCTGCGTCCCGAACTCCGCGGCTATTTCAGCGAGCAGGCCGCCGCGCTGCGTGCCGAGCACGGGGACTTCGTGCTCATCAACACCAACTTTTCCCGGCTCAATCACTACTACGAGTCCCAGAGCCGGCAGCGCAAGCTGCTGGAGGACGGCGGTGACGCCATCGCCGATGACGCCGATCCGCGTCTGGGCTGGGCGGCCCACAAGGCGGCACTGTTCGAGGCGTTCAAGGCCATGGTTCCGGCGCTGGCGCGGCGCTTCCCCCAGGCCACCATCGTGGTGCGGCCGCATCCTTCGGAGAACGCTCAGATCTGGCTCGATGTCAGTGCCGACTGTGGCAATGTGCGGGTGATTCATGCCGGCAACATCGCGGCCTGGCTGCAGGCAGCCCGGGTGACCATTCACAATGGCTGCACCACGGCCGTGGAGAGTTTCCTGCTCGATCGCCCGGCCATTGCCTATCAGCCGGTGGCGTCCGATGAGTACGACCATTACCTGCCCAACGGTCTGAGCATCCAGGCCACCGATGGACATGAACTCGAAGCGCATGTGGCCCGGGCGCTGGCAGGTGAACTGGCCTCCTGTCCGGAACACGAGGCAGGGCGTGAGGCGCTGGCCAGGGCACACATCGAGTCGCGGGGCGGCGCGCCGGCCTGCGAGCTCATCCTCGATGGGCTCGCGCCCTACCGGCGCCACACGCCGCACAAGCCGGCCATCGCCAAACGCCTTGCGGGGGTGGCGGCGGCCGAAGGCCGGGCCCTGTTCAAGCGCACAGCGGCGCTGTTCCCGAACAACCCCAACCATGTGGCCTATCAGCGGCACATGTTCCCGTCCATCGGCGCCGCCGAGGTGAAGGCCACGGTGGCGCGCTTCGGCCGCCTGCTCGGGCGCTTCGAGAACATCCGCGTCACGCCCTGGGAGGAGAACGCCTTCCGCCTGACGGTGCGGCACTGACGCCAGGGCGCGCTGCTCAGGCTGTTACCCCTCGGGCTGTCGGTGGCCTGTGTCGTGGGTATACTGCGCACCCTGACTCGGGCCGGGTAACCATTCATTTCATGATGTCGATAGCGACGGGCTCGTGCCCCACAGCGTCCATTCTTCTCTGCTCCACCTCTTGCGCGGTGACTGCAGCAAGCACGGCCTCATTCCCTCGATGACGGGTGAGGGCGACAGCCGAAGCGCATCGCTTCATGTGGATGCGGGTGCGATGAAGATGCTGCTGGCTTTCGTCCGGGCCTATCCGGCCCGGAGCAGTCTGGCCCTCATTGCCTTGCTCTTTGCCGGCCTGCTCGACGGCCTGGGGCTGTCCACTCTGCTATCCATGCTGAGTCTGGCCACGGAATCCGAAGGGGATCCGTCCCTGCCGGAGCAGATCGCCCTGGATGTGGTGGGCTTCCTCGGCGTGGAACCGACGCCGCTGGCGCTGCTGCTGCTGGCGACGACGCTGATCGCCACCAAGGCCATTCTGGTACTGCTGGCCAACCGTCAGGTGGGCTACACGGTGGCCCATGTGGCCACCGATCTCAGATTGGCCCTGCTGCGTGCGGTGATGGCCAGCCGCTGGCGCTACTACCTTTCGCAGCCCGTGGGACGCCTGTCGAACTCGGTGGCGACAGAGGCGCAGCGGGCATCGGAGGGTTTCAGGGACGGTGCCATGATGGCGGCCCTGCTGATCAACGGGGTGATCTACTTTGCCATTGCCCTGATGATCTCCTGGCAGGCCAGCGTGGCTGCCCTGCTGGCCGGTGCCGTCATGCTGCTGGCCCTGCATGGACTGGTGCGGGCGGCGGGGGCGGCGGGACGCAATCAGACCAGGCTGCAGAAGTCCCTGCTGAGTGTCATGACCGATCAGCTCGGCGCCGTGAAGCCGCTGAAGGCCATGGCCCGTGAGGAGCACCTCGACGGCCTGCTGGCCCGCCAGACCGAGCAGCTCAAGGTGGCGCTCCGGCGCGAGGTGTTCAACAAGGAGGCCCTGTCGGCGCTGCAGGAGCCCCTGCTGGCAATTCTGGTGGGCATCGGTTTCTTCATCTTCGTGGTCCATCTGGAGATTGCGCTGGCGGCCGTGGTGGTCATGCTCTTCCTGCTGGCGCGGGTGGTGAACCTGCTGGGCAAGTCCCAGCGCGCCTACCAGCGCATGGTGGTGTCCGAGAGCGCCTACTGGTCCATGCGGGAGGCCATCGAAGCCGCGCTGGCCGAGCGGGAAACCAATCCGGGGGATCGCTCGCCGACCCTTGCCGAGGGCATCCGCTTCGATGGCGTGACTTTCAGGCACGGCGGTGCCGCGCCCTTGCTGCAGAGTCAGTCCATGGTGGTTCCCGCCAACAGCCTCACGGTGGTGGTGGGTCCATCCGGCGCAGGCAAGACCACGCTGCTCGATCTGGTGGCCGCCCTGCTGCAGCCCGAGGCGGGGCAGATTCTGATCGACGGCGTGCCGCTGTCCGAAATCGATCATCGCCAGTGGCGGCGCCTGATCGGCTACGTGCCCCAGGAGGCCCTGCTGGTCAACGACACGGTGATGAAGAACATCACCCTGGGCGAGCCCGGTCTCAGCGAGAGCGATGTGGAGCGGGCCCTGCGCAGTGCGGATGCCTGGGAATTCGTCGCCGCCCTTCCGGAAGGGATGCATACCCTCATCGGTGAACGGGGCGGTCGATTGTCCGGCGGCCAGCGGCAGCGCTTGGCGCTGGCCCGGGCGCTGGTCCATACGCCCAAGCTGCTGATCCTGGACGAAGCCACCAGCAATCTCGATCCGGTTGCCGAGCAAGCGGTGCTGGCCACCATCGAGCACCTCAAGGGTGAGCTCACCATGCTGGCCGTGACCCATGGCGACGGGTTGCTGGGCATCGCCGAGCAGGTCTATCGCATGACCGAAGGGTGCCTGCAGCCGGTGACGCCCGGCGGCAGGCAGTCGGACACGCTGGCCGCGCCGGGACGGTGAGCGCCGGGACGGAGGCCGACGCGCAGCGCCTCGATGAGGCTGCGTTGCGCAGGTTCGTCGAGCTGTTCGATGGGGGTCAGTTCTTCGCCAGTCACGAAGTCCTGGAGGCGCGCTGGCTGATCACCCGGGATCCGTTCCAGCGTGCTCTGATCATTCTTGCGTCCGCATTCGTGCAGCGTGATCGGGGCAACATGCGCGGTTGCATGCGTCAGCTGGCGAAAGCGCGGCGCTATCTGGCGGACCATGAGGGGCAGCACCCGGGTGTGGACGTCCATGGTCTGATCGCCGAACTGCATCGCTGTTGGGCCCAACTCGAGCAGCACCCCGACGCTGCCGCCCAAGCGCGGCCGCCGGTCCTCGGAAGTTTGCTTCGGGATTGACCGCTGGCCCTCAGGCAAATCCCAGCGCCATGCGCTGCAGGACATCGAGGTCGGCCAGCGCTTCCGGCAGGGTGCCAAGCTGCAGGTTGTAGCGCGTCTCGGTGGGGGCATCGAGAGGCAGATAGTGGAAGGTCAGGACCAGCCGGTCGCGGACGTTGCCGCGGCTGCCGAAGTGCAGACAGCGTGAGCTGTCGAAGACCACTCCGCTGCCTGCCGGTCCGAGCGTTCGCTGTACCTCCCGAGGCGCGACCCGCGCCTCGATGGCCTCATCGTCGATGCGACCACTGCGGTGGCCGATGTCCGCCCGCAGCCCTTCGGAGCGCGTCGCGCCAATGAAGTGCAGCGGACCCTGCTCCTCCGTCACCTCCAGGCAATTCATGATCACCTTCACCTGCCGGGGCGCCAGCTCGTCCACGTGCCAGGCCTGACTGGAGCGGGAGGTGGCGTTCGGTGGCGTCCACCACAACGCCATGCCTTCGAGCACGGGAACAGTTCCCAGATAACGGCTGGCGGCCTCCAGCAGAGGCCGGTTGACGGCAAAGCGCAGCAGATCGGGGTGGTCGGCGAACTCGTTGCCGGCCACGATGGATAGCAGGAAGGGCTTGCTGCGATTGCGCTGCAGCAGGGCGGCAGCCGCACCGCTGGCGCGAAATTCCTCGTAGATCGCCAGGCAGCGTTGCGCCGTGGACTCGGCATCCGGCATCTGTCCGGGTTCGAACAGCACCCTGGCCTGGGTCTCGTCGAGATTCAGTGCATCCGCGGCGGGTGCCGGCAGCGCCCCGGCCATCCTGGCGCGATCCCTGATCTGCTGGCGCACCGTGGCGCGCTTGGCGGCGCTCAGCATGCGATGCACCATCGGGCGGGGCAGCAATGCACGTTTCAGGCCCTGATAGATGGGACGGGCGTTGAAGGGCCGGGGAAGCGTGGGGGTGGCCAAGGTTCAGGCCCTCGGGGTGCGTGTGGCCTCGTGACGGTGGGGCAGAGGCGCTAGGGCGCGATCTTCGGGTGTGGCGCCCACCCGGGCAAGGGGGGGCGCCACAGGCGGGCTTCAGTCGAACATGATCACGCTGCGGGCCAGTTCGCCTTTTTCCAGCTCGGCGAAGCCGTCGTTGATGTCTTCGAGGCGGATGCGCCGGCTGATCATGTCGTCGAGATGCAGCTTGCCGGCCAGATAGAAATCCACGAACCGGGGCATGTCCACGCGGAAGCGGTTGGAGCCCATGTTGGAGCCCTGGATCTTGCGCTCCATGAGGAACTCCGCACCGTGGAGTTCGATGTGCACGCCCACCGGAATCATGCCGATGATGGTGGCCGTACCGCCACGCCGCAGCATCCTGAACGCCTGCTCAGCGGTGGCCTTCAGCCCGATGGCTTCGAAGGAGTAGTGCACGCCGCCGCCGGTCATCTCGACGATCTCCGCGACCACGTCCTTGTCCTTGGCGTTGACCACGTCGGTGGCGCCGAACTTGCGCGCGAGTTCGAGCTTCGAAGGCTGCATGTCCACGGCGATGATGCGGCCGGCGCCGGCAATGGCGGCTCCATTGATGGCGGAGAGACCGATGCCGCCGGCGCCGATGACGCAGACGGTGGAGCCCGGCTCCACTTTGGCGGTATGAATCACGGCGCCGACGCCGGTGGTGACGGCGCAGCCGATCAGCGCGGCACGATCCAGCGGCATATCCGGGCGGATCTTGGCGATGGCGTGTTCGTGCAGCAGCATCTGCTCGGCGTAGGACGACAGGTTCAGGAACTGGGCCACTGGCTGCCCGCCCTTGGCCAGTCGCGGCTCCTCATTTTCGCCGCGGTTCAGTTCCGGTTCCTGGCACAGGGACATGTGGCCGGTGAGGCAGTATTCACAGTGGCCGCAGAAGGCGGACAGGCAGGTGATGACGTGGTCGCCGGGCTTGACGTAGGTGACCATGCTGCCGACCTGCTCGACGATGCCCGCGGACTCGTGGCCGAGAATGGCGGGCAGCGGATACGGGTAGGAGCCGTTGGCGAAGTGCAGGTCCGAGTGGCAGACACCTGCAGCCACGGTACGCACCAGGACCTCCCGCGGGCCGGGTTTGGAGATCTGCACGTCCTCGATCTCCATGGGCTTGTTCACTTCTCGCAGTACGGCGGCTTTCATGATGGCTGACTCTCCTGGATGGTTGCCTGGGCGCGCTTGGGGCGCGCGATCGCTGCGGGCGGCACCTCGTGAGTGGGTGCTTGATCGACCTCTCGATTCTGCCAGAGGGTCGCAGGGTTGGACACCTTGACGCGATAGCGCACATGTGGAGGTGGGGCTGGACCTTTGCCCGGTGACGTTGCAGCCTTGCGTCGAGGCGGTCTTTTCGAGGGGGCCGCATGGGCAGGGAGATTCCAGTGATGGTCCGTTCGACGCGCGTCAGTGATTACATGCTCACCAAGCCCGTGCTGGTGACTCCGGAGACGGACCTGTTCAAGGCCATTCACCAGATTCTCGTCAATCGCATCTCGGGGGTGACGGTCATTGATGAGACGGGGCGGCCCATCGGCATGCTCTCCGAGCTCGATTGTCTCAATGGCATCCTCACCGGGACCTACCATCAGAGCGTCGGTGGCAAGGTCAAAGACTACATGACCACCGGCCCCATCGAATGTGTCGGCCCCAACGACGACATCCTGCTGGTGGCCAAGTCCATGATCGAGCGCAAGCGCCGCCGTTTGCCGGTGGTGAACAGCGAAGGCGTGCTGGTGGGCCAGGTGACCTGCCGGGCGCTGCTCAAGGCTCTGAAGGATTTCGATGCACCCGAGGATCCGGCTGAGCGGCCGTGACCAGGGCCTCCGATTGGATCCTGGTGGCGCTGGGAGCCAATCTGGGAGACCCCTGCAGGCAACTGCGCGAGGCGCGCGCTGAACTCGAGGGTCGGCTGGGCAGGAGCGGTGTGCTGGCCTCGTCGATGTGGAGTTCGCGCCCGGTGGATTGCCCCCCCGGCTCACCGGATTTCGTCAACGCCGTGCTCGCCTTCCCCTTGACGGTGGCCGGGTCGGCCAGGGAATTGCTGTCGGTCCTGCAGGAAGTCGAGCGGGCCTTCGGCCGCAACCGTGACACCGGCCGCAACGCTCCGCGTACGCTCGATCTCGACCTGCTGATCTACGGCGATCTTCTGCAGTCCGATCCCCGCTGCCTGCTACCCCATCCCCGCGCCCTCGAACGCCGTTTCGTGGTCGAGCCGGCCGCAGAAGTGCTCCCTGATCTGATCTGGCCAGGTACGGGCCGCAGGCTTTCTCAAGTCCGGGAAGCCCTGCGCAAGTCCTCCAGGGAGGATCCGGCACAGGCGGATATGGCGCCATCGGCAGGACAGTGGTAATCGCCCATTGCGGATGCCCACGCGTGACGCTGGTGGTGGCCCTCGGGCATAGTCGATGCCTTCAAGGTCGCCAGGCGAGGCACGCCCAATGGCCATTCCAGACCGCCCGCCTTTGTGGGCACTCCTCGGCGAAGGGTTCAGCGGCTTCGAAGCTCTGCGGCTGGCGACTCAATGGCCGCAGCTCGCTGCTCTGACCGGAGGATCGGGTACGGTGCTGCTCTGTCCCGGCTGGCAGGCGCTGGAGCTCAGCATGCTGCCGCTGCAGCGTTTCCTCGGGCAACTCGGCTATGAGGCGCGTCCCTGGGGCATCGGACGCAATGACGGCAACGTACCCGAACTGATTCCGCGTCTTGCTGATCGGGCCGCCGAAGAGTCTGCCCGATCCGGCGCGCCCGTCGCGCTGCTCGGCTGGAGCCTCGGTGGGTACATCGCCCGCGAAGCGGCCCGGGAACTGCCGGAGGCGGTGCGGCGGGTGATCACCTTGGGCAGCCCGGTGGTGGGCGGGCCGAAGTACACGCGGGTGGCGCCGTTCTACCGGCTGCAGGGAGAGGACCTCGACGCTATCGAGGAGGAAGTGGAGCGGCGTGCCCGCAAGCCGCTTGCGGTGCCCGTCCACGCCCTCTACTCGCGCCTCGATGGCATCGTTAGCTGGGAGGCCTGCGTGGACGACCGTGAAGCCCTGGCCGAGAACATCGAGGTGCGGACGACCCATTTCGGATTCGGGGTGTCACCGGACGTCTATCGGATTGTCGCCGACCGCCTGGCTCGGGATGGAGTGAGCGGCACGGCAGATTGATGCTCGCGTGGACTACATCAGTGCCAGCAAGAGGGCGTCATGGCTGGAACGGGTTTGCTTCCACGCGGCTGCGATTACCGCTCCAAGTGCTGATCCGGCTTCTGTCGCTGGCATCTCTGGCTGAGTGAACATGCGCCTTGGACTGCTTCTGCTCGGCGCCCTGCTGGCGTTCCTCGTCTCTGCGTTCACCCCGCTGTCCCGCGCTCCTGCCGTCGTTCTGATCTGGGCGGCTGGCCTGCTTGCCTTCGTTGAGGTGGACGCGGCGACGCGGCGTCTGACACTCATCCTGATGGTTGCCGGCGTGGTGGCGACGGCGGGTTCGCTGCTGCTCGGCGCCGGTTTCGACGCCCTGGCCATGGGTGGGATCAATCTGCCCATCATTGCGCTGTTCCTCGGGGTGGCGTTTCTTTCCCTGGTCGGACCGGCCGATCCTGTGGTCGAGACGGCGCCCCGGCGGCGGGGCGGACTGTGGCGGACCATGGCCGCCATTCACCTCATCGGGGCGGTAATCAACATGTCCATGGTGGCGATTGCCGGGGATCGCCTGGCTCGGGACGGCACGCTGGCGCGAAGGGAGGCCATTTTGCTGGCCCGCAGCTATTGTGCGGCGGCTTTCTGGTCCCCGTTCTTCGTCGCGGCAGCCGTGGCCCATACCTACGCACCGGAGGCCCGCGCGCTGTTCTATCTGCCATTGGGAGTCATCGGTGCCCTGTGTGCCTTTGCACTCACGGCCAGGGAGGTCAGCCGGCTCGATCCCGATACGCCGCTGCCCGAATTCCGCCCGGACCGCAGCGCCTGGCAACTGACGCTGGCCCTGCTCGGAACGGCGCTGCTGCTCAAGGCGCTGCTGCCGGCGCTGCCGATGGTGATCATCGTCGCCGCGGTCACCCCACCCCTGGCGCTGCTGTTGATGCCCCGGGTGGATCTGCTGGCCTCGGCGCGCCACCTGCTGACCACCACCCTGCCGGCAACGTCGTCCCAGGTGGTGCTGTTTCTGGCTGCAGGCGTCTTCGCCTATGGTGTTTCGAGCCTGATTCCGCCGGCCTTGGCGGCGCTTGATCTGCTGCCCGATAGCGTACCGCTGCCGGTGTATCCGCTGGCCACGGGCGTGATCATCCTGGCGGCCTATGCCGGCATGCACCCGCTGATCTCCATTGCCGCCTTGAGCAGCGTGCTGCTGCCCGCGGGCGCGCAGCATTCGCTGCTGGCCTTCAGCTTCCTCTCCGGTTGGGCCATCGGCACGGCCGTGGCGCCGCTGTCGGGTATGAACCTGTTTCTGATCGGTCGTTACCGGTTGCGCGCCCGGGAGATCGCGCGCTGGGGACCGGGCTACGCGCTGGCCATGCTCGGCGTGGTGACGGTGCTGACGGTGATCGGGCATGGGCTGCTGGAGATAGGGGTGCTTCCCAACGGGCTCATGGGCGATTGAGCCGATCTCGGGGTGGTTTGTTGGTGCTGAGGTCGCTGCGTTCGAGCCCCCGCCAGCGGAGCGCGGGGGCGATCTGGACAACTTCGAACGGGCGCCACGCCGTCGTTCCCCTGCGCTTCGCTGCCGGAAACTTACCACGTATCCACACAGGGGCGCTTCGGCGGAATGTCGCGCCAGTGGGGCAGGGGATGGCTGTCCAGGCCGCTGATGATCCAGCGTCGCGTTTCGGCAGGATCGATGACGTCGTCGATCTCGAAGTGGGAGGCCATGTTCACGCCCTTGCCGCGCTGATACATGCGATCCACCATCTCCTGGTAACTCTTGCGCCGCTCCTCCGGATCCTCGATGGCTTCGAGTTCCTTGCGATAGCCGAGTTTGACCGCGCCTTCGAGTCCCATGCCGCCGAACTCGCTGGTGGGCCAGCCTAAGGTGTACAGCGGCGCCCGGAAGCTGCCGCCGGTCATGGCCTGGGCGCCGAGGCCGTAGCCCTTGCGCACCACGAAGGCCATGAAGGGCACGGTGAGACTGCCGGCGGTGACGAACATGCGTCCGGCATGACGCACCAGACCCTGCTTCTCCACTTCCGGCCCGACCATGAAGCCGGGTGTATCGCAGAGGCTCACGACGGGAATGTTGTAGGCGTCGCAGAGGGCCAGGAAACGCGCGCCCTTGTCGCAGGCCTCAACGTCCAGGGCGCCGGATAGATGGCTCGGGTTGTTGGCGATGATGCCCACCGGACGGCCCTCGATGCGGGCGAAGGCGGTGATCATGCCGAAGCCCCAGTCCTTGCGCAGCTCCAGGACCGAGTCGGTATCGGCCAGGGTATGGAGCACCCTGCGCATGTCGTAGACCCGCAGCCGGTTCTCCGGGACCAGATGGCGCAGGATGCGCTGGTCGGCGCAGTCCCAGTCGTCGATGGCCCCCTGAAAATAGGACAGGTACTGCTTGGCTACGGCCACCGCTTCGGCCTCGTCCTTGACGGCCAAGTCCACCACGCCGTTGGCCCGCTGATGGGCCAGCGGACCCACTTCTTCGGGTCTGTACACGCCGAGACCGCCGCCTTCGATCATGGCGGGTCCGCCCATGCCGATGTTCGATCCCTCGGTGGCGATGACCACGTCGCAGGTCCCGAGCAGGGCCGCGTTGCCGGCAAAGCAGTAGCCGGAGGTGATGCCGACGATGGGCACCTGCCCGGAGAGGCGACCGAAGTACCAGAACGCCAGACAATCGAGACCCGCGACACCGGTACCGTCAGTATCGCCGGGACGGCCACCGCCACCTTCGGTGAAGAACACCACCGGCAGCCGCGAGCGCTCGGCGATCTCGATCAGGCGGTCCTTCTTCAGGTGATTCATGGTGCCCTGGGTGCCGGCGAGCACCGTGTAGTCGTAGGACATCACCGCGCACTGGGCCCGTTCCGGGCTGAAGTCGCTTCCGTTGATGCGGCCGATGCCCGCCACCATGCCGTCGGCAGGGGTGCGCTTGATGAGGTCCTCCACCGGGCGCCGCCGGCGCTGGGCCGCGATCACCAGCGGCCCGTATTCGACGAAGCTGCCCGCATCCACCAGATCCTCGAGATTCTCCCGGGTGGTGCGCTGGCCGGTCTTGCGGCGTCGGTCCACCGACTCCGGACGGCGATGGTCCATGCCGATGTCGTGTCGCTCCAGGACCTCGGCGAGATCCGGCCGGATATGGTCCAGATCGAATTCGGCGGCAGCATCGGTCAGGGCCGCATCCACGTCCGCTTCTTCGATGAACAGCAGCGGGGTGCCTTCCAGGATGGTCTCGCCAGACGAAACTGCGATGGCGCGGACGATGCCGCTCACCGGGGCGGTGACCAGATGCTCCATCTTCATGGCGTCGAGAATCAGCAGTTCATTGCCGGCGGCGACGGCATCGCCCTCGGCGACGCTGAGCGCCAGGACTGTTCCCTGCATGGGTGCATGGACGGGCGTGGTCCCCGACGGCGCATCGGCGCTCGGAGCGTCGACCCGGTCGCTGGCCGCCTTGCCGTAGGAGAGCACGGCTAAGGGATCGGAGCGGTCCACCTGGGCGCCGGCACCACGTTTGCTCGACGCGGCCGCACCCTCGCTCTCGAACCACAGCCGCGGCATGTTCTCGGCGCTGGCCACGAGTTCGGCGGCGTGTTCCTCCACGAAGCGGGTGTGGATGCGATTGGCCAGGACTTCCGGATGACTGAGCAGGGCCTGCATCAGGGCGGTATTGGTGGCGATACCTTCGATGCGGAACTCTGCCAGCGCCCGGGCTGCCCGGCGCATGGCATCGGCGTGATCGCCGTCCGGAGCATGGGCAATGACCTTGGCCAGCAGGGAGTCGAAGTTCGGCGAAGTGGTGTAGCCTGCGTAGCCGTAGGTATCCGTACGCAGTCCGGGTCCGGACGGCGTTTCGAAGGCGGTCAGAGTCCCGCCCTTGGGCAGGGTGCTGCCATCAGCGCGCATCTGCTCGGTATTCACCCGCACCTGCACGGCGAAGCCCCGTGGCGTCCGGGGCTCGCCATCGAGGCTGAGTTCAGCGAGGGTTGCCCCGGCGGCAATGGCCAGCTGGGTGCGTACGAGGTCGATGCCAGTGACGGCTTCCGTGACGGTGTGCTCCACCTGCAGGCGCGGATTGGCTTCCATGAACGCGAAGGTCTCGCCGTCTGCGTCGAGCAGGAACTCAAAGGTGCCGAGGCTGCGGTAGTTCGCCGCCTTGGCCATGCGCAGCGCAGCATCGATGATCCGTTGGCGCAGCTCGGGCGTCAGGCTCGGGCTCGGCGCCAGCTCCACCAGCTTCTGGTGGCGCCGCTGCAGTGTGCATTCCCGTTCATGGAGATGGGTCACAGCGCCCCGGCCGTCACCGATGATCTGCACTTCGATGTGCCGGGCCTGCCCCAGGTAGCGTTCCACGTAGAGGGCACCGTTGCCGAAGGCGGCTTCGGCCTCGGAGGCGCAGCGTTCAAAGGCCGCTTCCAGCTCCTCGGCGGAGTGGACCGGCCGCATCCCGCGGCCACCGCCGCCGGCGACGGCCTTGATCATCATCGCCCCGCCGTCGAGTTCAGCGAAGAAGGCACGGGCCTGATCCAGCGTGGTGGCGCCCTGGGTGCCCTCCAGCAGGGGCACGTTGTGTTCCATGGCGAGGCCGCGGGCGCGGGTCTTGTCTCCGAACAGCTCCAGCATGGTGGCGTCGGGGCCGACGAAAGCAATGCCGGCTGCGTCGCAGCGCCTTGCCAGTTCCGGATTCTCGGACAGGAAGCCATAACCCGGATGCAGGGCATCGCAGCCGGTGTCCAGGGCGATGCCGATGATGGCGTCGATGTCCAGATAGGCCCGCGCGCCCTTGCCTGCAAGTGCGACCGCACGATCGGCCTTGCGGACGTGCAGGGAGCGGGCGTCATCTTCAGCATGGATGGCCACGGTCTCGATACCCGCCTCGGCCCCTGCGCGCAGCAGGCGGACGGCAATCTCGCCGCGATTCGCGACCAGCAGTCTCTTGATCGGTTTCAAGTGCAGGATCCCCTCTCCAGTTCGGCGCAAGTGCAACGAGGTCGAAGCCTAACATTGGCTTCCGGGCGCTGGCAGGCGCCACGACGCAGGAAGCTTTTTCCCTTCACCCGTAATGGTTACCGATTCCGCGGTCTTGATCTCGCCAAAGGACGTGTAAACAGGCGTGGCACAGATCCTGCGACACCCCTGGCGAGCTGCAACGTGCCGTGTTCGCTGATTGGTTTGCGGCTCCCTTTTTCAATTACCCTGGAGAAACAGCGATGAACGAAGAGATCATTCGCAAACGCTTGAGCCCCCGCAATACATGGCTGATCAGTGCCAGCGTGCTGGCTGCCAGCATGGCCCTGTCCCCGGTCTACGCCGACTACGACAAGGACGACGGTGACAAATCCGAATCCCGAGCTGCCGGTGAAGTTGTCACCGATACCTGGATTACGACCAGGGCGAAATCCGTGCTCCTGGCCGACCGGGAAGTGTCGGGCTTCGACATCTCGGTCGAAACCCGTGATCAGGTCGTCTACCTCTCAGGTGAGGTGGAGAATCAGTCCCAGGTGAGCCATGCGGTCGAGCTCGTCGAAGAGATCGATGGCGTGGAGAGCGTGGATGCCACTTCGCTTCGAATCGCCACCGCTGTGGATCAGGTGCGGGACGCGGTCAGCTCATCTGAGTGAGGCTGAAGTGGCAGCAGCGTGATTCGACGATGCTGCCAAGTGCGCAGGCGACGCCAGCGATTGTTGGGGTCGCCTGTACCCGCCCTTGGCACAATCTTGTAAGAGGAGAACTCCATTGTTCAGTTGGGCAGTAACGTTTCTGATAATTGCCTTGATCGCGGGCCTGTTCGGGCTCTCCGGCATAGCCGGAACTGCCGTCAATATCGCCTGGATCCTGTTTGTTGTCGGTCTGGTTCTGGCTGTCGTGGCTTTCCTGGTGGGACGCCGACCACCACCCATGTGAGCGGTGTCTCAGGTCCCGGGCGCGGAGGAGTCGAAATCGCGCAGCCGATTGTAGAGGGTCTTGAGGCTGACACCGAGGGCATTGGCCGTCATTTTCCTGTTGCCATCGAAGTGTTCGAGTGTCTTCTCGATGAGGCGCTTTTCCATTTCGCGAATGGACATCCCGGGCGTCAGGTCGCCCGCATGCTTCGACCATGCGGGTGGCCTTTCCAGATCGTCGGGCAGTTCGTCGACAACCGATTCATTGCGGTTGAGCATGGCGGCCCTCAGGACAACGTGTTTGAGTTCACGGACGTTGCCTGGCCATTGATAGGCCTGCAGGCGCTCGAGGCAGGCTGCGGACATGTCGAGAGGCGTACCATACTGCGCGCGATACTGGGCGAGAAAGTGTCTGGCCAGCAACTCCACGTCACCATTGCGCTCTCGAAGCGGCGGGACGTGAATCTCCAGAACGCTGATGCGGTAGAACAGATCCTCCCTGAAATGGCCGTGGCTCATCTCGTTGGAAAGGTCACGATTGGTGGCTGCCAGGATGCGGGGAGCCACGCTGATCTCTTTCTCCGCTCCCACCCGCTGTACGGTTCCCGTCTCCAGCACCCTCAGCAGCGCGACCTGCTGCTGCAGCGGCAACTCACCGATCTCGTCGAGGAACACCGTCCCGGCGCCAGCACGCTCGAACAAGCCCTTGCGCCGTGCAGCGGCGCCGGTGAAGCTGCCCTTTTCGTGCCCAAAGAGTTCGCTCGCCAGCAGATCCTGGGGTATGGCGCCGCAGTTGAGTGCCACGAACGGAAGGGATGCGTCCCGGGCTTCGTGCAGAGCTTCGGCGACGAGCTCCTTGCCGGTTCCACTCTCCCCGGTAATCAGCACGGCGATATCGGTTGCCCCGTACTCGCTGATGGTCTCCCTCAGTTTGCGCATAGGGGGCGAATCGCCTAACAGCTGCTCTGCGGCCCGGCCGTTTCCGGCTGAGTCGCCACCCCCAGCGTGATGATCTCCGGGCTTTTCGCGCAGGACCCGATCGATGCTCCGCAACAATTGCGACCGGTCCACCGGCTTGACGAGGTAGTCGATGACGGGGCCACGCACGGCTCGGATGGCCGACTCGATCGACGGGTGACCCGTGATGATGATCGCCCTGGGGCCGTAGTCGCACGCAAGCTCTATTCCGCTGCCATCGGGAAGCAAAAGATCAACAAAAAGCACATCGAACTCGCGGCGACCGAGTTGCGCTCGTGCTTCCTGGCAAGAGTTGGCAACATGAACGTCGTATCCTTCACCCTTGAGCAAAGGTCCAACGGCTGCAGTGAAGTCGGGGTCATCATCCACAAAGAGGATGGTTGCTTTGGTTCCTGTGGCCAATGCCGTGATTCCACATGATTTCTGACGCGCTGGGAGAGCCCGATCAGTCAGAAAAGTGTAGCCCATACCGCGCGAAAGTGGGAATGACATCCCTGGAGACAAACAGACATGTAGAGTTCGATCGAGTTCCATGGGCAGGACGTTTGATTGCATTGCCTGCCATGGCTGAAGGACTGACCGGAGGATGCAACCTGTGGCCCTACGTATCGCTTTCGCTATTGTCGTGTCCCTGTCTCTGGGATTCCTGACCTTGTATGTGTCGAGTTTTCTGCGCGAGACCGACAACTCGAAAATTGCTCTGATCGCGGAAGCGGAATCCTACGCCGCGCGCAGCAAGCTTGTGCGCGGGCTCGACATCTTTCTGGATGGATTGCGCGAGGTCCACGACTACTGGTCAGTTCATGCCGATACGGCCACAGGTGAGTGGCCCGCCTATCAGGGGCCGGGTCTCAGGCAGCTCAGCGGCATCGAATACGTGGCTTGGGTGGATGACAATGCTGACCGACACTTCCTCGGCCGACCAGCAGAAGTTGATCTCACGACGAGGTTTGCTCCGGAAGCGCTGGGCTTGGTGGAGTCCTTGCGAGAAGCCGCCATTGGTGTTCAAGGCGAAGCAATGCTGGGACCCTACGACGCGGAGGATGGCCGCCGAATCAGAGTCGTGATGCGTCGCGCAGACGCGGAAGGATTCTTTGTTGCCGAAATCGATCCGAGAGTGCTGTTCGAGGAACTCCTGCTCGATGAGTCGCCCGGTTATGCACTCATGGTGACCTGGCGGGGCCAAACCCTCTTCGAACGTGACACCCCAGCCACCGACATTCCTGCATCCTGGGAACGCGAAGGCTACATCAGGACGACAGTGGATTCCGTGCTGCGAGTCGTGCACACGCCGACCACGGAGCTCACTGAGTCTCTGGTCACGCCTGCTCTTGTTGCGGTCCTGCCCTTGGGGCTCGCAGTATCCGGGCTGCTGGGCCTGCTCGTGATCGAGAATGGGCGGGTCAACGTTCGCGCGGCGGCAGCCCGTGGGGCGGAACTCAAGCTTGCGGAGCTGAACAGGGAGTTGGAGCAGGAGGTGCGCGATCGGACGCGTGACCTCGCCGATCGCAACGCGGACCTCGTGACCATCACCGAGTCCGTGTCCCACGACCTTCGCAGTCCCTTGAATGCGCTCTCGGTCAATCTCGATGTGCTCGGCCTCCGGGTCGACGACCATGCAGAGCAGGAACAGGTGGAAGCGCTGCACCGCAGCACGTCGAGTGTCCGACAGATGTCGGAGATCCTTGATCGTCTGGTGGGGTTGTCCATGGCGTCGCATTCGACGTTCGAGCGCAAACCACTGGCGATCAAGGCTGTGATCAGCGAGGTGTTTCAGCAGTTGCAGTCGGTCGAGCCTCCGCCCGCGGTGACGCTCGAGCTCGAGGATCTTCCGGAAGTGGAAGCAGACGAGACCTTGGTGAGGATCCTGCTGCGGAACCTGCTCGGCAATGCCATGCGCCATACTCGTGACACCAATCCGCGACGGATCGTCGTCAGTTCAGCAACAACGCATGATGGCACCACAAGTTTCTGCATACGGGACAACGGCAGCGGACTTGACGCCAGCCAGGCTCAGCGGATCTTCGAGCCCTTTGAACAACTGCAGGTGAGCCAGGGATCGCGGGGCAAAGGCCTGGGCTTGGGGCTGGCCATTGCACAACGGGTTGTGCGGCGGCACGGCGGACGGATCTGGGCCGATGGTATCGAAGGTGAAGAAGCAGCAATCTACTTTACGCTCACGCCGGGTCTCGATGGGCATATCGAAGGATAGGCTCCACGGCCACTACCGGCGACCACCCAGAATCAGAAGGCCAACGCCTGCAGCGCTGCCCAGCGCACCCAGTGCCCAGTACCAGATCGTGCTGTCAGTGTACTCGCCGGTCACGGCCTCGGTGACCTGATCATCCACGCCCTGGGATGACTGGTATCCGAGGAAGAGAAGCAGAAGGCCTCCCGCAAGAATGGCCAAGCCGAGAATCTGATTCATTTGCATTGTGAGTCTCCGATGAAAGGGTCGGGTCTTTTCGCAGGAGCTGTGCTGCGCAAGAGATGTGCCAGGTAGGCTCGTGTCTGACGCAGAGCTGCGGGAATGCACAGTTCATCGCGTCGAAACACGCTCGCGTCGCACCGGACGTCGCACCGGACGTCGCACTGGACGTCGCACTGGACGTCGCTACGGACGCGCTATCAATCGGCACCGTTTACGTCCTCAGAGGTAAGTTTTGCCTTCATCTGGTGACGTTGCGTTGCTGCCGAGTCAGTCGTCGTCCGTCGCGCAACGTTGCTGCAGGCTGGCCCATGCTCGGGGTCAGCCGTTTAGTTGCGGCTCTGGGACCGAATCACAGTTCTTAGGCTGGCTCGAGGAAAACGCGAGGGCGTGCGCGGTGTCTCATTTTCGTCGCCGTCGTCGAGCTATAAATTTTCTGCAGTGGAACGGGTTCAACTTTTCACGATGGAAAGTTGGCTCCAGGCGAACGGCACTCGCTCGTCTACCGTCCAAGGACGGCCACTGGCAATGCATCTCTTGTGAACTCTCCTCATGGAAGCTAGGAGGAATGCAAGCATGTCTGAGCTACCCCTTCCCGTAGATATCCCCTGGAAGCTCATCGATGTGAGTTCCGGAATGATGAAGACCGGATTCTGTGATGGCAGTCAGCCGCCACAGTGGCGGCCTTCAGTTGCGGTCTTTGCCTGGGAGCCCGACCCTGAGCAGGTGCCCCATCGTTGTGACACACGCGTGACATACCTCAAGGTATCAGTCACAGCTACTGGCCTGCAGGCGCCGCTCACGGACGATCCTCAGTTCGATCTCAACTCCGAGCTGGAATTCATCAATGATGCCGGCTCATTCAGTAGCTTCCTTCGTGGCCGCTATCTGGCCTGCTATGGCGTGCTGCTGAATGTTTCAGTTTTCCCGGAGCAGGATGGCGCGGCGCTGGGAGATTACCCTCACATCGTCGACTTCGAACCGAAGAACAGGGAGTTGATTCAGGCCGTGACCCAGGACGGTGAGGCGCTTGTGGGCTCAGCGTCCAAGGTCGGAACGGATCGATCTTTCCAGCAGGTTTCCGGAACTGAGATCGGGCTCTCCCACACGGGAAAGTATACCAGTCCGGAATCTTCCGCCGGAAAGTTCGAGGCTTCCCACACCATTTCGGGAAAGTGGACCAACACCCAGACCGAACAGTCCAGCATCAACACGGATGCGTCGACAGAGCGGCGCGAACGCTACGCCACCCAGACTTCCCTCACCCAGATGTACAACCTGCTTTCCGGCTATCACCTCGGTACCAACCGGGCCAGCTTTCTCATGCTGCCGCGTCCACACACTGTTCAGCCCACGCGATTCAGGACCTTTGTGCAGGGTATTCGTCAGATCGAAGGTGTGCAGGAGTTTCTCCTTGTCGTCGTAAGTCCCGACGACTCAGCCGGTATGCGGGTGGAGGTAGAGTTGAACACCGGCCACTTCCCTGAGCAGGTGCCCGTGGCCGGGCCGAGCACCAGCTATGAAACGCGGGACCTGCATATGCCCGTTCCTGTCCGGGTCCAGGGCAGTGGGGCGGTCGAGGGTCGGAACCAGGTCGGCAACATCACTCGCATCATTCCCCTCGATGATGGCTGGGAGGTGGATCCTTCACGTGGAGATGCCGGCCGCGGTGGTGTGTCGTCGAGAGGGATTCAGTTCTCCCGGGGCATGCACGCAAGTGACTTGAAGGAAATCGAGTATCTGGTCTCGGACGGTCGATTGACGGTGACGTATCGGGTGGAGCGCGGTCTGAATGCTGGCGATGCGCAAATGACGCTCTACTATGACATCCACCTCCGCAGGGCCCGTGAGTTCACCGGGACTGGCGACGAGCGCCTGGGGGCGGGCCACTTCATTGGCACCCGTACGCGACTTTGTACGCAGTTCACGGTCGAGGACGGTTGTGTCCGTCGTGGTGAAACGACGGTTCCGCCGAGCGACGATGGAGTGGATTGGGTGTTTGAATCGCCGGTGCGCCTGCCGGAATCGTTGGCGCGTGCGCCAGCGCAGGACTTTTCCCGGCTCTCTTCGGCACATGCTCTGGGTACCATTCAGGGCCTCATGAATGAGACGGCAAGTCGGCAGGGATCTGCTCGGCCCGCAGCATATGCATACACTCGATCCTTCTCGGAAGAACTGATTGCGAACCTGATGCCTGATGTCTCCCTGGGCTCGCTTGCTTCAGGATTTCCAGTTTTGACGCAGCGTTTCGGTCAGCTCGGGACGCTGACACTTCGGCAATTCATGCTTCAGGACGTCTCGGTTCTGGCTGAGCGTCTCAAGACGCAGACTCAGGCCATCGTCAAGGCGCGGATCGCCCTTGCCACGCATACGGCGAAGCAAGCGCTGTTCAGCGATGTCGCGCAGGCGGGGCAGGGGTTTCGCTTGCGTCTGCCCGGCGACATCCTCTTCGCCTATGACAGCAGCGAGCTGTCGCAACAGGCGCTGGATGGCCTGCTTGCAGCAGCACGGATGATTGAAGCTCATCCGCATGCGTCGTTCAGAATCATCGGCCATACCGACTCCCGGGGCAGTGCGGACTACAACCAGGGGCTCTCCGAACGGCGAGCCCAGGCAGTGGCGCAAGCACTGGAGCAGTACTTTCACATCAGTCCAGACCGCATGCAGTTGCTGGGCATGGGAGCAGTTCAGCCCGTGGCCCACAACACACAGCCGGATGGCAGCGATAGCCCTGAAGGACGGCGATTGAACCGCCGCGTGGAGATCGAGCTTGTGACATCGGAGCAAGGCTCCGGTTAGCGATCCGCAGCTCCAAACCATGGTGCCAATCCGGATGCCGGCACGTTGCGCGTACCCAGCGCGCACTGGTGCAGCGATGTGCTGCTGGTCAAAGCGACTGGCCCGTTGACTACCTATTGGCTATAGGTAATATACCTATTGCCTGTAGGTACTAGGCTCGGACGATTTCGGTTGACCACCATTGGCGGAGCAGGATCATGATCAGGAATGGTTGGACGCTACTCGTCGCAAGTGCTGTGATCTCGACGCTTGCCCAGGCGCAGGCTTCTGATGCGCCCATCATCGCCTGCGGCGATTTGCTGCCGGAAGGCTCGTACTACTCGATCCAGATGACCATGGAATGGGATCGTCGCGGGGAAGAGCTGGCAGGGGGCATGTCGGTGTCGCTCACCGATGAGCGTACCGGGGAGCGCCCGGAACGCATTCCGGCCGAGGCGGCCGAATTCGTCCGCTGCGTTCAACGTGCGCTTGGCGTTTCTGCCGCAGAGGCCTGAAGGCAACGGAGCCAGGGTTGATGAAGAAGCCCAATCCACCGTTCATGACCGGCGTACCGGAGCTGCTGGTGCTGCGGCTGCTGGCGGAGCGGGAAATGTATGGCTACGAGATCGTCCGGGCGATCAGGCTGTCTTCCCGGGATGCCATTGTTCTGGCGGAGGGCGTTGTCTATCCGCTTCTGCATGCGCTGGACGCCAAGGGCATGCTCACGGCGAAAGAGCGCAAAGTGGAGGGACGCAACCGGGTCTACTATCGCCTCAGCGCGAAGGGTCACAAACGCCTGGATGACCTCATTGGCGAATGGGGGCGTGTGCAGGAAGGAGTGCACAGCCTGCTGGAGGATCCGTCTCGTGGATCGATCTGATGAGCATCGATTGCGTTGGGAACTGCTTCGGGCCGGTATGGCTCCGCGGCGCGTAGCGCGCCTGTTGCGTGAACTTTCGGATCATCACTCGGATCTGCGTGATGCCGCCTTGAGGGCCGGCCATTCCCCGTGGGAGGCTGACGTGCTGGCACGCTGTGAACTCGGCGATTACGAGGAGATTCTGGCTGCCGTTCGCGAGCGGCGGGAACTGCGCTCGCCGGCGTCCCGATGGCCCTGGGCGGTTTATGGATTGGTGCCGGCTCTGGTGCTGACGGGATGCGTGGTGGCCGTCGTGCTGATGACGGCGCTCGCTGCTCGCAGCGGAATCGAGCTTCCGGCCACAGTCAGGGCAGGGGTGGGCATCCTGTTTGGTTGGGTGAATCTTGTTCTGCCGGTGCTCATCGCGGCGGCTGTGCTGGTCACTGCTGCGATGAGGCATGCGCCGGTAGCCTGGCCCATCACCGGGACATTGCTGGTGATCGCCATCGGTGCGGCGCTGACGATCGATATCCGCTGGCCTACCGTAGCGGGCGGTGAGGGACTGCTTCTCGTCACCTATCGTTATGGTCTGAGCGAACTCGGCTATGCGATGGCGATGCTGCTGTGCCTGATTCTTCCCTATCTGGCCCATCGCCGGCTGACGCCGTGAGCACCCTGAACTTGCCCGGATTGAAGATGAGGGACAGCGCCAATGCGGAACCCAACCGTTCCTTTCGCGACAGCAGCGATGGCGTGGCTGGACCGGAACAGATCCGCAGCAGCCCATTGTTTGGCCGTCAATGGAGGTACGCTGCCAGCGACGCGGCGTGGGCGTCCAGCGCGTGCAGTACTGCGGTTTCTTCGATCGGTGGCAGCGCGAGGATGACCCGATCGACCCCGGCCTCGACATACTGCTCAAGGCGGGCGGGATCCCCGCTGGCGGCGTAGACGCTCACCTTCGCTTCTGCAGGATCGCGGCCTGCTGAATCGAAGGCCGCCCGCAGGCGAGGCAACTGGCCGATGATCTCGCCATAGCCTTCGATGGGTATCCAGCCGTCAGCGTAGCGCGCCATGTCCGCGAAGGCATGGGCAGACGCGCGTGCGCCGAGATGAATCGGCGGGCGGGGCCTCTGGATGGGTTTGGGCCAGGACCAGCTTGGTTCGACGCCGACGAATTGCCCGCTGAAGCTGCCGATGTCATTGCGCCACAGTGCTTCCATGAGCTGAATTTTCTCGGCCATGATGGGGCCGGCGTCAGCGATGTTGACCCCATGGGTGGCGAACTCCTCAGCGTTCCAGCCGTAGCCCACACCGAATTCGAATCGTCCGCCGGAAAGCCAGTCCAGCGTGGCCACTTCCTTGGCGCAGATTACGGCATCACGGACGGGCACCATGGCCACGCCCGTGCCGAGGCGCAGCCTGCCCGTCACGCTGGCTGCTGCGGCAAGCACCAGAAACGGATCAGCCGTTCGCTTGTACCACTCGGGGAGATCGCCTCCGGGCCAAGGCGTACGCCGGCTTGCCGGAAGATGAGTCTTCTCCGGAATCCAGAGTGACTCGAAGCCGCGCTCTTCGAGTCCGACCGCGAGCTTCGGAATGGCGATGGTCTGATCGGTGGCAAAAATCATGGCCCCGAGTTTCATTGCGGTACCTCCGTCATGCTGCGGAGCAGCTCGGCTTAGGGGAGCGGTCGGCCGACGACTGCCACTTCCTGAGTATTCTATCGTTCATGGCAGGCCCCTTCGGGTGTCTGCGAAGGGGACTAAGCTGACCCTGAGCCGAACCCCGTGCAATGACCTCCGAGGTATTGCGTTGCCCATCAGCCTGGTTGCTCGCTCGTTTCTGCGCCAGGCGCTGAATCTTCGGCACCCCCGCCTGTAGGGCCTGTTCTGGACCGCAGCGGTCGTAGCTGGCATTACCTGAAAGGTAATGGTTTGGATCTCCGGGTAGGGTAGCCTTCAGTGCGGCGCAGAGCAGGAGCGACTGCTCCAAGCGGCACGACGAATGGGGAGGCTACATGCAACGCCGAAGCAGCTTTGGGACGCAGCTACGCTATTGGCGTAAGGCGCGCGGCCTGACCCAGTTCGACGTCGCCATGACGTCGGGCTATTCCCAGCGGCACTTGAGTTTTCTCGAATCCGGTCGCTCTAAGCCGAGCCGGGAAACGGTGATGGTGCTGGCTGAGACGCTCGGTGTCCCGCTGCGGGAACGTAACGTACTGCTCGACTCGGCGGGCTTTGCTCCCGTCTACACCCACGAACCCCTGACCAGCGAACATCTCGAGGTGGTGCTTGGCCTGGTCCACGATGTCCTGGCCAGCCATCGCCCGTTTCCTGCTTTGCTGGTGGATCGGTCCTGGAACACCTTTGCGCTCAACGCCACGGCCAATGCCCTGTTCAGTCAATTCGTGGCGAGTGGTGACGCCTATGAATCCCTGGATGCGGTCAATGCCGTTCGTATCTGTCTGGATGACGCGGGCCTCAAGCCCTTCATCCGCAACTGGCGTGGCTTCATGCGCGGCATCCTCGGGCAGCTCAAATCCGAACTGCAGCGGGAGGTGGTTCACGACGACATTGCGGCGCTCATCGACGACATCCAGACTGCTCTGGCGCGCTCGAAGTCAGAGCAGAGCGCAGCGCTCGGCGACGACTTCCCTGTGGTGCGCTTGCAGCTCGAGCGGGACGGCATGCAGATCTCTCTGTTCACCATGATGAGTTCATTCAATCTGCCGCTGGACGCGACGATTGCGGAACTGCGAATCGAGACCTTTCTGCCTGCGGACGATGCCTCCAGAGCATTCCTGCTTGCGCTCGATCGATCCGCGGAAGCTGCGCGTGAGAACGCCTGATCGGGGATTCGATCTGGCTAGAGTTCTTCAGCGTGACGTGCCACGAAGCCATTGCTCAGCAGGGATAGGGGGACAGCCCTGTTCGTGACATCCGCTGAGCTGCTTTTGAGGTTAGAGGACCGTCCCCCATGGCCGCTGTTGCCATCCGTTTGATGATCCCCGGAAAGTCCCGGTCCACCCCTAATGCCAGGATCGGCAGGATGACCGGGGCGAGCAGTTTCGGTTTCGGTTCGAGTTCCCACCAGACCCTGACCTCCGATCCTTCACCGCGGGGAATGACCTCCCAGCCCCCGAACATGATTGTGGCGGGAAACGGAAAGTCGGGATCCTCAGCCAGAAAGCGCACATCGAAACCGCGTCCGTCCTCGAAGCGGGTGCATTCCTCTCCCCAGCGTTTGCCGGCGTGGTTCTCACACACGCGAACCGCGCCGACGCCGTCCGGCTGACGGCCCAGCACCTCTGAGGATCTGAGGCTCGGCATGTAGCGCTCGATCTCGCCGAGCTCACTGATCACGTTCCACATGGCAGCGGCAGGAACATCGACGGCTACCTGGACGCAGTGCCGATAGCGTGATGGGTTCGCGGCGCGATGGGCCCTGTCGATGCCCAAGAGCTGCCAGATGCCGAATGCAAGCACCACGGCTGCGACGGCGAGCAGCAGGATCGCACCCGCCTCTGACACCAGATTCGGAGCGATCAGCAGCAGTGTTGCTGTAGCGATGACCCAGAGCAGGTCGGCTAAGCTGGCATACAGCGCTCGCCACGTGAGCAGACGCGGCCGGGTTGCCTGATGGAGCAGATCGGCGGCGAAAGCCAACAGTCCCACGCCGACAGCCGCAAGCAGCAGTGGAGGCCCGAGACCGAGCCAGGCAACGACAGGTTCGGGCGCGGCCAGCAGTGCCGTTGCACAGCTGGCGGAGAACGCGGCGTTGGCAATGAGCGCTCGGCGAAGGGGGCGGGTCTGGTGTGTCATTGGAATCTCTCCCTGGGCGGATCTGGCTCCTCTGCTTCGCATCGTGGCTGAGCGCCGTGTCGCGGGAAATGACATCGGAGGTCATGGGGACTGGACCCGCCCCATGGTCTCAATTCATCATCCGTGCTGGTTTCCTGTGGCAGACCCTGTCCTCGTGGTCAGGTCTGGGGAGAAAGTGCCCGTGACACCCATCAATCGCATGGATGAGCCCGTCTGTCCGGCCAGCGTCAAAGACGCGACTCTCGCGGACCCGGAGGTGCTTGAGTGTCCCTATCCCACCTATTCCCTCCTGCGCGAGCAGGCACCCGTATGGCAGGACCCTCGGACCGGCATCTACGTCATTACCCGCTATGAGGATCTCAAGCGCGCCTGCCTGGACACGGAGCGCTTCAGTAATCTGCGTCCGAGCAACGATCACGCCAAACTCACCGGCAATGCCCGCAAGGCCTACGAGCTGTTCCTGGAAAAGGGCTGGGTGCCGGCACCGTCGCTGGCGGCGCGGGATGATCCCGAGCACAAGCAGATGCGATCGATCTTCGACAATGCCTTCCGTCCCAAGCGCATCAACGAACTGGACGACGAGGTGAGGGATCTGGCCTATCGGCTGGTGAGTGAGTTCATCGATGACGGCCACTGCAACTTCGTCAAGCAGCTGGCGGTGCCGCTGCCGCTGATCATCATCTGCCGGCAGATGGGGGCAAGGGAAGAGGACATCTGGCAGATCAAGGCCTGGACGGACGCCTGGTTCCGCGGCACCGGATTCGGTCTCAGTGAAGAGGACGTGCTCTGGTGCACCGAGATGGAGATCCAGGCCCAGCACTACTTCCAGAAGATCTTCGAGCGCCTGCGGGAAGAGCCCGACGGCACGCTGCTGTCAGATCTGGTGAACACCGAGGTGCCGGGTTGGGGGCGGACCCTCAACGACAACGAACTGCATGCGGAAATGATGCAGGACACGTTCGTGGGTGGATCGGAAACCACGACCAACGCGCTGTCGGCGGGCATCATGCTCTTGGCCCGCAACCCCAGAGTCTGGGAACGCTTGAAGTCCGATCCGGACAGGTACCTGAAGACCTTCTGCGAGGAAGTGGTGCGGCTGGAAAGTCCGGTGCAGGGACTCACCCGTACCGCGCTGGTGGATATCGAGCTGCATGGCGTGACCATCCCGAAGGGTGCGACCATCGATGTCCGCTTCGCCGCAGGCAATCGCGACCCGGAACGTTTCGAACGCCCGGACGAGATCGATCTGGAGCGACGCAACGCCGCCGGTCATCTGGGCTTCAGTTCAGGCACCCACTACTGTCTGGGCGCGCCGCTGGCCCGGCGGGAACTGTACTGGGGGTTCAAGGCCTTCATCGACAGCGTCGAGGACTTCCGGCTGGCCCCGGGGAAGAACGACCTGCGCCATTACCCCAACTACGCGTTGCGGGCACTGAACGAACTGCACATCGAGTTCACGGCCAAAAAATGAATCGCTACTCGAACTCCGGGAAGTTCTCGGGGGCGTTCAAGGTCCAGTCGTAGTCGATGAAGCGTATGCGTTCACTGCGCTTGATCTGTTCGCGAACCCTGTCGTCGGCGTACTGCAGCAGGTAGTCGTTTATTGAACCCGCTTCCTCTTCGTAGTCCGAGGCGTACCAGTCGAACAGGCGGGTCAGATGGAGTGTTGCGCCTTCCAGTCGCAGGTGCCTGGAAGTGTTCAGGGCGCGGCGGGTGTTCTCGGTCAGAACGGCGTCCAGCGTCCCTGCAAGATAGATCGTTTTCCGCAGTGGCGGGCAGCCTACAGAAGCGCAGTTCACCGCAAAGTGAACCCTTGCGTCCTTCCAGCCCCGTTCGCGGAACTCGTCCCCGAGCAGGATGCTCTTCTCCATGTCGTCCAGGCTGTAGCGCTGACCGCCGACGTCAAACATCGCCTGGCGGAAAACCCGGTAGGGATTGAAGAGGTTGCCGTAGTCGCGGACGCTGCGGATGAGTTCGCCGCGACGCGGGTTCTCGAGGATGTGTGCGATCATGAAAAAGTTATAGGCGTTGAGCCAGAAGGCGATGGCCTCCGCGCGCTCGGAGATCTGCTTCGCGTCGAAACCGGCCAGGAGGCGTCGCTGCTCGGCGAGAAGGTTGCTGCTGTCCGCCTGACTCAGCGCGGCGCCGTAGTCGAAAGCCGTCACCAGCCCGTCGTGCTCGAGGTCGCGTTCTTCGAGATGGCGTTCAAGCAGCGTCTGGAAGGGCGCGAAGCGTTCCCTCATGGCAGCATCGTCGGCGAAGGTCATGGAATGGGTGCCCAGCAGCGCCAGCATGCCCAGGACGTGCAGCAGACGAATCATGGTTGTTCTTGATGTGGAGGTCATGCGTACGCCCCTCGACATGGGCTCAACTGAAGAGCTGATAGAGACCGAGCTGCAGCACGATCAGGACGCTGGCCCACAGACGCAGGTCACGCCAGCGTTCCGGTGGCGCATCCGCCATCACATGGGCCCGTGGAATCGCCCAGCAGGCCAGCAGCAGGCCCAGGAACAATACCACCGTCAGACCATGAGCCCAGGCCACCGGCAGTGACTGCACCCAGGCGATCACCCCCTCGATGAACTCGGCCTCCGGAGTCAGTTCATGGTTTCCGGGATCAGCCATGACGGAACACCAGTCGATCCAGCAGCTTGTCGGACAGCTTGGGCGTATGGCGGCTCACTGAAATGATCACCGCCAGCGAGAACACGAAACTCACGAAAGCCACGTAAAGCATGTTCATGCCGATCAGGGTCAACGAGCCCGACAGGGTCAGGCCCGCAAGGAGGGTGATCATGCCAGCCGCAGGCGTTGCCCAGCGCGTCAGCACGCCACAGAGTAGCAGGGCCATGGTGGGTCCCTGGAACAGGGACAGCAGCACCTGCACGAAGAAAAAGATGCCGCCGAGATCGCCGATCAGCGGCGCTCCCGCCATGCCGGCCAGCAGAATGACGAGCGTCCAGGTGCGTCCCACCGCCAGATCCCGGCTCGGATCCCGGTTCGGCTGCAGTACCCCGCGCAGATCACGGGTGATCAGCAGGGAGGTGGAATTCAGGCCTGAGTCCAGGGACGACTGCAGGGCGGCGATGATGGCGATGAACATCAGCCCTGAGAGGCCCGGTGGCAGCACGTTCTTCACCACCCAGGGCAGGGCGGCATCCGGATAGTCGATCTGGGCCTTCATCACCAGCGCCAGCAGGCCCGGGAACACGATCAGCAGCGGCACCAGAGTCTTGGCGAAGGCGGCGAACATCATGGAGGCCTTGGCGTCCCACTCGCTCTTCGCGCCCAGGGTGCGCTGCAGGATGGCTTGATTGCCGATCCAGTAGGCCGGTGACAGCACGAAGGCCAGCCCCAGCAGGACGCCCACCCAGGGGAAATCGGGATGATCTGCCGCCAGGTAGGTCTGCAGGTGATTGGAATGCTCGTCGGTGAGGGCGCTGGCAAAGTTGCCGAGACCGCCCACCTCCGACAGGCCGATCCAGAGGATGGCGAGGCCACCGATGAACATGATGATCACCTGCAGCGCATCGGTAAACGCCACCGCGGCCAGCCCGCCGGAGATGCTGTAGAGGCCCACCACCACGCCGGTGACCAGAATGCCGAGCCACATGGGCCAGCCCAGGTAGATCTCGAGGGTCACGGCGATGGCCCAGAACGACACAGCGATGGCGAAGACCGAAAAGATGCAGGCGATGAGCGCTGACAGCACCCGCACGCCGGGGGTGTAGCGCAGCCCCATGTACTCGGGAATGGAGTAGACGCCGGCACGCCAGTAGACGGGGATGAACACCAGGGAGGCCAGGATCATGGCGGGAATGGCGCCGATCCACTCGAAGTTGGCCTGGGCGATGCCGTAGCTGTAGGCGCCGCCGGCGGCACCCACGTAGCTCTGGGCAGAGACGTTGGTGCCAATGATGGACAGGCCGATGATGCCCCAGCCGAGGCTGCGACCGGCCAAGAAGAAGTCCCGGGCGTCGTGGATGCGCCGCGACAGGTTCAGGCCTACGGCCGTGATCAGCACCAGGTAGGCGATGATGATGCCGAGATCGAGAAGATGGACGTCGTTCAAAGCGCTACCTGCCCCCACTGGCGACGGCCAAGCCTACCGTCATGCCATGCCTGCGCAAGTCTGCCTCAGTTAATGGCGGCGCGGCGAAGCCGCTTCGGCGTGGGGATGGCCGGGTCGGGCTGAGGATGCGGCTGCGGGGCAGTGGTTCGGTTGCTGGCCGGCAGGCAGCAGGGCAGTCGTGAGGGCAGGGGTTGGGGAAATGCTCCCGCACCAGTAGTATCGTCGATCCAGATTTAGTGAGTCGCCTGCATTAGTGGCCTGGGCTTCAGGTCTCCTGCACAGCGGCAGTGGTCACATCAATGAAGGAGCTACCGTTAATGCAACATGCCAAGCAGTTCTATATCGACGGCAAGTGGGTCGATCCGGCAGGCAAGGGCACCCTGGATGTCATCAATCCAGCCACTGAAGAGCCCATCACCGCCATCGCCATGGGCAACGCTGAAGACGTCAACCGTGCGGTGGCCGCGGCCAAGAAGGCCTTCGAGACCTTCAGCCAGACCTCCCGCGAAGAGCGCATCGCACTGCTCGAGAAGATCATCGCGGCCTACAAGAAGCGGATGGGCGACATTGCCGCCACGGTCTCCCAGGAAATGGGCGCGCCCATGGGGCTGGCCAACGCCGCCCAGGCACCGGCCGGTCTTGGCCATCTCATGTATACCCTGAATGCTCTGAAGGAATTTCCCTTCGAGGAGGACGTGGGCGGGGCGCGCGTGGTGCGCGAGCCCATCGGCGTCTGTGGCCTGATCACCCCCTGGAACTGGCCGCTGAACCAGATCGCCGCCAAGGTGGCGCCGGCGCTGGCTGCGGGCTGCACCATGGTGCTCAAGCCCACGGAGATCGCCCCGCTCAATGCCATCATCTTTGCTGAAGTGATGGATGAAGCCGGCGTCCCGGCCGGGGTCTTCAATCTGGTCAATGGCGACGGTCCCACGGTGGGTGTGGCCATGTCCTCCCATCCGGACATCGACATGATGTCTTTCACCGGCTCCACCCGCGCGGGCATCTCGGTGGCCGAGAATGCCGCCAAGACGGTGAAGCGCGTCACCCAGGAACTCGGTGGCAAGTCGGCCAACATCGTTCTCGACGATGCCGATTTCCAGAAGGTCATCTCGAGGGACATGGTGGGCATGTGTGTGAACACCGGCCAGTCCTGCAATGCCCCGACCCGCATGCTGGTGCCCCAGGCGCGCATGGACGAGGCGGCGGCCATCGCCAAGGCGGCAGCGGAGTCCATCAAGGTGGGGGATCCTTCCGCCGAAGGCGTGATGGTCGGCCCGCTGGTCTCTGCGGCCCAGTTCGAGAAGGTGCAGGCGCTGATCCAGAAAGGCATCGACGAAGGTGCGAAGCTCGAGACCGGCGGCGTCGGCCGTCCCGATGGCATGAACCGGGGCTATTTCGTCAAGCCGACGGTGTTCTCCAATGTCACCAATGACATGACCATCGCCCGGGAAGAGATCTTCGGACCGGTGCTGTCGCTGATCGGCTACAAGGACGAGGCGGACGCCATCCGCATTGCCAACGACACGATCTATGGCCTGTCGGCCTACATCAGCTCCGGCGATGCCGAGCGGGCGAAGAACCTCGCCCGTCACCTGCGTGCCGGCAACGTCCACATCAACGGTGCCGGTGTCGATCCGGGCGCACCGTTCGGTGGCTACAAGCAATCGGGTAACGGGCGTGAGTTCAGCAAGTGGGGCCTCGAGGAGTTCCTCGAGACCAAGGCCATGCTGGGCTTCAACGCGGCCTGATTGCGTCGGTCGGGAACCGGGGGGCAGCATCGTCTGCCCCCCTGGTTTTCGCTTCTCCTGGAGAGGACCGCAACATGAATCCCATGAAGATCATCGGCATAGCGCTGATCGTGCTTGGAGCAGTCCTGCTCTACTTCGGCTACAACGCCAGCCAGTCCATCACTGAACAGCTCACAGAGACCCTCACCGGACGCTTCAGCGACGAAACCATGCTCTACTTTCTCGGCGGCGCCATCGCTGTCGTCACCGGACTGGTGTTCATCGTTCGCAAGTAGCGGAGCGTCTATGCGCTCATGACGATCCCGCGGACGCTGCATTGCCTCGCTCTCAGTGGCCTGTGCGCCTTCGGCATGGAGCATGGTTCATGAAGATTTTGGCAGCAGTTTTCCTGATCTGGCTTGCGGCCGGCGCCGCAGCCGAGCCCAGCGCCGACGATCCCATCGTCATTGCCCATCGCGGGGCTTCGGGCTATCTGCCGGAACACACCCTCGTGGCCTACGCCATGGCCTATGCTCAGGGGGCGGACTATCTGGAGCCGGATCTGGTGCTGAGCGCCGATGGCCATGCGGTGGCGCTGCACGACCTCACCCTTGAGGCGGTCAGCGATGTGCGCGATCGCTTCCCCGACCGTGCGCGTGATGACGGGCAGTTCTACGTGGTGGATTTCACCCTGGCGGAGCTGAGGCAGCTGCGCATCCACGAGCGCATCGAAGCGGCCACGGGAGAGCAGCGCTACCCGAGCCGGTTTTCGGCTGACCTCGGTCACTTTCAGGTGGTCACGCTGGCGGAGCTGATCGAACTCACCCAAGGCTTGAACGCGGTGACCGGGCGCAACGTGGGGATCTATCCGGAGCTCAAGTTCAACGCCTTTCACGAGGCCGCCGGCCACGACTTCGTGGCCATCGTGATGGAGGTGCTCGATCGCTATGGCTACGAGAGCGCCGACGCCCGCTGCATCATCCAATCCTTCGAGCCCGCGCCACTGATGCGCCTGCGTGAGGAGTTCGCCACCGAGCTGCCCCTGGTGCAGCTGCTCGGTGAAAACGCCTGGGGAATGAACGACGTCGACTACGACGCCATGTACACCCCGGAGGGTCTCGCGGCCATTGCCGGCTATGCAGACGGAATCGGTCCGCCTATAGCCCGCATCCTCACTGGCGTCGATGAGGATGGCCGACCCGCCGTCACGTCTCTGGTGAAGGACGCCAAGGCCGTGGGGCTCGACGTGCACCCTTACACGCTGCGCGCAGACAGTCTGCCGGAGGGGGTCGACTTCGAGACGCTGCTCGGTTTGCTGCTGCAGATCGGCATCGACGGCATTTTCACCGATCACCCGGATCGTGCGGTGGCGGTGGTCCAGCGACTGCAATCGGAGCGGGAGCCGGCTTCAGCTCAGAAAGCGTCGGCCAGCCCGTAGGCCTCCATCTGGGCGTGGAACTGGGTCACGTCGTGGCTGAAGGTGGCGATGTCGTGTTTCTGACCGGCGCCGTCCCGCACATGGTCACGCAGCAGCGCCTCGGGTTTGAAGCCGAGGCCCTCGAAGGCGGCGATGGCGCCTTTCTGGTCCACGGTCATCTGGGCGGTGATCTTCTCGAGCCCGAGGCCCAGCGCGACCCGGAAGCTCTCCTGGATCAGCAGTCGGCCGAGACCCTGGGCCCGTCCGCCTGGAGCCACCAGCACCCGCAGGTCACCGACATGGGGTGACCAGGACATTTCGTCCCGGACCACGGCCGAGCAGCCCACCAGCTGCCCTTCGCGGCGGGCCAGCAGGCTGTGAATGGAGCCGTCTTCGATCTGCCGCACCCAGGCCTGCATGACCTTGGGGTGGGTGATGTCCCGGCGCAGGAACAGCAGATCATGGGGGGGCAGGGTCCGCGCGAAGATCAGCACCTCCTGTTCATCGGCGGCCGTCATGCGATCAATGTCGATGGCGATGCCGTTGAGATCCGCCCTTAAGGGGTAACGCTGGTCCTGCGCACTCATGTTGAACGCTCCGCGAGCCAGTTGGAGACGGCGGGCCACATCCGGCGCACGGCGTTCGGACCGGCGATGAGGCTGACGTGGCCACCTTTCAGAATCATTTCCTTCTTGTCTGTGGATCCGACCTTCTCCAGCAGCGGTCGACTGGCCGTAAGGGGCACGATGTGGTCGTGCTCGGCAATGGCGTGCATGACCGGAACCCGGATGTTGGCCAGGTCGATGATCCGGCCCGATACCCGCAGTTCACCGCTGTGCAGTTTGTTGCCCCACATGAGGTCGCGCATGGTGGTGCGGAAGTATTCGCCGGCCAGGGGGATGGTTTCATTGGACCAGCGGTCGAAGGACCGGTAGGAGCGCACGTAGGCGTCGTTCCACATGTTGTCCCAGGCACGGATGCGACTCGCGGTGCGCTGGGCCGGGCGCAGCATGGTGAAGCCGGCGAGAATGAACTCGGTGGGCACGACGCCAAGGGTGTCGACAATGCGGTCGACGTCGAAGTGGCGCGGATCGGTCCAGCGCCGCATCAGGCCCATCTCGTGCCAGTTCACCGGGGTGGTCAGGCAGACCAGGTTCTTCATGGGGCCGTCGGTATGGCCGGCGGCGTAGATCAGCGACAGCACTCCGCCCATGCAGTAGCCGATCAGTGAGATGTCAGGCTCACCGCTGCGCTCGGCGACACGGCGGATGCAGGTGGGAATGAAGTCGAAGGTGTAGTCATCCAGATCCAGATGGCGTTCTTCAGGACCCGGCTTTTCCCAGTCGATGACGAAGACGTCGAAGCCCTCGCGCAGCAGGTACTCCACCATGCTCTGTCCCGGCGCGAGATCGAAGACGTAGCTGCGGTTGGTGGTGGCCATGACCAGCAGCACCGGCACCCGATACACCTCGTCCGCCATGGGATGGTAGTGGTAGAGCCGCAGGGTGCCGCGCTCGTAGATGATGTCCTTGGGCGTGAGGCCGACGTCGGGATCCCCGGAGATGACGAAGTCCAGCCCCTTGATGCTGCGGGCGATGGTGCGATCGACCGCGGCTCGGACCTGATCGCCAAGATCCGGCTGGGCTGTGCCAGAAGCGCTGCTCATGTCGGCTCTCCTGTGCGCTGGCTCGGCGGTTTGCGCGTCCGCGGTGGGCCGGAGGGGGCGCTGGCCTGGCCGCTGCCGGTGTTGCGGACCACGTCCTCGAGCAGAAGCTCCATGCGCGCCATGCGCTGGTTGAGGGCCTGGACCGATTCGGCGAGCCTCAGGACATCGCCTCGACTGGGCATGTTGATGTTCTTCAGGTGGGTCGCCATGGCGTCCTGGAAACCCTGCTGGAGGCGCAGGCCCAGGTTCTGGGTCTGGTTCATGGCCTGACTGAAGCCGTCCGTGCCCATGACCTTGTTGGCCACACCATCGATGCGTTTCTCCACGTCATCGACGAGCTTGCGTAGCGGATCGAAGGGATCGTTCGATGCGTCCGGTTTGGACATGCTGTTGCTCCTCTCTCCTTCTCCACCATAGACCGGAACGGGGTGTCGCGTGAAGGGGTGTCGGCCGGATGGCGAGGACTTGCAAATCGGTGCCAATGGGCGAAACTCCACGACTCATTCATGGGTGCATGTCTTGGCAGGGAGGGAAGTCAATGAGCGAACAGCTGTCCGCAGAGGAGCTTGGAAGGCTGCGCAAGTTACTGGAAATCGAGGAGATTCGGCAGCTCGGCGTGCTGTACTCGCAGTACCTCGATCATGATTATCTGGAGCAGCTCGTCGAGCTGTTCGCGGAAGATGCGACCTGCGAGTTCGGGCCCTATGGGGTCTGGAAGGGCCGCAAGACGATTTATGAGAACTACGTGGAAGTGGAACGCAGCTCCGGCGACAACCCGGGTCCGAAGCCGTTCCAGGCCATGCACGCCAGCGTCAACCACTGGGTGGAGCTGACCGGGCCGGATACGGCCGTGGGACGCCGCTATCTGCTGGATCTGCTGACGAACCGGGCTGCCGAGGAGCATCCGTTCATCTGGCTGGCGGTTTACGACGAGGCCTATCGTAAGATCGACGGCGCCTGGAAGATCCAGCGCAGCTCCCTGCAGTTCCTGTGGCCGCAGAAGCACGTGACCGGCGACTTCCCGGGCAAGTTTCCCGGTTGATCCGGGCCGGGCCGTCAGCGAGCGAGGAGGCGTTCCACCACCGCCACGAGTCCGTCCTCGTCGTTGCGGCCCGTCACCCAGTGGGCGGCAGCCTGCACTTCCGGTGAGGCATTGCCCATGGCCACCCCCCAGGCGGCTTGTCGAATCATGGGCAGGTCATTGGCGGCGTCGCCGACGGCGCAGATGGCCTGCAGCGGTAGACCGAGATGGGTGGCCAGGCGCGTCAGCCCGGTCCACTTGTCGACGGCGGCGGGCAGGACCTCAAGGTAGGCCTGATCGCTGCCGTCCGGGTCCGGCACCAGAACCGTGGCGCAGCGCAGCGGAAACTGTCGCTGCACCCGCTGCTGGAGTCTGGCCATGTGGTCGAGGTCACCCCAGAGGCTGAACGCCAGAGCATGGCCCTCGGTGGCGGCGTCCCCCTTGTGGGCCCAGGGCTGACTGTTGTCGAAGTAAGCCCGGGTCCGGTCGTTCCAGACCACGGCGTCGTCGACCACCACGTCCCGGTGGCCGTGAATGTCGGCATCCTGCTGGATGATCACGGTCTGGCCTGCGCGGCGGACCTCATCGACGATTTGCCGATGCAGACTGGCTTCGAAGGTCTCGCGATGCAGCGTCTGGTGATCGTGTTGTTTCACCAGGGCGCCACCGAGGCAGACGGCCGACAGCGGCAGTTCCAGGGCATCGATCACGGCCCGGGTGGTCCGGTAGCGACGACCGGTGGCGATGGCCAGGACGATGCCGGCCTCGGTCACCGCATGCAGGGCGTCGCGGGTGGCCCGGCTCACTTCGTGGCCGCGAACCGCCAGGGTACCGTCCACGTCCAGGGCCAGCAGGCGAATCTCGGGCAGGCGCTCAGTCATGGGAGAGATCTGCATAGACGGGGGCATGGTCGGAGGCGGTGAGTCCGTCCTGCTTCTTGCGGAAGTCCCGATCGATCACGACTTCCTTGAGCCGTCCGGCCACGCTCGGCGTAGCCAGCAGGGTATCGATCCTGAGACCGTGGCCGCGGTGGAAGGCGCCGCCCCGGTAGTCCCACCAGGAGAAGTCTTTGCCGTCAGGATGTCGCTGACGATAGAGGTCGACGAATCCGGCATCGAGCAGGGCCCCGAAGCGTTGGCGCTCGGCTTGAGTATGAAACAGCGAACCGTCCCCCTTGCTGCCCTGCCAGCTGTCGAGCGGGGCAGGCGCGATGTTGAAGTCGCCGCAGAGCACGGCGGGCTGATCCGGCTTCCAATGCTTGGCGACGTAGGCGGTCAGGGCATCGAACCAGATCAGCTTGCGCTCGTAGTCCGCGTGATCGAGGGATTTGCCATTGGGGCAATAGGCCGTCGCGAAGCGCAGGCCGGCGACGTCCACATCGATCAGCCGGGCCCCGAAATCCTCCTGTCCGGGCAGCCCTTCGCCGATGACGCGGGCCGGCTCGCGGCTGAGCACGGCGACGCCGTTCCAGCTCTTCTCACTGTGCACGACGGCACGGTAGCCGAGCTCGGCGAAGCGCTCGTGGGGAAACGCATCCGCTTCGAGCTTGAGTTCCTGCAGACCGACCACGTCGGGCGCGCGGGAGGCCAGCCACAGGCAGAGGTAGTCGAGTCGGGCCCGAAGGCCGTTGATGTTCCAGGTGGCAATGCGCATGGCGGGGGACGGGTCGCTGACAAGGGCGGTCAGCGTGACGCAGAATCGTTCCGACCGGAACCCCAATCCGACCGAATGGAGGCGAACATGAGCCGCATCGAGCAGCGTCTGCAGGAACTGGGCATCGTCCTGCCACCCCCCATGGACACCAGCAAGCTGCCCTTTGAACTCACGCGCATCGAGGGCAACCGGGTGTTGCTGTCAGGCCATGTTCCCTTCGACGTGGACGGTCGGCTGCTGCAACCGCTGGGCAAGGTGGGTGCCGAGGTCACGCCCGAACAGGGTGCCCTGGCCGCCCGCCACGTCGCGCTTGGATTGATGGCGAGCCTGAAGCAGGCCCTTGGCGATCTCGATCGGGTGCGCGGCTGGCTGCGCCTGTTCGGCATGGTCAACGTGGCCCCGGATCTCGTCGCCACCACGCCGGTGATCAATGGTGCTTCTGAAGTGATCCTCGAAGTCTTCGGTCCCGAGATCGGCAGCCACACCCGTTCCGCCATCGGCGTCGCCGCATTGCCCTTCGCCGTACCGGTGGAAATCGAAGCCGAGGTGGTCATCCGCTGAGCGCAGCGACATGGCCCCGCCGGCGCGGACCCTGACGCGACGGGAGCTTCTCGTTCTCGCCTGGCCGGTCATCCTGGCCAACGCGGCAGTCCCGCTGCTCGGCCTCGCCGATACTGCCGTGATTGGAAACTTCGGCAGTCTGGAGGATCTCGGCGCCATCGCCTTTGGTGCGGTGATCTTCAGCTTCGTCTACTGGACCTTCGGCTTCCTGCGCATGAGCACCACGGGCTTCGTCGCTCAGGCGGCGGGCGCCCGCGACGAAGCCGAGGTGCGGGCGACCCTGTGGCGCGCCTTGCTGACCGGGGCCGTGCTCGGCATCGGGCTGCTCCTGCTGCAGTGGCCCATCGGCCACACCGCGCTGTGGTTGCTCGACGGCAGTCCCGACGTGGAAACCGTCACCGCGAACTACTTCCGTTTTCGCATCTGGGGGGCCCCGGCGGCGCTGGCGCTGTTCGCATTGATGGGTGCGCTGATCGGTCTGCGGCGGACCCGGTTGCTGCTGTTTGCCCAGGTGTTTCTGAACGGGCTCAACATCCTGCTCGATGTCTGGTTCGCCGGCGTACTCGGCTGGGGCGCGGAGGGCGTGGCGCTGGGGACTGCACTGGCGGAATGGATCACGCTGGTCGTGGTGGGCGTCATCGTCCTGCGCCTGCTTCGGCAGCGCCACGCTGATGCGGAACCCCTGTTCCCGACCCGGCGCATTCTGGACCCTGTGCGGCTGCGAGGTTTGTTCTCGGCCAACCTGGACATCATGCTGCGCACCCTGCTGCTGGTGTTCAGCTTCGCCTGGTTCGTCCGCCAGAGCGCCGTCTTCGGTGACGACGTGCTCGCCGCCAACCACATCCTGCTGCAGTTCATCTCCTTTGCGGCGTTCTTTCTCGACGGCTATGCCTTCGTGGTGGAGGCCCTGGTGGGTGAGTCCGTCGGGGCCAAGGATGGCGAGGCCTTCGATCTCGCGGTGCGGCGATCGACGGAACTGGCAGGGGCTACAGCGCTGCTGCTTGCATTGGCGATCGTGCTGTTCGGCGGCCTGGCGATTGCGGCGTTGACCGTTCACGAGGCGGTGCGTGTCGCTGCAGCAGCGGCCCTGCCCTGGGCCGCGGTCTATGTGCTGCTGTCTTTCCCGGCCTTCCAGCTCGACGGCATTTTCATCGGCGCCACCCGGACCCGCGCCATGCGCAATGCGTCCGCATTCTCGGTGGCGGTGTTTCTGCCTGTGGCCTGGCTGCTCATGCCCCTCATGGGCGTTTACGGCCTGTGGCTCGCTTTTGTCATCTATGTGCTGGCGCGAGCTTCGGGGCTTGGCTTCTACTACCCGGGTCTGCGTGCTCACCTGCGCTCTCAATGACCGCAGGCCTGCTGTGGTCCGTTCCCAGGGTAGGGCGGGTCAGACCTTGCCCTCGACGCGTCGGAGGCTGTCCCGATAGGACCCCATGCCGAGCCAGATCAGGACGATGGCAATGGGCGGCCCGACGCAGTTCACCAGATTCAGGGAGTAGCGGATCATCATGTCGTCGCGGAAGACGTAGGTGGTCAGGAAGCCGACGATGGTGGGGCCGAGGCTCAGGCCGATGATGTTGCTGAAGAAGAGATAGACGGCAGAGATCTTCGCACGCATCTCGTTAGGGGTGAGGGCCATCATGGCGGCACCGGCGAGCCCGGCGGGCACCGCTCCGAAGAACTGCCAGGGGGCGAACATGGCGGCGGCCCACCAGCCGTCTGGCGCCCAGAGGAAGGTCAGGGCGGCGAAGGGCGCCAGCGGCAGGGTGCAGAGCAGTGTGGCGCGATAGGGGGCGTCAGTGTAGCCCCGGCGGGCGAGAAAGCTCGCCAGCCAGCCGCCGAAGAAGGCCCCTGAGGTGCCGAAGAACAGCACCACAAGGCCGTAGACCAGCCCCGCCTCGCCGGCGGACCAGCCGAAGGTGCGGACGAAGAACACAATCATCCAGGCGAAGTTGCCGTAGGCGATCAGCACCAGCACGGTGAAGGTGGCGAACAGGGTCAGGAAGGTGCGGCGGTGATCATTGAGGAAGCTCCAGAACGCCTTCAGCTGGGATTTGTCTTCGAGGCCGGCACTGGCGGCCATGCCGCGGCGGATGGGCTCGCGGATCGTGAACATCAGCAGGGCCAAGAACAATCCCGGAATGGCGACGATCACGAAGGTGAACTGCCAGGGCTGCAGCGTCCCGACGATGGGAAGATCGACCGGCCCGATGGCCTTGAGCCAGACGATCAGGGCGCCGCCGAGGACCATGGCAAGTCCGACGCCGGTGAGGTTGCCCATGGTGAACACCGCCATGGCCAGCGGCAGCCGATGCTTCGGGAAGTAGTCGCTGATCATGGAGTAGGCGGAAGGGCTCAGGGTGGCTTCGCCGACGCCGACGCCGACACGGGCCATGAACAGGTGCCAGAAGGAACCCGCGAGCCCGCAGGCGGCGGTGGCCAGACTCCAGAAGGTGACCCCTGCCATGATGATGTTGCGTCGACTGCGCTTGTCCGCAAGCAGGGCGATGGGAATGGACATCAGCGCGTAGAAGATGCCGAACGGAGGTCCCTGCAACAGCCCGATCTGCAGATCGGTCAGGCCCAGGTCGATCTTGATGTCCTCCACCACCAGGGCAATGATCTGGCGATCCACGAAGGAAATGATCGCGGCGATGTAGAGAACGACGACCACGTACCAGGCGTAGACCTGATTCGGCCATGGCGCTTCCGTAGCTGCCGTGCCGGCGCTCTGCTGCATACCCTCTCCCCGTGCCGTGACCATCACCCGTGCAGGTGATGGGGAACATTCATGGGTGCAGGATAGTCGGCAACGGCCGGGCGAGACCAACGTTTTCTTTCGGTTCTAAAGCAGATCCTACGCCACGTACTTCTGTGGGAAGGCTCCCGAAGCGCAGCGCAGGGACCGATCCGGACAGCGTCGATCGAGGGCAGCGCCATCGTTCCCCTGCGCACTCCGTGCGACGCATTTTGCTCTCGGCGAAATGCGCCCACAGTGGTGTCCCGCTCTGGGCTCTGGCGATCAGTTGGATGAGTTGCTCAATAGATGCCGGCATCGAGTCCTGCGGCCAAGGCCATGCCGAGTTCCTCGCAGGCGGCGAGTCCCTCGTCGGTCACTTCGCCGCGGACGATCACGGGTTCCTGCACTTCCTTGAAGGGATAGCCTTTGACGATGCGGCGGATTTCCCTGACGGCACCCCGGCCGTCGTTGCCGCAGCTGATGAAGATGGCGAAGGGCAGGGGTTCGAGTTCGTCTTCCACCTCGTAGTAGGTGCGATCGAAAAAGTCCTTCATCTGACCGGACATGTAGCCGAAGTTCTCCGGCGTACCGAGCAGAATGCCGTGTGCCCAGCGCAGGTCGTCGGGGCCGGCTTCGGAGGTATGCAGGCAGCGGATCTCCACACCGGTGATATCTGGATGGCGGGCGCCTCGCAGCACCGCATCCTTGAGGCGCTCGGTATTGCCGGTCTTGGAGTGCCAGACGATGAGAAGATGGCGCGCAGTGGTCATGGGCCAAGGATAGCAGGCGGAGGCAGGGCGAGGAGATCCGGTGGTGGCATGGGCGCCGCGCTCACGACGGCCTATGATGGGCCAATTGACGGTGAGGAGAGGTGGATCGGGTGGTGGAGACGGCAGTCCTCGACAAGTCGGTGGTGGCCTTGAATGCGGCCCACGACCAGGATCCGGAGCGTCGCCATCACGATGGTCGCCAGCAGGCGGTGGAGCGGGTGTGGTGCGATACCGTCGCCCTGTGGGTCAATCGGCTGGTACCGGAGGCATCGGTGGCTTTGAAGCTCGCAGCCCATGCCCAGCATCTCGAACGCTGGACGGATCCCCGCAGCGACTGGCCGGCGGGACGGGCGGGCTATCTGCGCTGGCGCAAATCCCAGCAGCGGCGCCATGCCCAGCGCGCGCAAGAGATCCTTGCGGCGGCAGGTTGTGAGCGGGCGCTGATCGAGCGGGTGCAGCAGCTGATCCGCAAGGAGCGCCTGACCGCGGATCCGGAGGCGGCCACGCTGGAGGATGCGGCCTGCCTGGCCTTTCTCGAACTCGATCTGGAGGCCTTTGCCGAACGCCACGAGCGCGCAGACGTACTGCGGATTCTGCGCAAGACCTGGGTGAAGATGTCGCCCCGGGGCCAGGAGGCGGCCTTGGCGCTGAAGCTCCCAGCGGCCAGCGCAGCGCTGATCGAGGAGGCCCTGGCCGGTGAATGATGCAGCGCTCGCCATTTCGCTGGCGGACGTGGAATCCGCGGCCCGGCTGATCGAGGGGCAGATCGTTCGCACGCCCACCCTGCGTTCCCGGACCCTGTCGCAGATCACCGGCGCCGATGTCTGGCTGAAGTTCGAGAACCATCAGTTCACGGCATCCTTCAAGGAACGCGGGGCGCTGACCCGGCTGCTGGCGTTGAGCGCATCCCAGCGCCAGCGGGGTGTGGTGACCATGTCTGCCGGCAATCACGGCCAGGCCGTGGCTTACCACGCCAAACGTCTGGGGATTCCCGCGACCATCGTCATGCCCCGCTCGACGCCCAACGCCAAGGTCGACCAGACCCGGGTCTTCGGTCCCGAGGTCATCCTGCAGGGCCTGGTGTTCGACGAATCCAAGCAGCTGGCCATGGATCTGGCGAAGGAACGCGGCCTGACCATGATCCACCCCTACGATGACCCGGCGGTCATGGCCGGTCAGGGCACGCTGGCGCTGGAGCTGCTGGCGGATGCGCCGAAGCCGGAAGCCATTCTGGTGCCCATCGGCGGTGGCGGACTGATCTCGGGTGTGGCCACGGTGATGACCGCGCTGGCGCCGGAAACCGAGGTGATCGGCGTCCAGGCCGAGCGCTATCCGGGCGCCTACCGGGCCATCAAGGGTGAATCACCCGAACTCGGTGCGTTCACCATTGCCGAAGGCATCGCCGTGAAGGCCCCCGGTGATTTCACGCTGCCGATCATTCGGGACAAGGTGGACGACATCCTGCTGGTGTCCGAGGCGGATCTCGAACGGGCCGTACTGATGCTGCTGGAGATCGAGAAGACGGTGGCAGAAGGTGCGGGGGCGGCAGGTCTCGCCGCGCTGCTGTCGAACCCTGATCGCTTTCGCGGCAAACGCATCATGCTGCTGCTGTGTGGCGGCAATCTGGATCTGATGGTGTTGTCGTCGCTGATTCTGCGCGGGCTGGTCAGTTCCCACCGGCTGGTGCGGGTGCGGGTGGAGATTCCTGATCTGCCGGGTGCGCTGGGGGAAGTCTGCCGGTTGCTCGGTGAACTCGACAGCAACATCATCGACATCCAGCATCAGCGCGCCTTTTCCGGATCGTCAGTCAGGGCCACTGGCGTCGACTTCGTCCTGCAGATGCGCGGTGCCGAACAGATCGAGCAGGTGCTCGATACGCTGGCGCGCAAAGGCTACCGGGCGCGCCTCGTCGAGGGTTGAAGACCGCGCCCGTTGTTCAACGCCACACCACGGCCTGCAGGGCCACAGGGCCGGTAGCCTGCTCTTCTTCCTCATCTTCATTGACGGCCGCCTGCTTCGGCAGCAGGGCGACGAAGATGGCCGGGACCATGTACAGGGCGAGGATGGCTGAGCCGGCGACGCCGCCGGCAATGGCCGTTGCCAGCGGCGGCCAGAACGTGCCGCCGAAGAGGATCAGGGGCAGGAAGCCGCCGATGGTGGTGACGGTGGTGGAGATGATGTGGCGGCTGGAATCCAGCACCACGTCCCGGCAGCGGGTCAGATCGCCGGCTGCCGCCTGCGAATCCGCCTTCAGTGCCGACAGCACGATGATAGCGCCGTTGATGGCCAGACCGACGAGGCCGAGGGTGCCGATCATGGCGGTGAACCCCAAGGGCCAGCCGAACAGGCGCACGCCGAACAGCGCCAGCCCGATGGACAGGAAGCCCACCAATCCGATGATGGCCGCATGGCGGAAGGAGTTCAGCGACAGCACGATGACGGCAACCATCAGCAGCATGAACAGCATGAAGGTCCGCAGCAGATTGCCGACGCTTTCGTTGCGCTCCTCGGCTTCCCCACCCAGTTCCAGGCGATAACCCGCAGGCAGGTCGAGGCCGCTCTCGGCAAGCTTCTGTTCGAAGCGGGCCAGGGCGCCGGCGGGCAGAACGTAGGGCAGCAGGAAGCCCTGGACCATATTGATGCGCTCACCCTGGAAGCGCTCGATGGTGCTGGCCGCGGGTTCGAGCTGCATGCGGGCCAGCTGCTCCAGCGGGATGCCGGTGTAGCCGCCGCCGGGTCCGTTGGAGGCGACGATGGGCAGGCTTGCGAGGTTGCCGGGACTGCTGCGGGAACCCTCGGCGTAGCGGACGGTGACCGGCAGCTCGTGAATGCCTTCCATGACGAAACCGGCGGGATGGCCGCTCAAGCTGGTATTGAGCTGGGCCGGCAGCTCCGCCAGCACCAGCCCGGCCTGGGCGGCGCGGTTTTCATCGGGATACAGCGCCAGCTTGGGCTCGGCCCGGTCCAGGGTCGAACTGGTGTAGGTCACGCCTTCGGTGTCCGCCATCAGGGAACGCAGTTGCTCCCCGAGGGCGCGCAGGATGGCAAGATCTTCACCGACCACGCGCACCTCGATGGGGGCATCGAAGGGCGGACCCTGCTCGAAGGGCAGCGCCAGTACGCGGGCGTTGGGGAACTCGCGGCTGAGTCGCTGCTGCAGCTCGGGCAGCAGTTCGAGGGTGGCGCGGGCGGAGCGGGTGCCGATGAAGCCACCGGCAAAGCTGGTAACGCCGTCGTTGTTGCCGATGGTGTTGTAGAAGACCCGGGGTGCGCTCTCGCCTAAGAAGAAGGCATCGCTCTCGATGGCTTCGTACTCGTAGAGGATTTCCCTCAGCCGCTCCACGTTGCGCCGGGTCTCTCCGATGGAGGCTTCCGCTGGCAGGGTCATCTGAATCTGGAACTGGTCCCGGTCCACCGGCGGGAAGAACTGCATGGTCAACGTACTGGCCATGACGAAGCCGATGAGGGGCAGTGTGAGCCCGACGCCGATGCCGAGCAGCGGGCGCTTTAAGACCGCGTCGAGGCTGGCCGCATAGGCGTCGCGCAGCCCGGCGTGGCTGAAGCCGCTGACCCACCAGCGCTGCCTCGTGCCCGCCTCGGCTGTCGGCAGGGGAAAGCGCCGCTCCATGTAGCCGGCGATGGCCGGGACGATGGTCATGGCCAGAAGGAACGAGCTGCTCACGGACAGCACCACGGAGATGGCGATGGCGCCGGTGAATTCCCCTGTGGCGCCGGGTGAGAAAGCCACCGGCAGGAAGGCGAAGACGGTGGTGGCGGTGGAGGCCGCCAGCGGAATGAACAAGCGCTTGACGCTGTTGCCGATGGCCGCGGCGATGACCATGCCGCGGCGTCGCCTAAGTTTGTATTCCTCCACCACCACGATGGCATTGTCGATGAGCAGGCCGAGCGCAATGATCAGACCGGTGACCGACATCTGGTGCAGGGGAATGTTCATGAACATCAGGCCCGAGAGCACCATGGCCATGGACAGGGGCAGGGCGACGCCCACGGTGATGGCAGAGCGTACCCCCATGAAGAACACCAGTAAGCCCATGATCAGCAGCAGGGCCGTCGCCAGGTTCAGACTCAGCTCCGCCAGCCTGCCGCCGGTGTAGACGTTCTGATCGAAGATGACCTCGAGGCTGATCTGCGGCGGCAGGGTTTCGCGGTAGCGATCGATGACGGCGCGGGCATTGGCCACCCAGAAGTCGATGCGCTGGTCGGGCTCCATCACCACGCCGATGATCACGGCCCGCTTGCCCTGGTGGAAGGCCATGGTCGGGGCCGGATCGCGGTTGGCCTTGCGGACGTCGGCAATGTCGCCCACCCGCAGGACTTCGCCGGTGGCGAGGCGTTGCACGGGAATGCCGGCAATGCGTTCGGTGGAGTCGAGTTCGCCCATGACTTCCACCAGCAGTTCACTGTCGCGCCCCTGCAGGCGTCCTGCCGGGGTGCGGGTGTCCGCAGCAGCGATGCGGTCGGCGAGCCGTTCGGCGGTGAGGTCGGCGGCGGCCAGGGCATGGGCATCCACATGAATGCGCACCTCTTCCACCGCCTGCCCGTAGAGGGTGGTCTCGCGGGTTCCGCCCACATTGGCGAGGCGGGTTTCCAGATCCCGGGCGAGGCGGGTGAGCATGCCGAGCTGGGCTTCGCCGGCGCCGTCCCAGGTGAAGGCCACCACCAGGGTCGAGGCGATGGGTTCGCGCACTTCCAGGGTGGGCCGCCCCGCGCTCGCCGGCAGGTCGGCTTCGGTCTCCGCCAGCTTGTCCCGGATCTCGCTCCAGACGATGTCGGCGGTGTCCGGGCCGACCTTGTCGGCGAGCTGAATGATGATGATCGAACGGCCGGCGCGGGACATGGAGCGCAGCTCGCGGATCTCGGAGATCTCGCGCAGTTTGCCTTCGAGCTTTTCGGTGACCAGGGCCTCGACCCGGGCCGCGGTGGCGCCCGGAAGCACCGTCTCCACCTGGGCGAAGCGCCGGGTCATGGTGGGGTCTTCCTGTCGCGCCAGGGTCTGCAGGGCGGCCAGACCGGCCACCAGGATGAAGCCGATGGCCAGCAGCGTCAGGCGGGGGTTGCGATAGAAGAGATCGCTCAGCGCGGAACCTTGGATGGCGCCGCTCATGGCGTCACCTGGGCGAGGCTGGCCACCATCGACACCACGGTCTGTCCGGGAACGACGCGCTGGGAACCGGTGGCCACCACCTTGTCACCGTCGGCTAAGGTGCCGCGGACGAAGACCCGGTGGCCGTCGCTGTGCAGCACTTCCACCAGGCGGCGCTCGACGGTTTCGCGACTGCCGTCGGGGACGACCACGAACAGCGACCACAATCCCCGCTGGGCTTCGCTCAAGGCTGACAGCGGCAGCCAGAAACCCGGTTCGGTAATGGTCCGGTCCAGGGACAGTTCGATCAGGCTGCCGGCGGCGGCGGGATGGCCGTTGTCCTCGAGTTCGAACAGAGCCGTCAGGGTCCGGGTACGTCCATCCACTTCGGGCAGCACGTGCAGCAGGGTGCCTGCGAGCATCTGATCACCGCTGCGGAAGGGGTAGGAGCGGCCGGGCTGAAGGGTTGCCGCCACATCCACGGGCAGGCCGATGCGCGCCTCCCGCCGGCCGGCCTCGACGATGCGCAGCACGGCCTGACCGGGGACCAGCATGGCCCCTTCGTCAGCGTGGCGGGTCTGAATCCGGGCGGGGTAGGGGGCATGGATACGGCTGCGTTCGAGGTCCACGTTGGCGGCGCGCAGGCTGGCGCGGGCCCGGGTCAGATCGGCCTGGGCGACAGCGAGCTGGGCCTCCCGGGCCGCCAGGTCCAGGCGCACTTCGTCGAAGCGCTGGGCCGAGGTGTGGCCCTTGTTCAACAGGTCCCGGTGCCTGCGGGTGGTTTCCGTGGCCAGTTCCACCGCCGCCTCGGCCACCTTAAGATTCGCCTCGGCATGGCGCAGACTGGCGGCGGCCTGATCGCGGACGGCGCGCAACGGCTCCGGGTCGAGTTCTGCGAGCAACTGTCCCGTTCTGACCGTATCGCCTTCCTGAACGTGGACCTTGAGGACTTCGCCGGCATGGCGAAAGCCCAGGGTGGAGACGCGCCCGGCCCTGACCTCGCCGCCATAGACCCGATCGACCTGATAGCCGGCTTCGAGTGTGGCTTGGGTTACGCTGACGCTGAGCTGGGCTTCGGCACTGGGCATGCAGAGGGTGCCGATCAGCAGCAGGACGTTGGCGGCCAGGAAGAAGGGCAGCAGGCGTCGCGTGTGCAGCAGCCGATTGATGGCACCGAATTTGTCGCCAGCATGGATGATCATGACGCGGTCTCCCGATGTAACGCCTGTCAACTATGTGCGCAACGCTCACATTCGAGAGTCTGAGCATCCATGTTTGCAGTGTCAACATCATTGTGTGACCATTCGTCGCAGCCAGCCGGGCACTGGTCGCAGTACGGCAGCAAAGATTGTCGACTGGTCTGCAAACGGAGAGAAACGTGAACGCCAGCCAACACGGTGACGATGGCCGGTCCTATCACCATGGGGACCTGCGCAAGACCCTGCTCGAAACCTGTTGTGCCCACATTGCGAGCCAGGGTACGGAAGGGCTCAGCCTGCGTGCGCTGGCACGGGAGGCAGGGGTATCCCCCACAGCACCCTATCGCCACTTCGACAGTCGCCACGCTCTGCTCGCGGCCCTGGCGACCGAAGGTTTCGAAGAGCTGGCGGCCAGCATGCGGGCGGTGGCCCTGGACGACCCGGTACAGGCCTTCTTCGATTGCGCCCTGAGTTACATCCGCTATGCCGCGGGCAACCCGGTGAAGTACCACCTCATGTTCGGTGAGGTCATTGGCGACTTTTCCGGGCACGAGGAACTGACCGCGGCGGCAGGGGACTGCTATGCGCGTCTGGAGCAGGTGCTGCAGGTGGGGCTCGACTCCGGTGACCTGCGCCCCGACAACCTCGAGGAACTCTGTGGGACGGTCTGGGCCCTGGTGCACGGATTGGCCGGGCTCACGCTTGCGGCACAAGCCAAGGCGTCTTCCAAACCCATCGAGGACATCATGCAGGTGCCGCCGCTGCGCGCCCAACAGGCTGTAGCGGCGGCGCCCGAGCGGGCGGTGCTGCGCCTGATGGAAGGGCTGGTGGCAGATCCGTCCCGATTGCACGGACTCAAGCACTAGGGCCCCGGCCCTGCGAACCCGTTTCAGGGCCTCCCCAGATTTCGGGAACGGCCTGCGTCCGGCAACCTGCGAAGGGTGCCACAGACGGAGTCGCCCACTGGTGGCAGAATGCCACGCTCCGCGCGGCCGTCCGCCTGCGCGCCCTGCTGTTGGGGAGATGCTGATGTCCTTGCCCTTACTTTCGCCTTTGGCCCGGAAGGATGCCCGGTCAGGTCACGCCATCGCTCCGGACACCACCGGCATGAACTTCTTCGCGGCGGATCAGAGCCTGCGCGACCTGCTGGACGTCTACCTGCCCGCGGATCTGAGTGCCCAGCTGCTGCCGCATCTGGAGCGCCTCGGCGGACTGGCAGCCAACGAGCTCGATGTCCTCGCGCGGCAGGCCGACCGTCATCCTCCGCAGCTGCATGCCAGGGACCGCTTCGGAGGGGACATTCAGAGCGTCGAGTTTCATCCCGCCTACCGGGAACTCGAGCGCTACGCCTTCGGCGAGTTCGGTCTCCACGCGATGAGCCACCGCCCGGGCGTGCTCGGCTGCACCCGGCCGCTGCCCATGGTGGCCAAGCATGCTTTCACGTTCCTGTTCAATCAGGCTGAGTTCGGCCTTGGCTGCCCGATCAACGTCACGGACTCCGCCGCCTACCTGATCCGTCGCTTCGGCAGCCCGGAGCTGCGCAAGCGGCTGCTCGATCGCATGCTCACCCAGGATATGGACCGGCACTGGCAGGGTGCCCAGTTCATGACCGAGAAGGAGGGTGGCTCGGATGTGGGGGCCGCCACCACGGTGGCGCGGCGGGTGGATGGGTCGTGGCAATTGCACGGTGAGAAGTGGTTCTGCTCCAACGTCTCCGCCGACGTGATGACCCTGCTGGCCCGGCCGGAAGGGGCCCCCGAGGGCAGCGCAGGCCTGGCCCTGTTCGTCATGCCCCGGCTGCTGGACGACGGGACCCCCAATCGCTATCGCATCGTGCGCCTGAAGGACAAGCTCGGAACGCGCTCCATGGCCAGCGGCGAGATCGTTCTCGAAGGCGCCATGGCTTGGCCCCTGGGGGAACTCGATCGGGGTTTCGCCCAGATGATGGAGATGGTCAATCACTCGCGGCTGTCCAACGGCGTGAAGTCGGCGGCGCTCATGCGCCGGGCCGTACACGATGCGGCCACCGTGCTGCACTACCGCAGGGCCTTTGGCAGGCCGCTGGATCAGCTGCCGCTGGCGCGGCGGCAGATGCTGAAACTCATGGTGCCCTCGGAACAGGCGCTGTCCATGTGGCTGTACACCGCCGATGCCCTCGATCGTGCCGAGGGCGGCCCGGGTCGTCGCCGTCTCGACCCGGTTGCGGCGGACGTGCTTCGGCTGGCGACCCCGGTACTCAAGTTCCGCAGCACCCGGGATGCCCGCAAGGTCACCGCGGACGCCATGGAAATGCGTGGCGGCTGCGGCTACGTGGAGGATTTCGTCAATCCGCGGCTGGTTCGCGACGCCCACCTCGGATCGATCTGGGAAGGAACGTCGAACATCGTGGCCCTGGATGCCATCCAGCGGGCCGTGGGCCGCAAGGGCTGCGCCGGAGCCTTTGCCGCGGATCTGCATGGCCGTCTGGACGAGGCCATCACCGTTCCGGCGGCGTTGCGCGATGAGTGCCGAACCATCGTCGATGGCGCGGTGCGGGTGGCCGAGCGGGCGGCAGCAGATCCTGACAGGGAGAGCCAGGTCCGGCAGGCGACCAGTCTGCTGTATCAGGCCGCCAGCGCCGCGCTGATGACCTGGGAAGGGGGACGCATCCACGCCCTGCGCGGGGATGCGCGCCGCCTGCTGCTGGCGCGGCTGGTCATCGACCACGGCATCCGGCCCCGTGATCCGCTGAACCCGCCGGATCCGGCCCGTGATGAAGCCATCACCGCCACGCTGCTGGACCCGCGTCCGGTGGCCATGAGAACGGCGCTCGATCTGCAGCCTTGAGGACAGGGGCTGGATCAGAAGCGCATGTTGCGCGGGGCGAGAATCTCCACCCAGTAGCCGTCCGGGTCCTTGATGAACGCCAGACCCTTCATGCGCCCCTCGTCGGGGCGCTTGACGAAGTCCACGCCGAGAGACTCGAAGCGCTCGCAGGCGGCATAGACGTCCGGTACGGCGATGCCGATGTGTCCGAAGCCACGGGGGTCGCTGTTGCCGTCGTGGTAGGCCTGATCAGGGTCCTTCTCCGTGCCCCAGTTGTGGGTCAGTTCCAGCAGGGCGCGCTGGCTGAACAGCCACTCCGAGCGTTCGGAGTCGTCCTCGGGCATGGCCGCGACTTCTGAATCCGAGAGCAGGCCGAGGAAGTAGAGGGAGAACTCGGCTTGCGGAAAGTCGAGTTTGCGAATCAGGGTCATGCCGAGAATGCGGGTATAGAAGTCCAGGGACCGGTCGGGGTCCTTGATCCGCAACATGGTCTGGTTGAACACGAAATCACGGGTCGAGGGATGCTGTTCGGCGCAGACGCCGGGTGCGGTTTCACCGTGCCTGGTCATGGTTGCTCCTTGGCTTCCAGATGGTGGCGCTAAGGTACCATCGCCCGGGTCGACAGGGACCGGACGTCGGGCTGGCCTTCGGGCTATGCTGACCGCCTCATGTACCTTGGAGGAGAGCAGCATGCGGCTGACAGAAGCCCGGATACCGGCGTTGAGTCGGGAAGAGTGGAATGCGGATGCGCAGGCGATCATGGCCAAGTTCGGCGCCAGCGAACCCCTGAACATCTTCAAGACCCTGTGTAACCACCCTGAACTGCTGCGCCGCTGGCTGGTGTTCGCCAATCACATTCTGGGCAAGTCGACCCTGCCGCCGCGGGAACGCGAGATCCTGATCCTGCGTATCGGCTGGCTGTGCCGGGCGGGCTACGAATGGGGACAGCACGTCCTGATCGGACGCGACTGTGGGCTCACGGACGCCGAAATTCAGCGCATCAAGGAAGGCGCCGCGGCCGAGGGCTGGAGTGCCGTCGACCGGGCGCTGATCGAGGCCGTCGATGAGTTGCACGCCGATGCCCACGTCAGCGACGCGACCTGGGCGAAACTGGCCAAGACCTGGTCCACCGAGCAGCTCATGGACGTGGTGTTCACCGTGGGGCAGTACAACATGGTGAGCATGGTGCTCAACAGTTTTGGTGTGCAGCCGGATCCCGATCTGCCCCGGCTGGAAGATTGAGCGGTCGTTTCAGTACTTCTCAGTACTTCGTTGTGCGATGCAGCATGAATCGGGACATGGCGCCGCAGCGCTGAGGCGGTCCCGGGGCCGCCCGCTCGTCAGCAGCGCCCGCCGGCAAACGCACTGCGGCTTGCGCTGATGGTGGGCGGGTGGTTCAATCCGGGGTCGTTACCACGAGTAACGTTCATGTGACGCGACCATGTGACGCCACAGCGAGAGGGCCGGTTATGCAGCGTTGGGTCAACTGCTCCATTGCGACCATCCTGGCATTGCTGATGCTTACCCACATTGGCGACCCCCAGGGGTGGCTGTGGATGGGGATCTACGGTTCCGGCGTCGCACTCTCGTTGACCATCTGCAAAGCCCATCTGCACCTCTGGACCCTTCGCATTCTCGCTGTCGCTGCCACCGTCACCCTGTTCATCTTCGCCTTCGGCTTCTTCTCCCGCGCACCCCACCTTGGACCCGAGTGGTACCACACCGACGGCAATGCCCGTCCCCTGGCCCTGCTGGCGGCGACGTTCTGCATGCTGGCCGTGGTCTCGGCCTACACCTGTCGCATGAAGGGTGCCCAGGACGAAGAGCAGTACTCCGACCCCCGCACGTCGCACTGAATCCACGCTGCACCCGCCGGATTGCCCTTGCTGGGAGGTGTTTCGGTTTCGGTAGGCTTTTCCGATACCGATACCGATACCGATACCGATACCGATACCGATACCGATACCGAGCCAGATTTGGGTTATCCCACTGATGGCGGGGCGCTTGATGGGATGCCGTTTTGCGCCCGCAGTGCCGGCAGGCATTCGTTGATGTAAGCGTCCAGGGCTGCCTGATTCCAGGGCGCCCGCAGGGCGATGTTGACGTCGGTGGCCCCCGCGTCCAGATAAGCCGCAATGGTGGCTTTGGCGCTCTCCGGCGTGCCCATCAGTGCGCCTTCCCGGACCCGGGCGGCCATGGGGCCCCAGTCCTGCTCCATGCGTCGGGTTTCGCGCTCGGCGTCCCGGGCGTCCAATCCGAGATGAAAGCTCAGGTTGATGCCGCGCCGGATCTGGGTCGGGTCGCGGCCTTCCACTTCGCACCAGTGGTCCAGAATCGCTGACAGCCGGGCAAACTCCTTGGGCGACACATAGGCTGCGTTCCAGCCGTCTGCGTGGCGTGCCACCAGACGCAGGGTGCGTTTCTCACCCACCCCGCCGATCCAGATGGGCAGGCGCTGCTGAATGGGGCGGGGCAGGCAGCTGGCGTTCTCGGCGCGGTAGTGGTGGCCGTTGAAGGTGGTGCGTTCCTCGTCGAGCATGCTCCGGATCAGGGTGGTGGCCTCGTCGAGCATGTCCAGGCGGGTGCCCAGAGCCGGGAAGTCGTAGCCGTAGGCGCTGGCCTCCCAGTGGTGCCAGCCGGCGCCCAGACCGAGTTCGAAGCGCCCACCGCTGATATGGTCCAGGGTCGTCGCCGCCTTGGCCAGCAGCGCCGGGTTGCGATAGCCGACGTAGAACACGAGACAGCCAATGCGCGCATGGCGGGTTTCCGCGGCCAGGGCGCCGAGGACGCTCAGAGCCTCGAAATGGGGCTGTGTGCCCCCTGCAGGCGGCGCCTCATAGAAGTGATCCCAGGCGGAGATCCAGTCCAGGCCGGCGTCATCGAGGGCCCGCCATGTGGCGCGCAGGGTGGGGAAGTCGAGATTCTGCTGACCGAGGTGGGCACCGAAGCGGATGGCTGTCATGGTGGCGAATCCTGGATGGGCGGCGGACCAGGATAACGGCCTGGACGCACAGCGCTATACTCGCATGGTGCAAAGGAGAGAGATGGCATGAAGACCGAAGAGAGACTGACCAATCACGAGATCACCGTCTGCCTGCAGGGAGGTGCGGTACTCGGGCCCTTCAGGGCGACCTGGTCCAAGGACATGCCGAGCGACGTTCGGCAGTTGACGAAGGATTACGATGCCTTTCTGCAGGGCAGTCCGCAGGTCCGTTTCAAGTACCACCTGCACGATCCCCACGCCCATGTGGCCCATACGCTGTTCCTGAATTTTGCCAATGTTACCGGCATCTACGATCATGTGGATCTCAGGGAACACGACTGATGGGTGCGCCGTCCGGCATTCAGGCTGGGTGGAAAACTGTGATGGTGGGCACAAAAAAGACTGAACTGACGGATTTTTCTTGACGCTTTATTGTGCGTTGCGTCATTATTTGCAGTGTCTTCGGGTGGCGGCCTTGGAACTTTTTCCGATAGCCACCATCTAAGGTTGTACAGGTTAAGCAGTACCCCCGGCGACATCTCCCCTCCCCTCCCCAATCCCTTGTCGCCGGGGGATTTTTTTTCTTCTCCCCTCCCCGGATTGTCCCCAGAAGGCCCTCACAGGGCACAGCTGTGCGCAGGCTGTTCGCGTTCGCTATGCCGGACCGCGCAGGCTGCGGCGCAGATTGCGCCCGGAGCGCCACAGGATCCGGCGCAGGAACCTCATCCAGGGTAGGACGGTCTCGCGCAGACGCTGCGGGATGGCCAGCATGGCGGGCGTCGCCACCAGGGTCAGCACTGTGGCGAAGGTCAGGCCGGCGACGATGCTTTGAGCCAGCGGTACCCAGAACTGGGCGGTACGGCCGCCGAAGGTGATGTCACGGGCAATGAGGTCGACGCTGAGGTGGTTCGCAATGGGCAGCAGGCCGAAGATGGTCGTCACCGTGGTCAGGAGGACCGGGCGCAGGCGCTGGGCGCCGGTGCGCACGATGAGGGTGATGTCGTCCAGATCCGGGCGTTCCCGGCGCAAACCGTTGAAGGTGTCGATGAGCACGATGTTGTTGTTCACCACGATGCCCGCCAGGGCCACGATGGCGACGCCGGTCAGGATGGCGCTGAAGGGCGAGCCGGTGATCAGCAGGCCCATGAGGACGCCCGCCGTGGACATGACCACCGCGAACAGGATCAGCGCGGCCTGATAGAAGCTGTTGAACTGGGTCACCAGCAGCACGAACATCAGCAGCAGTGACAGCAGGAAGGCGAGGCCGACGAAGGCCATGGCGTCCTCCTGCTCCTCGTTGGCACCCCGGAACTGAATGCGCAGGGCCGGATCCAGGGCCTGGGTGTCCAGCCAAGCCTGGATTTCCCGAACTTTTTCATCGGCCAGGACGCCCGGGGCGACGTTCGCGCGCAGGTACTCCACCCGGACACCGCCCACGCGCTGAATCGTATCCACATTGGGCACCGTGGTCTGGGTCACGAAGCTGGACAGGGGCACGGCGCCCTGGGGCGTGGGAATGCGCAGCGCGTCGAGCATGGACAGGCCACGGTACTCGTCGGGGAAGCGAACGCGGATGTCCACCTCCTTTTCGGCGTCGAAGGGGCGGTATTCAGCGATTTTCAGGCCGCCGGTGACCATCTGCACCACGGTGCCCACCGTGGTGACGCTGGCGCCATAGGCTGCCGCCCGGCTTCGATCCACATCCAGTTTCCACTCCAGACCGGGCTGCGATCGGGTATCGGCAAGATCCCGCAGGCCGTCCACGTTGTGCTCCACCCACTCTCTGACCCAGGTGACGGCGGGTTCCAGAATGTCGCCATTGCGCGATGCGAACTCGAGCTGGATGGGTTTGCCCACGGGCGGGCCGCCCTCGAAGGCCTGGATCTCGATCTCGATGCCCGCAAGGTGGGCGGTACGCTCCCGGATCACCTCCAGGATTTCCTGGCCGGACATCTGCCGGTCTTTCTGCTCGTGCATCTCGATGAAGATCGAACCGATCTCGTCGAGGATGACGTTGAAGCCCCGGAATCCCGAACCGCCCGGCGGATTGGTGCGGGTGTTGATCGCCTTGATGCCCGGCACCTGCACTACTTCGTTCTCGACTTCCAGCACCAGGGCGTAGACCTCGTCCACGCTCAGGTTGCCCTGGGCCTTGACCGTGATGCGGGCGAAGATCGGATCCATGTCATTGAAGAAAATGAAGCCGCGGCCGTAGTTGCCGTAGGCGGTGAAGGAGGCCCAGAGGATCAGCAGCGTCAGCCCGAAGACGGCAAAGGGCCAGCGGGCGGCGACGTCGAGAAAGCGCGCGTAGGCGCCGGTGGCGCTGCGCAGGGTGCGCGGATCGCCGTTCTCCAGGATGTTGAGCTCTTCCAGGGCGCGGGCATCAGGTGCACCGACCTTGCCGATGAGGGCGCCGAGTGCGGGGCCGAAGAAGAGGGCGTAGAGCAGGGAGCCGATCAGGACGCAGAACACCGTGACCGGCAGGTAGAGCATGAACTTGCCGGAGATGCCCGGCCAGAAGATCAGCGGCAGGAAGGCGGCCAGGGTGGTGGCGGTGGATGCCGTCACCGGCCAGAACATGCGCTTGGCGGCCAGGGCGTAGGCGTCACGGCGGTGCAGGCCTTCGGCCATCTTGCGGTCGGCAAACTCGGTGACGACGATGGCGCCGTCGATGAGCATGCCCAGGCCCAGCAGCATGCCGAACATCACCATGAAGTTGAACGAATAACCGAAGCCGTTCAGCAGCGTCACGGCGAACAGAAAGGAAGTGGGAATGGCGAGACCGACCAGCAGGCCGCTGCGCAGGCCCAGTGCGGCGACGACGATGGTCATGACCAGGGCCAGGGCGGTGACGATGTTGCCGGTCAGCTCGTCCACCTGCTGCTGGGAATCCGGTGCCTGATCCTGGGTGTAGAAGACCTGGACGCCGGCGGGGAAGGCCCCGCGCAGTTCGTCGATCAGGCGCCGGGTTTCGGCGACGGTGTCGATGAGGTTGGCATCGACCCGCTTGCTCACCTCCAGGGAGATGGCTGGAATGCCATTGACCCGGGCGTAGCTGGTCCGGTCCCGGAAGGTGCGGCGGATGCTGGCGACGTCGATGAGGGTGACCACCGTGTCGCCCTCGGTCTTCACCGGAATGCCGAACAGGTCCTGGGGCGTTTCGATGACTCCCGGAACTTTCACCGAGAAGCGTCCGGAGCTGGCGTCCAGCGCCCCGGCGGGAATCAGGCGATTGTTCTGGCTGACGCTGGTGATGAGCTGATTGAGGTCGATGTCGTAGGTTTCCAGCAGCGCCGGATCGACCACGATCTCCAGCACTTCCTCCCGGTGGCCGCGCATCTGAACTTCGAGCACCGAGGGCAGGGCCTCGAGTTCGTCCTTGGCGCGCATGGCGGCGTTGTAGAGCGCGCGCTCCGGAACGTTCTCACCGGCGAAATTCACCGTGATGATGGGGAAATCGACGGTGGTGATCTCTGAGATGATGGGCTCGTCAGCCGTCTCCGGCATCTTCGGGCGCGCCCGGCTGGTGGCCTCGCGGACGTCCATCAGGCCACGGGTGGCGTCGAAGTTGGCGTCGAACTCCACCACGATGGTGGCCGACCCCTCCGCGGCATAGGCGGTGATTTCCTTGACGCCCTGGATGGACCGCAGCTCGGTCTCCATGGGCATGACCAGCAGGCGCTCGGAGTCCTCTGGCGAGATCCCCTCGTGGGGAATGGTGATGATGAAGACCGGTACCTGGATGTTCGGCTCGGCCTCGATGGGCATGGCGAGGTAGGACCAGCCACCCACGATCAGGACCATGGCCAGCAGGGACATGGAGGTGCGGCTGCGTTGCACCGCCCAATCGATCATGGCGTTCACGGTGCGGGCGCTCCGGACTCGCTGCTGCGACTCGACACGGCTCCGGTTTCCAGCAGCAGCGGCGATGCGCTCAACGCCGCCGGCGCAGAGGGCGTCTCGGCCTCGGGCACCGGTCGAACACGCTCTCCGGGCACCACCAGTTCCTGGCCCACCGTGATCAGGGTGACGACTTCGGGCAGGCCCGTGACCCAGAGGCCGTCTGGACTGTCGCGAATGATGCGGATGCGGACGAACTCGACCCGGTCATCGTCATTGAGAATGCGCACACCGAGTTCGCCGACGTCGTCGAGGGCCAGCACGGAGGACGGAATGTGATGGGCGCGGTGCTGCTCCACGGGGAGGAGCAGTTCGGTGGTGATGCCCTCCCTGAGTCGCGCATCTGCATTGTTCACCGCAACCTCGACGCGGAAGGTCCGGGTGCTCGGATGAGCGCTCTGGGCCAGATAGGTGATCACGCCGCGGACGGACTCACCGGTGAGCAGTCGACCCTGGCCCGGGTCGCCGACCTGAATGCGGGCCACATCCCGCTCTGAGAGCTGGCCGACCAGCAGCAGGGGATCGGGGTCGAGGACTTCGGCACAGACCTGACCGGCGGTAAGGTAGTCGCCGAGTTCCACCGGGCGTTCCTCCACGACCCCGTCGAAGGGCGCCCGGATGGCGGTATGGGCCAGATCGAGTTCACGCTGGCTGAGGTCGGCGCGCGCACTGGCCAGTCGCGCGCGGGCGCGGGCGCCACCGGTGCTGGATACCAGACCTCTGTCTTCTAGCTTGAG
>JAFIFJ010000061.1 GCA_020832085.1 Gammaproteobacteria bacterium | reverse complement strand
CACGATGGCATCGTCGACGACGATGCCCGTCGCCATGATGAAGGCAATCAGGGCGAGAATGTTGATGCTGCCATCGAAGACGCCCCAGTAGATGGCCAGGGCCAGCGCAAAGCTCACCGGAATTCCCAGTGTCACCCAGCCGGCCACCCGGCCGCCTAAGAACAGCAGCAGGACCCCGATCACCAGTACGAGGCCGGTGGCGCCATTCTTGCCGATCAGGGTCAGCTGATCAGCCAGGAAGTCCCGGGCCTCCCAGGTCAGCGTCAGCTCCACGCCTTGCGGCAGACCCGGACGGGTGGCCTCGAGCCAGTCATCCACTAGCTCGGCTGCGAAGAAGGCATCGGTGCCGCGGGAGCGCAGCAGCACCATCTCGATGGCCGGCCGCCCCTGTTTGCGGACCTGAATCTGATCGTCACGGCTGCGATGTTCGATCTGGGCAATGTCCGCAAGTCGCAGCAGCTCGCCGTCACGACCGAGTTCCAGCGCACTGAAGCCCGCCACCGAACGTTGCTGATCCAGACCGCGCAGCTGGCGGGCGCCCTGGGCCCGGCCCACGGTGCCCGCGGGGACGTCGGCTGACAGCCGGGCGATGTCGTTGCCCAGCTCGGTGAGTGTGGTTGAAAGCGCGGTGAGCTGTTCGGTGCCGACCATGATGGCCAGCTCCTGCTCCGGCAGGCCCCGAAGCTGGATCTCCGCGACCCCGCGGCCGCGCAGCTGCCGTTCGAAACCCCGCACCAGCGGTATCAGTTCCGCCAAGTCATCGGGCCCGGTGACCAGCAGGGTGGCGATGTCTTCCAGATTGCGGTCGACGTAGATCAGCGGTGGTTCGATGTCCGCCGGCAGATTGCGGACATTGGCTACCTGCTGCTTGACGCTGTCCAGGGCCCGGGTAAGGTCGGTCTCGTGGTCCATCTCCACGATCATGCGCGACTGGCCGGGCGTCGTGATGGAGCGCACCTCTTTGATGTCGGCAATGGTCCGCAGTTGCTGCTGAACCGGGATCGTGATCATTTGCTCCACGTCCTCGGCGCCGGCTCCCGGCCAGTGGATTTCCACCCAGATTCCCGGCCACTGCACGTCAGGATCGAACTGGGTGGTAACATGACGGACGGCCCAGGCGCCCGCCAGAATCATCATGATCATGACCAGATTGGCGGCGACCCGATGGCGAACGAAGCGCTCCATCAGCGAGGCATTGGGCGGTTGTGCGGTCATGGCCCCTGGATCATCCCATTGCGGTTGTCATCGCCAGGGCCGTCTCATGAATCGTGCCAGTTTTCCATGACCTCCTAACTATCTGAAAAATAAGGAATCGCTCCGGGTTCCTGAGGAAGGTTCAGAGCCGGTGTTGGCGGCTTTGGCGAGTGATTGGCGAATTCCACCAGTGCTGATGCAGTCCTGAAACGGGAGATGTCTTGGAAGCCAGCAACGCCCTGATTCTGCTTGGTGGCCTGCTGCTGTTCGTCAGCGTGCTGGCCAGCCTGGTGTCGGCTCGCCTCGGCCTGCCGCTGCTGCTGGTGTTCCTCGGGGTCGGCATGCTGGCGGGGGAGGACGGGCCGGGCGGCATCATCTTCAACAATCTCGAAGTGGCCATGCTGGTGGGCCATCTGGCGCTGGCCGTCATCCTGCTCGACGGTGGCCTGCGCACCCAGATGAAGACCTTCCGGGTCGCGCTGCGGCCCGCGCTGTCGCTGGCCACGTTGGGCGTGATTCTCACCGCCGGTGGCGTCGGCGTGTTCTCCTGGTGGCTGCTGGAACTCGATTGGCGGGTGGCCTTGCTGCTCGGTGCCATTGTCGGATCCACCGATGCCGCCGCGGTGTTCAGCCTGCTGAGGAGATCGGCAGCCCGCCTCAACGAGCGGGTGGAAGCCACCCTGGAAATCGAGTCGGGGTCCAATGACCCTATGGCCATTTTCCTGGTCATCGTCATGGTGGAGTGGCTCAGCATCGGGGAAGGGCCGGGCTTCGGGCCACTGGGGCTCACCCTGCTCCTGCAGCTGGGGCTCGGCGTCATCGGCGGGGTGCTCGGTGGTCGGCTGATGGCGGCGCTGCTGGCCCGCGTCCGGCTGGTGGAGGGGCTCTACGCCCTGCTGGTGGTGTCCGGCGGTCTGGCGCTGTTCGCCGGCATCAATCTGCTGGGAGGCAGCGGATTTCTCGGTATTTATCTGGCGGGGCTGGTGGTGGGGAACCGCCGCAGCGACGCCACCGAGCACGTCCTGCGGGTCATGGACGGCCTGGCATGGCTGTCCCAGGCCGGCATGTTCTTGGTCCTCGGGCTGCTGGTGAAACCCTCGCAGATGATCATGGATGCGCCTCAGGCGGCGCTCATTGCCCTGTTCCTGATTCTTGTCGCTCGCCCGGTCGCTGTCTGGCTCGGTCTGCTGCCCTTCCGCTTTCCGGCCCGGGAGGTGGGCTTCATCGCCTGGGTGGGATTGCGGGGGGCGGTGCCCATCGTGCTTTCGATGTTTCCCATGATGGCCGGGTTGCCCCAGGCGGAGCTGCTGTTCAACGTCACCTTTGCGGTGGTGCTGGTCTCGCTCATGATCCAGGGCACCACGGTGCCGCTGGCAGCGCGGCTGTTCCGGGTGGAGGTGCCGGCCCTGGGTGAACCGGTGGATCGGCAGTTGCTCGACCTTCCCGCGAAGCAACCCTATGAGATGGTGCAGTTCGAAGTGCAGCCCGATACCTATGCAGTGGGGCGCAGCTTCCTGGAGGTGGTGGACGCTTCGTTTCCGGAGCACAGCTCCTGTGTGGGTGTGATCCGCGACGGCGAGCTGATCGATCCGGGTCCTGAAGTGAAGTTCGAGGCGGGTGATCTTGCCCTGCTGCTGCTGCCCCTGGACAGCTATGAACAGGTGGCGGCCTGCTTTGCGCGACTGCCCGCCGAGGGGCGGCTGGCGGCCCAGGCCTTCTTTGGCGAGTTCGTGCTGTCTGCGGAAGCGCCTGCGGACGACGTGGCGGCACTCTATGGCCTCGAACTGCACCCGCGGGAACGGGGCCGGAGTCTGGAGGAAGTCATCCGGGCCCGGCTGGGCAACCGGGTGGTCGTCGGCGATCGGGTCAGTCTGGGTGGCAGCCGGTTGACGGTTCGCGAAGTGGAGCAGGGACGCCCCGTGCGGGTCGGCCTGAAGTTGTCGGAGTGAACGTGCGGAGGGTCTGGCTGTGGGGTCTGCTGGCGTTGATGATGGCCTGCCGCAGTATGGCGGTGCCCGTGGGTGATCCCGTCGGCTCCGGTGAACTTTCCGCGCAGGCGTTCGTCACTGCGGACGGCAGCGAACTGACGCTGCACCGTTGGGCTCCAGCAGATTCGCCCAAGGGCGTGATCCTCGCCCTGCATGGTTTCAATGATCATGGCGCTGCGTTCGCGGCCATCAGCGACAGCCTGAACGACGCCGGCTACCTGCTGTACGCCTACGATCAGCGCGGCTTCGGGCAATCTGAACACGCCGGGCGCTGGGCCGGTCATGAGGTCATGGCTGCGGATGCGCGACTGGCCTTGAAGCTGCTGCGCGAGCGCCATCCGGAGCTGCCCCTATACCTTCTCGGTAAGAGCATGGGCGGGGCGGTGGCGGTGCTGGCCATGGCGGACGCCGCTGCGCCGCCTGTGGACGGAACCCTGCTGGTGTCGCCCGCGGTGGTGGGCGAGGCGGTCATGCCCGGGCATCAGCGGCTGGCCCTGTGGCTGGCAGAGCGACTGGTTCCGGGGTTGCCGCTGTCGGTTGAACTGGGGCAGGCCTTGGGCTACCGCCCCACCGATCAGCCCGAGGTCATGGCGGCTCTGCGGGACGACCCGCTGGTGCTGGATCATCCAACGGTGGCCGCGGTGGCCGGACTGGCCGATCTCATGGAGGCGGCTTCGCTGGCCGCACCCCGGGTCAAGGGCGAAGTTCTGCTGCTGTACGGAAAGCGGGACGATCTGGTGCCGGTGCGGGCCGTATGCAAACTGCTCGATGGTCTGATCGAGGCAGCGCTTGCCGGCCGGTGGTGGGTACGCGTCTACCCCAAGGGCTACCACATGCTCACGCGCTACAGCGCTGCGGGGGCGACCCGTGCGGATCTGCTGCAGTGGCTGGACGGTTCCCGCAGTCTGCCTCAGTTCGTCGATCCGGCCGGCGGCCGGGCGGCCCTTGGCTGTGACCGCTGACGTCATGATCGTGGCCGTGACCCTCAGGCGGTCACCACGCTGATGACGACGGCGATGACCGTGGCGATGACCAGAACGATGCTGTAGGACAGGCCAATGCTCACATATTTGAAGATGGTCATGGCCCAGCCCTGGCCGTAGACATGCCGCTGCATGAGTAGAAGATGGATGGGAATCCACCACCACGCTGCCGTGCTCAACCAACCCAGGGTCGCCTCGAGCACCCACCAGCCGTCAGCCAGCCAACCATGCAACCCCCGCAGGGCGAACCCCATCAGCACGGCAAGACCCAGGAAGCTGTGGGCATGGAGGCCGAAGACGACGTGCTCCATGTAGAGCCTGCCGTGGAAAAGATAGAAGATCTTCAGCAGCAGGGCGAATACGGGCACCAGCACGAACAGAACCGGCGGCAGGAGGCCGAAGAAGCGCCGGATGAGACGATCGGGTTCCTCCTCCAGTCGGGCGATGTTGCGGACGCCGCGCTCGATCCAGGTTTCGAGCTTCGCGGCGGCGGTGGCGGGGAGCCATTCCGGCAGCTGACTGATGCCGTCAGCGTCGAACAGCCAGTCCTCCGGAGACAGTTCCAGGCTTCCCCGGCTCGGTGGTGGCGGCGGTGCGACGCCGTCGGCCAGGGCGTCATCACGCTCCAGCAGCCATTCCCGGCGCTGTTCGTAGGCCCGCTCGACGCTGCGCTCGGCCGCGATGATCCCCGCTACACCATAGGCACGCTGGGGATCGGCCTCGAGTTCCTCACGGGTGCTCTGGAGATCACCCCGCATGCGCTCGTATTCGCGCTCCAGTTCCTCGAGGCTCTCAGCCTGCTGCATCGGCGAGGTGCCGCCGATGTCGAAGGGACGATCCCCCAGGTTCCACTGCAGCACCAGGAACGTCACCACCGTGATGACGAAGAACAGCCGGAAAGGCAGGACATAGCGCATGCGCCTGCCGCCGAGGTAGTCGCGGGTGATCCGCCCCGGCAGCAGGTACAGCGGAACCAGCGTGCGCCAGATCCGGGAGTCGTATTCGAATACGGTATCGAGAAAGTCGTGGACGATGCTCTTCAAGGGCCGGACCAGACCCTTCACGGGTTGTCCGCATTGATGGCAATGCTCGCCCTGAAGCGCGGTGCCGCAGTTCAGGCAAGTCGTAGCGTCCAAGCTCGTGCCCTGATCCCCCATCAGTTCCGACAGTCTACTTGCCTGCGGTCCACGCTGCCCAGGTGGTGTTATCTGGAGTGGAACAATCGGGATCGAAATCGCTATCGGGATCGAAATCGATCCCGATAGCGATCCCGATAGCGATTTCGATCCCGATGGCGCGCGCGAGGCCTACCGTCATGCCGTCCTCTGGCGCCAGAGTGAGCTCGTTAGGGCTACCAGTCCCGCCAGCAGGATCATGGCGCCGGCAGGAACCAGCACGGCGTGCAGCGGGCCCAAGAGGGCGATGATGAAACCGAGGGCCAGGGATCCGATGGGCATGCCGCCGAAGCTGGTCATGGCGTAAACCCCGAGTACGCGCCCGCGATGGCTCTCGGGGGCGGCGGCCTGGACCATGCTGCGGGAGGTCACCATGCCGACTCCACCGCACAGGCCCCAGCAGAACATGGCGGCCAGGAAGCCCTGCAGGGGCAACTCCAGGGCGAGCGTGGCCAGGACGGCTCCGCCGATGATCTGGGACAGGATGAGCGCGCGTCCCTGGCGCAGGATGGGCCGGCGGACCTGGATCAGGATCGACACCAGGGTTCCCACCATGAAGCAGATGAAGCTGGCGCCGATACCGCCGGCACCACCGCCGTAGACGTCACGGATGAACAGAGGCAGCAGCACCACGAAACTGCCGGCGAAGAAGATACCGGTGCCGAAGGCCAGCAGCATGGGCGGCCACAGCAGGCTCGATCGCAGGCTCTCGGTGATGCCGCCAAGCAGATCGCCGGGACCCCTTACTGCCGGCGTTGCGGGCGTCGCCCGCGAGGGCAGTCGCAGCACAGCCGCGGCGCCCATGGCGAAGACTGCGGACATCAGCAGGAGCAGCGGCACCGCACCGATCTGATCGGCGCGGCTGGCCAGGGTGAAACCTGCGATCTGAGCACCGAACTGCAGGGCCATGGTCAACCCTACGGCACGTTGGATCTGATCGCCGGCGACGCTGGTCAGAAGACTGTCCCGTGCGGGCATGCCGAGAGCGGCACAGGTGCCTGAGGCGACGGCGTAACCGATCAGCATCGCCAGATTGAGGTGCCCGAAGGACAGCAGCAGCGCCAGCGTCAGGGGAGGCAGGGCCGCGCAGAGGTGCACAGCCAGCAGGATGCGCCGTGGATCGCGCCGGTCTGCCAACACGCCGCCGAACAGCACCAGCACCAGGGTGGGGAGCTGCAACGCCATCTGGGCCAGACCGAGCTGCTGGGCCGGCGCGCCGAGTTGCACCGCGATCAGCCAGGGAAACAGCACTCCGAGAATGCCGCCCGGCAGCCAGAAGGTGCCCAGGCAGCCCAGATAGGCCAGGAACCCGCCGCGCTGCAGCAGGGGTTCGGCAGGCGCTTCTGACGAGTTCGACGAGCCGTCAATAACCGGCGTCTCCAGCCATGATCCGATCGTGGAAGTCGGCGTCCAGCGGTTGGTAGCCTGCCGCACCGGGCTTGCGGACGTAGATGCGGTCCTCACCGACCGCATCGGGATGGAAGGCCTGCCGTTTGAGTTCCGTCTTCTGCAGCTTGAAGGTGCTGGTGGTGGGCTGCTCGCGCTGCACCCGGATGAAGATGGGTCGGGCGTAGCTGGCAAGTTGGGCGTCGATGTGGCGGGTCAGCCCGTCCCAGTCGATGTCCTGGTCGCTGCTGACCTGCCCGGGGTCGAAGGTGATGGCGGCCATGCCCGCGCGGCCGTCGGTTCCGGGTAGCTCCACGCCGTAGACGTTGGTGGTCTGCACCTGGGGATGAGCGTTGATGATCTCACCCACCTCGTTGGTGGAGCAGTTTTCGCCCTTCCAGCGGAAGGTGTCGCCGGTGCGGTCCACGAACTGATAGTGGGGGCGGCCGAAGGCGAAGCCGACGTCGATCTGCCGGATGAGGTCGCCGGTGTTGAAGTAGACGTCGCCGGTCTTCAGAACGTTGCGCACCAGCTTCTTCTCGCTGGCCTCGGGATCGGTGTAGCCGTCGAAGCGGGCGTCGTCCCTGACCTCGTTGAGCAGCAGGCCCGGCTCACCCTTGGCGACTTCGATGCAGAATCCTTCGCTGTTGCGAACGATGCTGTCGCTGTCGGCGTCGTACTGCACCAGCACATGGGGCGTGATGCCGAAGCCGATGGTGCAGTCCTTGTTGAAGGCGTTGACGAAGCCGGAGTTGCCCTCGCTGGCGCCGTAGATCTCGCAGATCTTCGCAATGTCGAAGCGGCGTTTGAAGTCCATCCAAATGTCCGGCCGCAGGCCGTTGCCGATGATCTTGACCACGGGATTGTCGGCGTCGTCGCTGCGCTGCGGCTGGTGCATCAGGTAGCGGCACATTTCACCGATGTAGACGAAGCTGTTGCACTGATGCTCGCGGATCTCGTCGAAGAAACGGCTGGCGGAGAACTTGCGCTTGATCACCATGCTGGCACCGGCGTGCAGCACGGAGCCGAAACCGATGATCAGCCCGGTGGTGTGATAGAGGGGCAGGGCATTGTAGAGGCGGTCGCTGGCCTGAATGTTCAGGCAAACCTCGCCCATGCCCTGCATGGCCCGGATGCAGCGTTCGCCGGAGACGATGGCCGCTTTGGGCAGGCCGGTGGTGCCGGAGGTGAAGATGTACAGACAGGGGTCGCCGAGGGTGATCTCCGCGGTCTCCGCCGGGTCGTCTTCGCGATTGCCCGGGCGCGACGGGTCACAGGTGGCGGCCCATTCGGGGGCCTCCACGGCGCCGCCATCCGGGACGTGCAGGTAACCCTCCCGGTCCGGCAGATCGAGCTGATCCCGGACTTCGCCCACGGCATCGATCAGCTCTTCGCCGTAGACCATGCATTTGGCGCGGGTCAGCGTGAGACTGTGAATCAGCACATCGTGGCGCTGGTGGGTGTTGATGAGGCTGGCGACGGCGCCGAGCTTGCAGATGCCCATCAGGCAGATCAGGAACTCGATGCGGTTTTCCATCATCAGGGCGACGCAATCGCCATGACCGATGCCGGCATCGCGCAGCTGATGGGCGACCCGGTTGGCCCGGATATTGAACTCAGCCCAGGTCAGCTCCCGGCCCTCGCAGATCAGGGCGGTGGTGTCGGGGCGCTGCTGCGCCTGCTTCTCGAGCATGCGTCCCAGGGAATGGCGATGGCTGCGCTGGGGCACCTTGCGTCGCAGCCTGATGGCCCGCCCGAGGGTCCTGGTCATATCCACGATGTCGCCGACGCTGGTCATGCTGTTCTCCCTCCCGCTTGCCGGCTCCAGCTCACTGCCGGGCCTTCACTTTCTGACCATCATGCCATGCAGCAGGGTGTCTGACAGGGTATCCAGGTAGGCTTCGAGGTCCAGCGGCTCGAACTCTGCGAACAGGCTTTGCCAGAGCATTGCCAGCATGGGGCCCGCGACGATGATCTGGGGAAACTTCACGAGGCCGTTGTCGCGGAACTCGCCCCGCTCGATGCCGTAGCGGAGGACGCGTTCGATCAGCCGGCGCCCCCGACTGATGACCTCGGCGTGGTGGAAGGCCAGCAGGTCGGGGAATCGGGGTCCTTCCGCGATCAGCAGGCGGATCAGGTGGCGCAGATCACTGGCAATGAGTCGGACGCCGGCCTGACGGATCAGCAGTTGCAGCAGCTTGTCCGCGGGCCCTGTGTAGCCGTCGAGGAGGCCGTCGATCTCGGCGAAGTTGCGGCCGGACTCCTGTTCGAGCAGCGCCCGGAACAGCGCTTCCTTGCTGTCGAAGTAGAGATAGACCGTGCCCTTGGTGATGCCGGCGCGCTTAGCGACGTCGTCGAGGCGGGTGGCCGCGAAGCCGTTCAGGGCGAATTCGGCCAGGGCGGCGTCGAGGATCTCGCCGGGTCGGGCATCCTTGCGGCGGCGATGGGACTTGCTCACGGCGGATTCCTCTTGTCACCGGACTGGAGCGAGTTTAACCTTCTCTTTAATGACTAACCAGTCATTTATTAACTGGCTGTCTTAACCTCTGGTGAGAGTTCCCCATGGCCGATCTGCCCGACGCCCAGGCAACCACGAGTCGGTGGCGCAGCCTTGGTCCCTGGCTGCTGCTCCTGATCGTGCTGCTCGGCGGTCTGGCGCTGCAGCGGGCATTGAGCCCCGAAGCCGTGAGCGTGGAGCCGCCGGATGCGCGGCCGCTGGTGGTGGCATTCGCGTATGAGCGGGCGGCGGGTCCACTGCCCCTGGCACGGCTCGGTCGCATCCACGCCGTCCACGAAACCCGTCTCGCTACGGAAATCAGCGGCCGCGTCGTGCATCTGCACCCGCAGTTGCGGCCCGGTGGCCGCGTGGAAGCGGGGACGGAACTGCTCCGCCTCGATGTGCGCCCGCTGCAGATCCGGCGCCTTGAACTGCAGGCGGAGCAGCGGGCGCGGGCGGCTGAGCAGACCCAGCTGGCGGTCCGGCTGCAGCGCATGCAGGACCTGGCTCGGCGGGACTTTGTCGCCGGCGATCAGCTCGATGAACTCGAGGCGAGGCTGGCGGCAGCGACCGCGGCAGTCGAGCGCATCGATGCCCAGCTGCAAGCCGTCGAGCTGGATCTGGAACGCAGCCGGGTTTACGCACCCTATGCCGCTCACATTCTCGAAGTCGGCGTCGCGCCGGGGGACATTGCGCAGCCGGGCGCACTGCTGGCGCGGCTGGTCACGGCCGAGGAGCAGGAAGTTCGCGTGGAGCTGACCGCAGCCGAGTGGCCGCTGGTGGAGCAGGCCTGGAATCGGCAGGGCCTCGATGCCCACATCGACACGGTGACCGGCGAGCGCATCCTGCTGCGCTCCCCCCGGCTTGGGGGCAGCATCGACCCCGGATCGAGAACGGTGCTGCTGGCCTTTTCGCTGGCGCAGCATGGTTTGTTGCGGCGCGGGGAAATGGTGACCGTGAGCATCGGCGTGGACCCCGGAAAGCCCTACTACCGGCTGCCGCGGGAAAGCCTTCAGCGCCAGCCCGGCAGGGTGTGGCGGATCGCAGACGGCGGGGTGCTCGAAGCTGCCAGCGTGCGAGTGCTGCTTGCCAGCGATGGCGACGTCTTCGTTGCCTCCGATGACCTCGGGGAATCGGGCGAGGTGCTGATCACGGATCTGCCCACCATCACGCAGGGGATGGCTGTCGTGGTGCGTGAGCGGCGGACGCAGTGATCATGCCGGGCCTCATCGAGTGGTTCGTCCGCAACGGTGTCGCCACCAATCTCTTCATGCTGGCCCTGCTGGCCGCCGGATTCGTCGGCTTTCTCACCATGGGGCAGCAGATGTTCCCGGAGTTCAGTCTCGACCGGGTCGAGGTCCGGGTGATCTATCCCGGAGCTTCTCCCGAGGAAGTGGAGGCGGCCGTGGTGCAGCCGGTGGAGGAGGCCATCCGCAGCATCGAGGGCGTGCGTGATCTCTATGCGGTGGCGGCTGCCGGCGTGGCCGTGGTGACCGTGGAGCTGGCGGAAGGCCAGGATGTGCGCCAGCGATTGGAGGAGATCCGGGCCGAGGTCGAGCGCATCACGACTTTTCCGGACGAAGCCGAACGGCCGGAAGTCCGCGAGCTGAGCAATCGGCAGCGGATCATGGAGCTGGTGGTTCACGGTCCCATCGACGAGGCGGATCTGCGGGAGCTGGTGCTCAGGATCAAGGAGGACCTGGCGGCGCTGCCCGGGGTGTCCTTCACCCAGGTGGTGGGGGTGAGGGACGTGGAGGTGAGCATCGAGTTCCGGCCCGACGTGCTGCGGGAACTTGATCTCTCCCTGCCGGAGGCGGCGGCGCTGGTGCGGTCATCGAGCGTGGAACTGCCGGCGGGGCGCATGGTCACCGCGGACGGCGAGATCCTGGCACGGACGCTGGGTCGCAATTTCGACCGGCTGGACTTCGAGTCCCTGATTCTGCGCACGGGCGCAGACGGCGGCACGCTGCGCCTGGGCGATGTGGCCACCGTCATCGATGGCTTCCGTGATCAGGATCTCGTATCCCGCTACGACGGCCATCCTGCGGCCTTCGTCCAGGTCTTTCGCATCGGCGACGAGCGGCTGCTGGCGGTGGTGGCCGAAGTCCAGCGCTATCTGGACGAGGTCCTGCGCCCGAGTCTGCCGGCCGGCATGGCGGTGCATGTCTGGCGCAATGACGCCGAGGAGCTCGAGAAGCGCCTGCAGCTGCTGCTGAAGAACGGCAGCGCGGGCCTGATCCTGGTGCTGCTGGCCTTGACGCTGTTCCTCGACGTCCGCCTCGCCTTCCTCATCGCGGTGAGTATCAGCGTCACTTTCGTCGCCAGCGGTGCGGTCATGAGCGTGCTCGGTCTGTCCATCAATCAGCTCTCCCTGTTCGCTTTCATCCTGGCCATCGGCATCGTCGTGGATGCAGCCATCGTCACGGGTGAGAACGTCTACAGTACCGGTCAGCGGGGAGGCGACCGTGTCCAGTCCGCCATCAGCGGCAGTCGGCGTATCGCGCCGCCGGTGATCTTCGCGGTGGCCACCACCATGGTCGCCTTCGGGCCGCTGATGTTCATCCCCGGTACCGTCGGTAAGTTCTTTCGCGAAATTCCCCAGGTGGTGATCATCGTGCTGGGTACTTCCCTGGTGGCGGCGTTGCTGATCCTGCCCTGGCACCTGTCGCGTGTGGACTGGAGCCGGCCGCCCGAGCATCCGATCCTGGCGGCAGTGGACCGCATCCGGGCCCGCTTTGCGGCAGCGCTGGCGGCGTTCACCGCAGGCCCCCTGCGACAGATGGTGCTGCTGGCCATGGCGCGTCCCTTGCTGACCCTGGCCTGGGCGGTGGCGGCGACGGTGCTGGCGCTGGGACTGGTGAGCAACAACCTGGTCCGGTCGGGGTTCTTCCCGGTCATCGAAGGTCGCTACGTCAGCGCCGAGCTGGAACTCGACGAGGGCACCCCGGCTGCAGTCACTGCAGCCATGGCCCGACGCCTCGTGGAGGCTGCGGTAGCCACGGGCATGGAATTCGAACAGCGCTACGGGCTCACGACATCGCCCGTGACCGGGGTGGCCCTCAGCGTCGGGCGCAGCCTCGCTCCACCCACTCCCCTGGGAGACCCGAGCGGCCTGTTTGCCGGTCACCGCGCCTCGGTGGTGGTGGAACTGGTGGAACCGGAGCGGCGGCCGTTCAGCAGCGAGCGCTTCGAGGCCCGCTGGCGGGAGGCCAGTGCTGAGCAGGTGCTGGCGCCGCGGCTGCGGTTCTCCTCCCGGCTGGTGGACCTCGGGGCGCCGATACAGATCGAACTGGTGGCCCGGGACGCGGCGGTCCGGGATTGGGCTGCGGATGGCCTGATCGCTGCGCTGGCCAATACCGCTGGTGTCCACAGCATTCGTGACGACCGGGAAGCTGGCAAACCCGAACTGCAGTTCCGTCTTTCGGAGCAGGGGCGGGTGCTCGGCTTCACCGTCAGTGATCTGGCGCGGCAGATGCGCGCGGCCCTGTTCGGCGAGGAAGCCGTTCGGGTGCAGCGCGGCCGGGACGAGGTGCGCACGCTGCTGCGCCTCGATGCTGACAGCCGCAGGGACTTAGGCTGGATGGAGCACTATCGGATCAAGTCGCCCGGGGGCGCGGCCGTGCCGGTGGCGGCCGTGGCCGAGATGGAGTGGGCACGCTCGCCGGCCAGCATCCGCCGCAGCGATGGCCAGCGCATGGTGACGGTGACGGCAGACGTGGATGCCGCTCGAATCACGGGGCAGCAGGTGAATGAGATGCTGGCGACGACCGTGTTGCCTGATCTGGTCGGTGAACGGCCGGGTCTCAGCTGGCGTTTCGCTGGAGAACAGCGCGAGCAGGGCGATGCTGCCGGTGCGCTGGCGGTGGCGTTTCCGCTGGCGCTGTTCTTCATCTACGCGCTGTTGGCCATCCCCTTCCGTTCCTACCTGCAGCCGCTGATCGTCATGGCGGTCATTCCCCTGGGCCTCATCGGCGCCCTGTTCGGTCACCTGCTGCTTGGCCTGCATCTGACCGTGGTCAGCATCTTCGGCATCATTGGTCTGGCCGGAGTCATCATCAATGGCTCGCTGGTGATGATCGACTTCATCAACGAGGAGTTTCGAGCCGGGAGGTCATGGCCGGATGCGGTGCTGACCGGGGCGCTGGGTCGCTTTCGCCCGGTGCTGCTGACGGCGCTCACCACCTTCCTCGGCGTCGCGCCGCTGATCTTCGAACGCTCGATTCAGGCCCAGTTTCTCATCCCGCTGGCGGTGAGTATCGGTTTCGGGGTGCTGGTGGGCACCGCGATTTTGATGCTGGTGGTGCCTGCCCTTTGCATGCTGGCTGGTGAGCGTCTGGCCCCGGCTGACGGGGCCTGAGCCTCACTCGACTTTCAGCAGTTCCTGCAGACGTTCGAGTCTCTCGCCGCGGGTACCGGCGGCTTCGGCATCGGCCAGGGCCGCGGCAGGGGACATGCCCTGCTCCACTTGGTAAAGCGCCCAGACCTCGCCGGCACGATTGCCGCTGGCGCAGTGCAGGAGGACGCCTTCGCCGGCTTCGGTGGCGGCTTCGAGGGCCGCAGCGAAGCCTGCCACCACATCCGCATCGGCGAGATCCAGACCCACCGGGAGATTCAGGTAACGCAGGCCAAAGCTGGTGGCAGCATCCGCGGCATCTTCGATCTCTTCGCCGGCGGTGCGCAGATCGATGACCAGACCCACACCCTGCTGCCGGAGCCGATCCAGATCGGCCTTCGTCGGCGGATCACCGAGCCAGACGCCGGGCGCGGGCTGGCTGAATTCGGTGATCCGTGACGAGGCAGTGGTCTCGATCCAGGCGGAGACTTCCGCCGTCAGCACGTCGAGGGGCAGGGGACCGTTGCGCAGGATCAGGTTGTGGAAGGCGCGGATATCGAAGCTGTCTCCCAAAGCTGCTTCAGCGCGCTGGCGCAGCTCGAGGAACTCGAGCTGACCGACCTTGTAGGCGAGAGCCTGGCTGGGAATGGCCATGTAACGCTCGGCTTCGGCGACGGCCCGGGCCCGACCGACGCTGGAATTGGCGAACATGTACTCGAGCACCTCGTCGCGGTTCCAGCCGTGCAGGTGCAGTCCGGTGTCCACCACCAGGCGTATGGCGCGCCAGAGTTCGGCATTGAGCATGCCGAAGTACTGGTAGGGGTCCGTGTACAGGCCGAGTTCCCTGCCCAGGGACTCCGCGTACAGCGCCCAGCCTTCGATGAAGGCGGTGTTGCCACCGAATCGCCGGAAGCGGGGCAACTCGGTCTGTTCCTGCTGCAGGGCGATCTGGTAGTGGTGGCCGGGGACCGCTTCGTGCAGGAACAGCGATTCCACGGCCCACAGCGGTCGCGCTGACAGATCATAGGTGTTGACGTAGAAGATGCCGGGCCGGCTGCCATCGGCGGCCGGGCGCATGTAGGAGGCGCCTGCCGCTGCGCGTTCCCGGAAGGCCTCCACCGGACGAATCTCGTACTCGGCCACAGGCCTGAGATCGAACAGCTCGTCGAGTCCCTCCTGCACCCGTTCGCGCAGGGCCTCGTAGGCCGCGAGCAGTTCCTCGGGGTCGTCCACGTAGAACTTCGGATCGGTGGCCGTAAACGCGAAGAAGTCGTGGAGATCGCCTTCGAATCCCACCTCCGCCATGACCTCCTCGATGGCTTGGTGGATACGGGCCACTTCGGCCACGCCGATGTCGTGGATCTGCCCGGGCGTCAGGTTGGTGGTGGTGGTGCCCTGCACCAGCCAGCTGTACCAGTCCTGGCCATTGGGCAGCGCGTGCATGCCGTGGGTGGTGCGGGCCGCCGGCAGGTACTCGTCACGGATGAAGTCGTGCAGGGTGGCGTAGGCGGGAATCAGCACCTCGTCGATGGCCGCCAGGTAGCGCTGCCGGAGGTTGTCCGCGGCCTCGGCTGTCAGTTCGGAGGGCAGGGATGCCAACGGCCGGGCAAACAGGGTCTCCGCGGCGGGGCCGCTGTGGGCGGCCAGCTGATCGAGCACCCGCTCCATGAGAATGGCGGGCTGCACCACCTGTTGGGTCATGCCCTCGCGCATGTTGGCGATGGCCTGATCGACCCAGCGTGAAAAGTCCACCATGCGGCTGATGAAGGCGTCGAAGTCCTCGACGGTGGCGAAGGGCTGGGCGCCCTGGCCCGAGCCGAGCTGCGCCATGGTGTTGCCCATGTTGCGGAACTGGTTCACGGGCATGAGATGGTCGGGGAAGGCGGCGCCCGCGATGGCGTGGCGGCGCTCGCGCAGGAAAATCTCCCGGCTCAAGCGATCGGCATGGTCGAGGGCGGCGGGATCGACGGCTTCCACGCGATCAAGGTAGCTGCGCTCGATGGCCAGGCTCTCGGCGATGTATTCCGGGGCGATGGTGATGGCGAGGCGGTCGTTGAAGCGGTGATCGCCGAGGAAGGTGGCGCGCAGGGGGTTGCGTTCGAGCTGCAGTGCGAAATAGGACTCCAGGGCTTCGTGCAGGAGTTCCGTGCTGCTCGGGGCCGCCGTGACGTTGACGGGTTCGGCGTCCCCGTCGGGGCTGCAGGCGGAGAGGACGAGGCTGAGCAGCAGCAGCGGGGGCAAACGGTAAAGCAGGATCGTCATGGCGGGAGGGTTCCTGGCGTCGGTGGGTGTCTATGGTACGCGGGGATGAACGTGTACTCGATCTCTGCGGTCAGAATCTGCTGCCGATTCAGGCTGATACGCTGGTAGTGCTGGCGCAGATCTTCGCTGAGCGCTTCCCGGGTGGCCGTCAGTGCAGCGTGCAGGCTGCCTTCAAGGGCCTCGCGATTGCGGGCTTCGTCAAAGCGCAGCAGCAGCCAGTCGGTGCCGAGCCACGCCGCGGTTCCGGCCAGCAGCGCACAGCCGACGGCGGCAGGGCCGGCGGGCGCACAGGCCAAGGCCCCTCCCGCCGCTGCTGAACCGGCCCGGCTTGCCACTCTCGACGCTCCTCGGGTCGCCGCGGCGCGGCCACTGGCTGCAGCGCGACGACTGGCCGCCTGCCAGATCAGGGGGCCGGCCATGGCGCCGATGCCGGCGCTGCTGCTCAGCGTCATGCGGGTGAGGAACTCGGGGCTGTCGTAGCCGGTGAGGCGCTGACCGAAGCGGTCGAGATCGATGCCGCTGCCCAAACCTGGGCTGTCTTCCATGGCCATGCCCCAGCCCTCCAGGGCGGTGGCCATTTCGGCCTGCCACGCTTTGCGGCTGGCGAGGTTCTGACTCAGCAGCAGGTCTTCGATGTCGCTGCGTATGGTGTCGAGATGACCGGCGAGGAGCTGGTCGCCGAACAGCAGCCGCTCCGTGCGCTCGGCTAAGTGGTCCGCCCCCAGGACGCCACCGCGGACCAGCAGCGGCAACATCATGCGGGTGTACTCGCCGCCCAAGGAGTAATACCAGTCGGCGAGTTCCGGGACCCGGGCGTGGGCCAGCATGAACACGGCGTCGATGTCCTGCTCCAGCCTTGTCGTCACATGGTTGAGCGTGGCCGCTTCGCGGGTCTGGAAATGACGGCGGGTCAGATGTTCGAGTTCGGGCAACCGCTGCAGGGGCAGGCCGTAGGTGGTGCCGCCGAAGCGCAGTTCTGCAGTGGCCGCTTCACCTTGCGGGCGCGATGGCGTGATGTTCCAGGCTAGCAGCGCAAGCAGGGCGAAGCCCGCGACCAGCAGCGTGAACTGCAGCAGTACGGGCAGGTCATGGGGTCGAGACGGCATCAGCAGCGGCATGGGATGGTTCCCAAAGGGTGCGCATCAGCATGACGCCGACGCAGCAGTGGAGCCAGGCCCAGACGAACACGGCACTCTCCAAAAGGACCAGAAGCCAGCCGAGTAGTTCCAACAGCGGCCAATCCAGTCGTGGCAGGCCGTGCTGGGCCAGCCACCATCTTACCCCATCCATGGCCCCGGCCATGGCCAGGGCCTGTTCGAGCAGGGCGCTGTTGGCCTGCTCGGCAAGGGCCAGACGCCACGCCGCCTGATCCAGCGTGACGGCACTGAAGTCCGGACCCGGTCGCCACCAGGCCTGAGCCAGCAAACCTGCGCAGAGGATCAGGAAGGTCAGACCCAGCGTCACCCGCCATGCGGACTCGGGCAGATAGTGCAGGGAAACGTGGTGGCTCAATCGGCGCTCGGTGCCCCAGCGCAGTGCGGCCATGAGAGGCAGCGATGCCAGAAGGAGAAGCAACTCGCCGCTCCCCCGCAGCCGCAGCGCACCGATCATGAGCACCAGGGCCAGGGCGGCGGCCAGAAGCACGCGGAGGAGCAGGGCCAGCGCGCCCCCGCGCAGCCAGCGCTGCAGCACACTCGACGGAGCGACGTAGGCCGCGAGCCAGGCCCGGCGACGAATGCGCAGGCGCAGAAAATGCCCGAGGCCAATCAGCGCGGTGGTGATCAGCCATACGGCCAGAACCGCGCCATCCGGCAGCAGCCGCCCGAAGCCATGCAGGCCGACCAGGGCAAACCCGGGCAAAAGCAACCAGAGCAGGTCGTCGGTCAGCGCCGAACGATTAGTGGGCACTTTCGCCAAGGCCTTTGGCTGGCTTGGGGTTACCATGACGCAACCATCGATTCAGAACATCCTTTACAGTGCGTTTCCTTTGTTCTGCGAGTCTGACAGGATCCGCGGGCGTCAGGCGTTCTGGAGCTCCCATGCATCCTGCAGCAGACGATCTCTGGTTCCTGCCCCTGGGCGGAACCGGTGAGATCGGCATGAATCTCAACCTCTACGGTCATGCCGGACGCTGGCTCATGGTCGACTGCGGGGTCACCTTTGCCAAGGAGGGACAGCCCGGCCCCCACGTGCAGATGGCGGACCCGGCCTTCATCGAAGCCCGCCGGGACGATCTGCTGGCGCTCCTCATTACCCATGCTCACGAGGATCACGTGGGCGCAGTGGCCCATCTCTGGCCACGGCTGCGCTGCCCGGTGGTGACGTCCCGCTTCACGGCCGAGATCCTGCGTCGCAAGCTGGCGGAAGTGGGTCTGGCAGACCGGGTGCCCATCCGCATCGTCGAGGCAGGCGACCACATCGACCTGAGACCGTTTCGGGTGCAGTGGTTGCGGATCACCCACTCCATACCCGAGGCCCATGCGCTGATGCTGCGCACCGCAGCCGGGACCGTGCTGCACACGGGGGACTGGAAGCTGGATCCTGAACCGGTCCTCGGTCGCCCCACTCCGGAGGATCAGTTCCGCGCTCTGGGCGCAGAAGGTGTCGATGCCCTGGTCTGTGACTCGACCAATGCCAAAGTGCCGGGTCATTCCACCTCTGAAGCGGCCCTGCGGCCCGCGCTGGAGAGGGTCATCGGCGCGGCGGCGGGGCGGGTGGTGGTGACTTCCTTTGGCAGCAACATTGCCCGCCTGCACACTCTGGCCGAGGTGGCCATGGCCACCGGTCGCCACATGACGGTACTCGGCCGCTCGCTGCACAACATGGTGGCAGCAGCCCGCGCCGCAGGACTGTGGCGGCCGCGGCGGGATCTGGTTCCGGCTGCCGAGCTCGGCTACCTGCCGCGGGAGGAGATCCTGGTGGTGGCCACCGGCAGCCAGGGCGATCCGGGTGCCGCACTGGATCGGCTGGCACGGGGCAACCACCCCGACCTGGAACTCGAAGCGGGCGATCGGGTGGTGTTTTCGTCCCGGGTCATTCCGGGCAACGAAGAAACCCTGGAGCGACTGATGCGCAGACTCGAACGGCGCCGGGTGGGGGTGATCACCGCCGACGATGATCTCATCCATGCCTCCGGCCATCCCTGCCAGGACGAACTGCGAACCCTCTACGGGTGGGTGGCGCCCCGGATCGTCATTCCGGTGCATGGCGAGCCGTCCCATCTGGCCGCCCAGGCCGGCCTGGCGCGGACCTGTGGCGTGCCGATCCAGCTTGCTGGCCGCAACGGTGATCTGTTCATGATCGCTCCGGTCCCCGGCCTGCGCCGCGACGCCGTCCGCAGCGGTCGTTTGGGACTGGGTCAGCGCGGCATCGACCGCCTCGACGTCGACCTGCCGGCCCGGCCCACTGATTCTCCCGCCATGGCGCTTTCCGAGTGAGTTAGGCGCGCAGGCGTGGTAAGATCACCCGCGCTTTTCGGCCAGTCATCTGAAAACTTCCAAGTTTTCAACGCTTTAGGGGCCGTCGCCCACGATGTGGCGATGTCTCTCAGGTGTTGTGTACCTGTGATGGGTGTTCAGGCGGTCCCCTTGCTTGCGTGTAGTCGCGTGGCGGAGGGGCGCACTGGCCGGTTTCCCGAACTCCACGGCTCAGATTCAGAGAACAGACATGGCTGACCTCTCGCTCTATCGCAACATCGGTATCTTCGCTCACGTCGATGCGGGCAAGACCACGACCACCGAGCGCATCCTCAAGCTCACCGGCAAGATCCACAAGCTCGGTGAGGTGCACGATGGTGCGGCCACCACCGACTTCATGGAACAGGAGCAGGAGCGGGGCATCACCATCCAGTCCGCGGCTACCAGCTGTTTCTGGAAAGGGTATCGCCTGAACGTCATCGACACGCCTGGTCACGTGGACTTCACCATCGAAGTCTACCGCTCCCTGAAAGTGCTCGATGGCGGCATCGGGGTGTTCTGCGGTTCCGGTGGTGTGGAGCCCCAGTCCGAGACCAACTGGCGCTATGCCAACGAGTCGGAAGTGGCGCGGATCATCTACGTCAACAAGCTCGACCGCATCGGCGCTGATTTCTATCGCGTCGTCGATCAGGTGAAGAATGTCCTGGGCGCCAAGCCCCTGGTGATGGTGCTCCCCATCGGCGAGGAAGAAAACTTCCGCGGCATCATCGACGTTCTCGAGCAGAAGGCCTGGATCTGGGATGACTCTGGCGACCCTGAGAACTACGAGGTCGTCGACATTCCCGAGGAGTATGCAGAGAAAGCTGCCGAGTACCGTGAGCAGCTGATCGAAACCGCGCTCGAGCAGGATGACGAGCTCATGGAAGCCTACCTCGAGGGCCAGGAACCTTCGATCGCGGACATCAAGCGCTGCATCCGCAAGGGCACCATCAAGCTCGATTTCTTCCCGACCTACTGCGGCTCTTCGTTCAAGAACAAGGGCGTGCAGAATGTGCTCAACGCGGTGGTCGACTACCTGCCCTGCCCGACGGAAGTGGATCCGCAGCCGGAAGTCGATCTCGAAGGCAATGAGACCGGCAAGTTTGCCATTGTCGACGCCGATGCCCCGCTGCGCGCGCTGGCGTTCAAGATCATGGACGACCGCTACGGCGCCCTGACCTTCACTCGCGTCTACTCGGGCCGGCTGAAGAAAGGCGACAGCGTGCTCAACACCTTCACCGGCAAGACCGAGCGCATCGGCCGCATCGTCGAGATGCACGCGAATTCGCGGGAAGAGCGGGATTCCGCCCAGGCCGGAGACATCGTCGCCCTGCTCGGCATGAAGAACACCCAGACCGGCCATACCCTCTGCGATCCGGACAATCCTGCGACCCTGGAACCCATGGTGTTCCCGGATCCGGTGATTTCCATCGCCATCGCGCCGAAGGACAAGGCCGGCATGGACAAGATGGGCGTGGCCCTGCAGAAGATGGTGCAGGAGGATCCTTCTTTCCGGATCGAGACCGACGAGGACTCCGGCGAGACCATCATGAAGGGCATGGGCGAACTCCACCTGGACATCAAGGTGGATATCCTGAAGCGCACCCACGGCATCGAAGTGGTGGTGGGTAAGCCTCAGGTGGCCTATCGCGAAACCATTACCAAGCGCGTCGAGGACTCCTACACCCACAAGAAGCAGACCGGTGGTTCAGGCCAGTTCGCGAAGATCGACTACATCGTCGAGCCGGGTGAGGCCAACACCGGCTATCAGTTCGAGTCCAAGGTCACCGGCGGCAACGTGCCGCGGGAATTCTGGCCGGCGGTGGAGAAGGGCTTCAGGCTGAGCATGGATCAGGGCACCCTGGCCGGCTTCCCGCTGCTCGACGTCAAGGTGACGCTGACCGACGGTGGCTTCCACGCCGTGGACTCATCGGCCATTGCCTATGAGATCGCCGCCAAGGCAGCCTACCGCCAGACGGTTCCGAAGGCTGCCCCGCAGCTGCTCGAGCCGGTCATGAAGGTGGACGTCTACACCCCCGACGATCACGTCGGTGACGTCATCGGCGACCTCAACCGCCGCCGCGGCATGATCAAGTCCCAGGAGCCCGGCCCCACCGGTATCCGCGTCAAGGCTGACATCCCGCTGTCGGAAATGTTCGGCTACATCGGCGACCTGCGCACCATGACTTCCGGTCGTGGCCAGTTCTCCATGGAGTTCTCCCACTACGCGCCGTGTCCGGCGAACGTGGCCGAGGAAGTCATCAGGGAAACCAAGGAACGCAAGGCCGCGCGCTGATTCCAGCCGCAGCCTGACGCGTCCCAAAAAGGCCCGGCCGTCGCAAGACGGCCGGGCTTTTTTTGTGGGAAGGCCTTATCCGCCGCAGGCGGATGGGCCGAACCTGATGCGCTCCCGGAGCTGTCGTCGCTGCCTTCGCTGCATGTCTTGCAGATCGCTGCTGCGCTTGCAACGTCCCCCAAAGGCCTGCTGCCTGAAGCTGGCATGCAGCTTGTGCTCTCCAGGAGCAGTGCGGTGAGAGCATCCGTGCGCAAGCAGTTTTGCTTGGGCCTCGCGGCCTCGAACCCAGACAACGTTGCGCAAACCAAACTGCGCAAACCTTGTTGGGCCATGTCGATATTTGCTAAATATGGATATGCGTGTGTATCATCGGGCACTGCTCACGCCAGTGAGGCACTACGATGAACATCAGTTTTACCGACAAACAGGCGGAGTACATTGCGCGGCAGGTGCGTGAAGGCGATTACCAGAATGCCAGCGAAGTGGTACGTGATGCCTTGCGTTTGCATCAAGTGTACCGCCATCGGGTGATTGAGGCGCTACGGGCTGAAGTGGCCAAGGGCTGGGATGGCCCGGTGAGTCACCGGAGTGTGACCGATATCCTCCAGGCGAAGCAGAGCCAAGACCGCGGCTGATGGAGCAGGGTTGCACGCGCTATGTCCTGTCCGCGGAAGCGGATCAGGACATCGGTGATCTCTTCGATTTTTCGGTGCAGACTTTCGGGTCTGCTCAGGCAGCTGAGTACCTGTTGTCGCTCGAGGATTGCCTGCTGCGTCTGATTGACAACCCGGCCCTGGGGCGGGAACGCCCTGAGATTCGCGCCGGCCTGCGCAGTGTCGCGCTGGCGAGCCATGTCATTTTCTACCGCATCGACGCACCCAGCGTTCGCGTCGTAGGAGTGTTGCACGGGAGTCGGGACCTCCCGCGCCAGTTTCCTGGCGACCCTGAGACCATCCCGTGAGCCGTTTCCTCACCGACTCTCGTCACGGCCTTCCTGTTCTCAATCCATGCGTCTCGCCTGCGTCCAGGTGTAAATGCCCGCCCCGACGAGCAGCACCACTGCCGTCACGCCCAGCGCCAGCCACTGCACCTGACTGAGCAGGATGCCGCAGACCAGGAAGGCGCCGATGGGAATGGTCCAGCCCAGGGGAACGCGATAGCCCGTGGCGTCGGGGAAGCGCTTGCGCAACTGCGGCATGGCGGCGATGCAGGCCATGTAGATGCCGACCCGCACCAGGGAACTCATGGCGGCGAGCCAGAGAAATGAACCGTAGGCGGCGAGCAGGAAACTGGCGACGGCAAACACCAGGATGGAGCGTGACGGCGTCCGGTACAGGGGATGGACGGCGCTGAACCAGGCTGGCAGGGCACCTTCCCGACCGAGGGCGTAGGTCAGGCGCGGGGCGGTGAACATGGCCCCGGCGAGGTTGCCGCCGACGGAGACGATGACGCCGACCGTGATCAGCAGGGCGCCAAAGGGCCCGAACAGGGCGGCCCCCACATCCACCAGCGGCGACTCCGAAGCGCCCAGCTCTGGCAGCACGGCCAGGCTGACCACCTGGATCAGCACGTAGAGCAGGGTCACCAGCCCCAGCGCCCAGAACAGGCCCTTCGGCATGTTGCGGGCGGGATCCTTGGTCTCTCCGGCCGGCACCAGCGCGTTCTCCCAGCCGACGAAGGCATAGATCACGATCAGCGCTGCGGTGCCGAAATCGACGATGGGCGGCAAGGTGGTGGACGTCGGCAGCAGCTCGCCGGGGTCGATCCAGGCCAGCCCGGCCGCACAGAGAATGAGCAGCGGCAGGAACTTCAGCACCGTCAGCACGCCGATGGAGCGCATGGCCTGACGGGCGCCGATGATGTTGACGAAGGCCAGGGCAGCGATCACCAGGGCGAGCATGAGCAGGCGTACCACGCCGCTGCCCGCCGGGGTCCAGAAGAAGGCCAGGGTGGCCACCAGCAGGTTGGTGTTGGCGGCGAAAGCGGTCACCCGCGCAAGATAGAAGGCCCAGCCGGCCTGGAAGCCGGCCATGGGGCCGAAGGCCGTCCGCAGGTAGACGATGGGGCCACCGGTTCCGCGAAAGTGGCTGGCCACTTCGGCCAGGCAGAGCAGCACGGCTGCCAGCAGCAATCCGCAGCCCAAGAACACCAGCGGACTCCAGGGGCCGGTCAGCGCGGCGGCCCCGGCCGGGACGCCGAAGATGCCGGCGCCGATCATGCTGTTCACCGCCAAAAGCCAGATGCCCCAGGCGGTGAGCTGCCGCAGCAGCGGTTCGTCGTCGGCAGTTTTCGGCGCAGTCACCAGCGTGCGGGCAACCGTTCGAGGCCGCGCAGGGTGATGGTGGGTTTGCGAACGGGGGCGTCGACGTCTTCGAGTTGCAGACTGGGCAGGCGTTCGAAGAGCACCCGCAGGGCTTCGTCGGCCTCGATGCGGGCCAGCTGGGCGCCGAGACAGAAATGGATGCCGCCGCCGAAGGACAGCGGTTTGGCTTCGTCCCGGGTGATGTCGAAACGGTCCGGATCACTGAACACGGCGGGGTCCCGGTTGGCCGCAGCCAGCAGCGTCAGTACCTGATCCCCCTTGGCGATGGCCTGACCCTGAAACTCGAAGGCTTCCAGGGCGGTGCGGCCGGAGAGCTGCACGGAAGAATCGAAACGCAGGAACTCCTCCACGGCCGAGGGTGCCAGATCAAGATTGGCCCGCAGCTTGGCCAGCTCGTCAGGATGACGCCAAAGGGCCAACAGACCGTTGCCGATGAGATTGACCGTCGTTTCGTGGCCGGCGGCAAACAGCAGCGAGACGTTGGCGATGAGCTCGTCGTAGCTGAGTTTGCCGTCCTCGGTTTCGGCATGGACCAGTGCCGTCAGCAGATCATCCTGCGGTTGCCGGCGCCGCTCATCGAGAAGACCGCAAAAGTAGGCATGATTCTCTCGGACCCGATCGTCAGCATCGTTGAGTTCATCGGCGCTCATGGGGGTGGGGTCGATGATGCGACCGGCCACCTTGCTGCCGCCCAAGAAGCGGCCGTGATCCGATTCAGGAACGCCGAGCATCTCGCAGATCACGAGCACCGGCAGAGGATGATTGAACAGCGCCACCAGATCGCCCGACCCTTCAGCCTCGAACTCATCGATCAGGCGGTGGGCGATCTCGCGGACCCTCGGTCGCATGGCCTCGGTGCGGCGGGCGTCGAAGGCCTTGGCCACCAGACCTCGGATGCGACGGTGGTCGGGCGGGTCCATGAGCAGGATGGAGTTACCAAGGCCCTTGTAGGCCGGGTGGCGCTCGTAGACCTCCTCGCCGAACTGCGTGACCATGCGCTCCCGGAAGCCGTGACCGAGGCGGCGGTCGCGCAGCAATTCCTGGCAGTCCCCATAGCGAACGGCCACGTGCAGGGGTGCGTCCGGAACCTTGAAGAAGGGCGCGTTCTCATGCAGCCAGCGGTACGAGGGATAGGGGTCCGCGATGAACTCTGGCGTGAAGAAGTCGCTGATGAACCCGGGCGTACTGCGATTGGCTTCCGCCATGATGACCGTCTCCTCTCCCGTTCTGGGTACAGCGGACAGATTACCCCCAGGCCGCGAGGAATGCTCGGTCACGTTGGCGGCAGCGGGAGGTTCCTGTGGCTTCCGGAAGCTTGTGTCCCGGCGCCGGGGGTGGTGAAGTGCAGCGCTTTGGCGACCCCGAGGAGCGGTGGTGACAGGGCAGGATTTGCAGGCGTTGACCGGTTTCCGCTTCTGTCCGGGCTGCGGCGGCGAGTCCCTGCTGGTCGAGTCCGCGAAATCCTTCCGCTGTACGGTCTGCGGGTTTCGCTACTTCCACAATGTGGCGGTGGCGGTGGCGGTGCTGATCCGGGTGGAGGACGAACTGCTCTTTGCCCGCCGCGCCCACGCGCCCGCTGCCGGCCTTCTGGACTTCCCCGGCGGCTTCGTCGATGCGGACGAAACGCTGGAGCAGGCTGCTGTGCGGGAGTTGGCTGAGGAACTCGGACTGGAAGTCGATCCCGGCGCACTGCGGTACGCCTTCTCAGGCTGCAACCGCTATCCCTTCGCCGGAGTCACCTATCTCACCTCGGACGCCTTCTTCCTGCTCCCGCTCCCTGAGCGCCCGACGTTGCGATGTGCAGACGATGTCGCCGAGGCACTCTGGCGCCCGTTGGGGGACATACCCTGGGCGGAACTGGCTTTTCCCACCGTTGCCCGGGCCGTGGAACGACTGCTGGAGGATGAAGGATGAGGGGGTGCTTCGCCTTGCTGCTCGGGGCACTGCTCGCCGGTTGCGCTGCCCAGCAGCCTGAAGGGCCTTCGGAGCCGGCGCCGGAGCCACCGTCCATGGTGGCTGACGCGCCCTCCGATCGGACCTGGCACTGGTCCTGCGCCGACGATACGCGGCTGACCACCCGATACGCCGAAGACCGCGATGAACTGGAACTCGAGTTGGCGGGCCGCAGTTACGTTCTCGTGCGCCGCCAGCGCGCACCGACTGCAGTGTGGGCTGCCGGTGACATCACCTTCAGCATGACGGAAACCGGTGACGCCGTGGTCCGCTGGCAGAACGACGACGTCCAGTGCGAACGCGACTCGCCCTGAATTGGCGGGGCGCCCCTGTGGGAAGGCTCCCGGAGCGCAGCGCAGGGGGCCGATCTGGACAACTTCGATCGAAGGCTACGCCATCGTTCCCCTGCGCTGCGCTCCGGGAAACTTCCCACAAGGACGTATCGCGCGAATCTGGCGTGTCGTGCGGCGGCGCGACGTGCTTGTGGGAGAGCGCCCGCAGCGCAGCGGAGGGGGCCGATTGGAACAACCGCTATCGAAGGCCATGCCATCGTCTCCTGCGCTGAGCTGCGCACGGTCTTTCCTCTCAAGCGGCGAACTTCTCCAGATGGAAGTCCGCGTTGCCGAACTGGGACTCGATGACCAGCTGACGCTTGAAGAAGTGCCCCAGGCGCAGTTCTTCCGTGACGCCCATGCCGCCGTGAAGCTGCACGGCGGTTTCGCCGATGAACTTGCCGGCGGTGCCGATCAGGTGCTTGCAGGCGGACAGGGTGCGTGCTGCTTCGTGGCCGTTCTGGGCGTACTCCATCGTCGCCCGGTAGAGCAGCGACTTGCACTGCTCGTACTCCATGAACATCTCCACCAGCCGGTGTGAAACGGTCTGGAAGTCGGTCATGGGATGACCGAACTGCTGGCGCTCCTGAGTGTACTGCACGGTGTCCTTGTAGAGCACTTCGAGACCGCCGAGGGCCTCGGCGCACAGCGCCAGAACCGCTTCGTCTGCCACGGCTTCAATAATCGGCCAGGCTTTGCCGGCTGCACCGAGCAGTGCATCGCCGTCCACCTTGACGTCGGTCATCTTGATCTCCGCAGCCCGCAGTCCGTCCACGGTGGGGTAGGCCTGAATCTCCACGCCTGAAGCCTTGGGATCCACCAGGAACAGGCTGATGCCGTCGCTGTCCATCTGGCCGCCGGAACTGCGGGCGCTGACGATCAGCAGGTCCGCATTGCCGCCGTTGTAGACCACGGGCTTGGCACCGTTGAGCACCCAGCCGTCGCCGTCTTGGCGGGCGCTCGAGACCACATCTTCGAGATCCCAGCGTGCCTGTTCCTCGCTGTGAGCAAAGGCCAGCTGCAGCTTGCCCTCGATGAGCCTGCCGAGCAGCTCGGCACGGCGTTCGCCTTCCAGGGTCCGACGCAGCACGCCACCGCCCAGGATAACCGTCGCCAGGTAGGGTTCGAGGATCAGTCCCCGACCAAACTGCTCCATCACCACCATGGTCTCCACCGGGCCGCCGCCAATGCCGCCGTCCGCTTCGTCGAACGGCACCGCCAGCCAGCCGAGTTCGGCGAAGGTCTGCCAGTGCTCGGCAGAGAAGCCGAGCTTGCCGTTGGCGAGCTTGATGCGCTTGTCCAGCGCATAGTGGTCGGCCACGAAGCGCGCGACCGAGTCTTCCAGAAGTTGCTGTTCTTCGGTCAGATCGAAATTCATGTCGCGCTCCTCAGTTACTGCCGCCCTGGGTACGAATGCCCAGGACGTTCTTGGCGATGATGTCCTTCTGGACCTCGCTGGCGCCGCCGTAAATCGTGAAGGCGCGGCTGCCCAGATAGCTCTGGGTACCGCCGCTGGCAAACTTCGGCCCCACGTGGATGCCGCCCCAGGGCGCCATGTGCGGACCGGCCGCCTCCATGGTCAGGTGGGCGATGCGCTGCTGAATCTCGGTGCCCTTGAGCTTGAGGATCGAGGATTCCGGTCCTGGCTGCTGGCCGGAAGCGGCCCGGGCCAGGGAGCGCAGTTCCGTGAATTCCAGTGCCTGCAGGTCCACTTCGAGCTTGGCCAGTTTGGACCTGAAACTCGGATCGTCCAGCAGGCTGCCGTTACCGCGCTTGACGGTGCCGGCCTGGTACTTGAGTTTTTCCAGCGCCACCAGGGAGCGGGAGACGCCGGCTAAGCCGGTGCGCTCGTGGGCCAGCAGGCCCTTGGCGTAGGTCCAACCCTTGCCCTCTTCACCGATGCGGTTTTCCACCGGGACTTTCACATCGGTGAAGTGCACCGTGTTGACGCTGTGGGAGCCGCCCAAGGTGATGATGGGCTTGACCTCGATGCCGTCCTGCTTCATCGGGAACAGCAGGAAGGTGATGCCTTCCTGTTTCTTGCCGCTGGCGTCCGTCCGGGTGAGGCAGAAGATCCAGTCGGCGATGTGGGCCATGGTGGTCCAGATCTTCGAGCCGTTGACAACGTAGTGCTTACCGTCTGCGCTCAGTTCGGCTTTGGTCTTCAGGGACGCGAGATCGGAGCCGGCGCCCGGCTCGGAGTAGCCCTGGCACCAGTTCACGGTGCGGGCACGGATGTCCGGCAGGAAGCGCTCCTGCTGTTCGGCGTTGCCGTAGTTCATGATGATCGGGGCCACCATGCCGACGCCGAAGGGCATGTCCCAGGGCAGGTTGGCGCGGGCCGTTTCCTGCTCCCAGATGTAGTGCTGGGTGGGGCTCCAGCCCGGCCCACCGAATTCCTTCGGCCATTTGGGCACGTCCCAGCCGCCTTGCTCTCTGGCTGCCTTGAACCAGTCCAGGCGCCATTGGGCGTAGTCCTGTCCGGGCTTGTAGTCGTGGGCCTTGAAGAATTCGCGGACGTCGTCCCGGAATTTCAGGTCGTCGGCAGAAAGCTCGATGTCCATGATGATCTGCTCTCAGGTGGCTTGGCTGGGGCCGTGCTCCGTCGCAGGGCCGTGCTCTGTGTCCAGGAATGCGGTTATCGCATATTATAGAATCAAATTCTAATCTAAATGACCAGCATGAGGGGTGGTATGTCACGACGCGGGCAACCCAATGTCGCCACACCCGGGCGCCGTCAGGTCATCCTGGATGCTGCCCTGGCCTGTTTCGAAGACACCGGGGTGGCGGCCACCACCATCGAGCAGATCCGTGATCGGGCAGGCTGCTCCATTGGCAGCCTCTATCATCATTTCGGCGGCAAGGAGGGAGTGGCCAGCGCGCTGTTCATCGACGGCATCAGCGATCTCAATGCGGGACTTCTGCAGCGCCTGGACGACTGCAGTAATGCCGAGCAGGGCGTGCGGACCTGCGTCCTGCACTACGCGGATTGGGTCACCCGGCAGCCTGAGCTGGCGCGCTTTCTGGTGCATGCCCGGGAAATCAACTTCGCGCCGGAAGCCCGTGCCGAACTGAAGGCCATCTACCAGCGCCACTTCGGCGCGGTGTTCACCTGGTTCGGGCGCTTCGTTCTGCGCGGCGACATGAAGCAACTGCCGCCGGAGACCTACATTCCCATCATCAGCGGACCCATCGAGGACTACGCCAGACAGTGGTTGTCTGGTCGGACCCGTACGCCCCTGGCCGAAGTGGCCGAGGTGTTCGCGGACGCCGCCTGGAACGCCGTCCGGGCCCGCTGAGTTGCTCGCGATCCAGCCTTCGCAGCAGTTTGTGGGAGAGCCCTATTCGCGCAGCGAATGGGCCGATTGCCAGGCGTTGTGCCAAAGCTGAAGGCGTTGGCTCCGCTGAACGTCATGCCAATCGGCGCATCGCCCTGCGGGCGCTAGCGCTCTCCCACAGTTGCTCGCGATCCAGCCTTCGCAGCAGTTTGTGGGAGAGCCCTATTCGCGCAGCGAATGGGCCGATTGCCAGGCGTTGTGCCAAAGCTGAAGGCGTTGGCTCCGCTGAACGTCATG
>JAFIFJ010000060.1 GCA_020832085.1 Gammaproteobacteria bacterium | reverse complement strand
CGGATCCTGGAAGCGCGGGTCTATGACGTCGCCATTGAGACGCCGCTTTCTGCGGCGCCACAGCTGTCGGCACGGCTGGACAACGAGATTCTCATCAAGCGTGAGGATCTGCAGCCCATCCATTCCTTCAAGCTGCGTGGCGCGTACAACAAGATTGCCCGGCTGGATCCGGAGCAGCGCAGCCGCGGCGTGATCGCGGCCTCTGCGGGCAACCATGCCCAGGGCGTGGCGCTGGCGGCGGCACGGCTGGACATCAAGGCCCACATCGTCATGGGCCGCAACACGCCGCCCATCAAGGTCAATGCGGTGCGCGCGCTCGGTGCTCATGTGATCCTGCACGGCGATACCTATGACGACGCGGCGAAACACCCCGCGGAACTGGTGGCGAAGCATGGCTACACCCAGGTGCCGCCTTACGACGACGTCGACACCATCGCCGGTCAGGGCACCGTGGGCATGGAGCTGTTGCGGCAGCATCCAGGGCCGCTCGACGCCATCTTCGTCCCGGTGGGTGGCGGCGGGCTGATCGCCGGCCTCGCGGCTTACGTGAAGTACCTGCGTCCGGAGGTGCAGGTCATCGGCGTGGAGCCGGATGGCTCCCACTGCCTGGCCGCGGCGAAGGCGGCCGGACGGCGCGTGACCCTGCCCTACGACAAGCTGGATCTGTTTGCAGATGGCGTGTCGGTGGCGCAGATCGGCAAGGAGCCCTTCCGCATTGCCAAGCGCTACGTGGACGACGTGGTGATCGTGAACACCGACGAAATCTGCGCGGCGGTGAAGGACATCTACGAGGACACCCGTTCTCTGGCGGAGCCCGCCGGTGCCCTGGCGGTGGCGGGCATGAAGGCCTGGGTGGAGCAGCACGGGGTCACCGGCAGGACGCTGATTGCCATCCACAGCGGAGCCAACCTCAACTTCGACCGCATGCGCCACATTTCCGAGCGCGCCGATCTCGGCGAGAAGCGCGAGGCCATTCTCGCGGTGACCATCCCGGAGCGTCCGGGCAGCTTCCGTCGTTTCTGTCGGGCCATCGGCAAGCGCAGCGTCACCGAGTTCAACTATCGCTACGCCGATCCCACCGCGGCCCATGTTTTCCTGGGGCTGTCATTGTCGCCGGCTCGGGATCGGGAGGGTTTCGTTGCCCGCCTGACGGAAGAGGGCTACCCGGTGGTGGACATGACGGACAACGAAATGGCCAAGCTTCACGTCCGCCATCTGGTAGGGGGGCGGGCGCCGGGTGAGCATCAGGAACTGATTTTCCGCTTCGAGTTTCCGGAGCGGCCGGGGGCACTGATGAACTTCCTCACCGTGCTCGGCGAGCGCTGGAACATCTCGCTGTTCCACTACCGCAACCACGGCGCCGCCTGGGGCCGGGTGCTGGTGGGCTTTCAGGCCCCGAAGTCCGATCGAACGGCGCTTGTGAAGTCGCTGACCGCCACCGGCTACCGCTTCTGGGAAGAGACCGACAACCCCGCCTATGCCCAGTTTCTGGCGTGAGGGTTTGACGCTGGCTGGCTATAGCGGCGGCGTCGCAGACCTGCGGGTAAGCAGGTACAGCAGCGGTCCGAAGCCTCCCGTGGCCAGGGTGGCGATCAGCCAGGGCCAGGGATTGCGGCCGATCTTTCTGGCGTCGTGCCAGAGCCAGATGAGCACCAGCACCAGTGCGATGACCAAGTCGGCGAAGAGCTGGGCTCCGGCGAAACTCTGCCAAGCAATGGCAAAGATGCCCAGGTAGCCGTCGTGCCAGAGCGCTGAGGCCGTCAGGGCGCCGAAGAGGATGAGGGTACTCACGAGCAACGCTCGGGACATGGCGAATACTCCCTGTGGGTCTGGGCGTCCGCAGTATTCGCAACGAGCGTCGCCACATCAATGACGTGGCAGGTCATGAATGGGGACGCAGCCGCGGGAGCAGATGTGAGATGTGGGTACAGTGGATCATCGGGCGCCCGCCATTCCCTGGCGGGCGCTCCTTACTGTCCGTCAGAAGCGCCAGGTCAGTTCGGCCAGGAGTTGCCGTGGACGGATGGCCACGCCCTGCAGATCGGAGCGGAAGCCTTCGGGAGTCCCGGTGTTGCCGCCGGTGCCAGGAACCGCACCAGCGCCGCGGAAGGCTGTCTTGTCCGTTAGATTCCTGCCGATGACGGCGAGCTGCCACTTGCCGTCGGTGGTGGCGATGCGCACGTTGGCGTCGTAGGTCTGATAGGCACTTTGAGTTGCAACCGGATCGGTGGCGCTCAGATTCAGCGCGCTCTTGAACTGCATGTTGGCCGTCACTCCAAACAAGAGCCTGTCACTGATGGCCCGCTCGTAGTCCAGGGCCAGGAAGCCGCTCCACTTCGGCGCGTTGGGGCGGGTGTTGCCCTTCAAATCCTGGAAGGCGTCAGTCTCTACGCCACCCGGAGGCAGAATGCAGCCCTGTGCCGGGGTTTGACCGGTGAAACAGAAGCTGATGAATTCCGTGAAGTAGGAATCCAGATACCCCACCGATCCCGACAGTGTGAGTCCTTCCACGGGCGCAGCCCAATCGAACTGCAGTTCTGCGCCCCGGGTGATAGAGCCGCCAGCGTTGGACGTGATGAAAGCGAACTGGGCGCTGTTGAAGAAGTCGACCTGAAGATCCTCGAATTTGTAGTAGAAGGCATCGACCGATACCAGCATGGAGCCGTCGAGCAGAACAGCTCTGGCCCCGACTTCGCCGCCCTTCACTTTCTCAGGATCGAAAAGGAAGTCGTCTACGGAGCCGGAAATATTGCCGAGGATGGCGCTGTTGGAGAAGCCGCCTGACTTGAAGCCCTCCTTATAGGCAACGTATAGCGTCAAGTCATCCGTAGGCTCAAAGCGCAGCGTTGCTTCAGGAATCCACTCCTTGAAGCGCTGGTCGGCCGCGGCAATAGTCGTGGGATCCGTGGGATCGAAGGGCGTGAACAGGCCGGTGAAGAACGGGTTCACGTAGGGCTGCAGGAAGAAAGAGTCCTTGGTTTCATTGATGTAGCGCACCCCCGTGGTGAGTTGCCAGCGATCCGCGATGTCCCAGATCAGCTCTCCGTAGAACGAATAGGTTTCCCCTTCTGTCTCCGAGATCTTGTCATAGGCAGTGAACTCGTCGTTGGGATCGGCTGCCGTGTTGCGGGCGCCTGCGAAATTCACGACCTGATTGAAAAAGCGATCGGTTTTCTGCAGATAGGTTCCGAAGACGAAGTTGACCGGCTGTTCGAATCGGGTCACGGCACGCAACTCGGCGGAGAGGTTGTCGAAGGTGTTGCGCTCGCCGGCGAAGATCGCGGTGACAGCGGTGGCGTCCTGGTCCCCTACCCATTTGGCCGTCTGGTCGTGGTAATTGAAGACGGCCTGGAGGTCGATCGCCTCCAGGGACCAGTTGAAGGTACCGGTTACGGAGTAGGACTCGTAGAAATCACCGTCGAGGCCACCGAACTGGTTGAGGAGCGCATTGGTGGCCGCGATTTCGGGCGGCGGGTTGTTGGTCCCACGCGAGCCGTCGGCGTTGCAGTCTGCAGTGGGCAGGGGGACGGGCATCCTCAATGGTGTCTGTCGGCCGGGTGGCTGCGGGTCGACCAGAACGCTGGTGTGGGCAACGCCGTTGAGGGTCCGGCAGTCGAAGAGCTCGAGCGCGCCGCTGGGGGTACCCTGCTCGAACTTCGCGTAGGAGCCCTTGACGTTGTAACTGAAACGGTCGCTCAGATCACCGGCTAGCGTCAGCCGGGCGAAGCGCGTCTCTTCCTGCGGCCAGTGTTTTTTGGCGGTCGGATTGAAAAAGTCCCTGACCTCGAAAGTGGCTGCATCAACCGTTCGGTAGAAGTCGCCACCCGGAGCTGCGCTGTTCGTGATGTAGCCCTTTTTCATTTCCGAAGCCAGGACGGCGAGGCGGATGCCGAGCATTTCATTGACCGGAACGGAAATGATGCCTTCGATGACCCGGTCGCTGCTTTCGAATTCGTTGCTGATGCGAAGGCTCGCCTCGAATTCGTCGGAGGGGTTCTTGGACATGACGGACACCACACCCGCCGTGGCATTTTTGCCGAAATACAGGGCCTGCGGGCCTTTGAGGATGGCCACCTGACTGACGTCGAAGAGCCCCTCGTTGATGGCGCGTCCCTGCGGGAAGTAGACGCCGTCGATCATTACCGCCACCGATTGCTCGATGCCAATGCTGGTGGTTGTGGAGCCAATGCCGCGGATCTGCACGGACGCGGCGCTGCCGTTGCCGGCGCGAAAGATCGACAACTGGGTCGTCATCGCCTCGAGATCGGTCATGGTGTTGAGGCTGAAGCGTTCGAGCCTTTCCTCGCTGATTGCCGTGATGGAAACGGGAATATTGCGAATGGATTCCTCGACGGCACGGGCCGTAACGACGATTTCGTCGATCTGTGCGTAAAGGGGTATCGAGGTCGCCAATGCCGCCAAAGCGGCCAGTGCGGCACTCAGAGATTTGGGACTCACTAAGGGTTTTGCAGACATGAATGGCATCCTCCCTCGCTCATTGACGATCGCTCGAGGTCGGGCGGGGTTTCATGCCTGCAAGTCTGGCGCTGCAGTGCATTGAGTCGATGGTGCCCGGCCATCAAACGATACCTCCCACCAGCACTCTACAATGGGGCAGATGGGCGAGGTACGGGAAAAGACTGCCTGATCGCCTTTCTATGACTTTTGACAGGTAAAGGCCCGGACCCTCGCCGGGGCAAGAACTCAGTCGATGGCCTCGGCCGGGTTGCCGTAGCGGGCGAACTCCTCCTCGAAGACCAGTTGGGTGCTGTCCTTCATGCGGTCGATGTAGAGATGGCCGTCGAGGTGGTCGAACTCGTGCTGGAACACCGTGGCCAGGAAGCCCTGGTAATCCGCTGTCTGGGGCTGGCCGTCGAGATTCTGCCAGCGCACGCGAATGCCGCGGGGGCGTTCGACGTAGCCGCGCAAGCCGGGTACCGACAGGCAGCCTTCCCAGAAACCCTGTTCTTCGGCGTCGCGAATCTCGATGGTGGGATTGACGTAGATGGTCAGGGGGACTTCCGCGATCTCGCCGTAGCGGCTCGGTCCACCGGTAATGCGGATGATGGCCAGCCGCACCGGCTCGGCGATCTGGGGGGCAGCGAGGCCGATGCCGCCGGAGGCGGCCAGGGTATCCACCATGTCCTCGATCAGGTTTCCCAACGCGGGACTTCTGATCTCGTCAGCGGTCAGCTCCCGGGCGCGCTGGCGCAGGATGGGGTGGCCCATGCGGATGATTTCGCGGACGGCCATCAGGATGCTCCTCCCAGGATCTTCGACGGACGTGGCACCACGACCAGAAAGGCCTGGTCGGTGGCGATGGCGTCGAGGGGCACGTCGTGCTCGGCGCAGGCCAGGGCATCGACCTGCTGCAGACTGTGGGCAAGGCCGATCAGGCGCGGGCGATGGGCCCGCGGGCGTCTGTGGTCGAAGGTCCGGTCATAGAAGCCGCCGCCCATGCCCAGGCGGTTGCCCGCGGCGTCGAAACCCACCAGCGGCAGGAATACCAGATCCAGGGTCCAGGGTTCCAGGGGACGGGCGCTGACGGGTTCGTCGATGCCGAAACGGTTGCTGCGCCAGCTCAGGTCCGGCAGGCAGGGCGCGAAGCGCAGCCGCTGGCTGCCGCGGGCGATGGGATCGATCACCGGCAGGCAAACCAGACAACCCCGGGAAGACAGCCAATCGGCCAGCGGGCCGGGATCGATCTCGCCATCCTGAGGCAGGTAAACCGCCACCCGGCGGGCGCGCCTGACTTCCGGGCGGACCCGCAGCTGGGCGAGCAGCGCGTGGGCGGCCTCGTACTGCTCCCGGCCGGAGAGCGCGCGGCGAGCGTTGCGGAGCTGACGGCGCAGGGCTTTGCGGTCGTTGGGGTCAACTGCCACGGGGATGCTTCTGTGGGAGCGGATTTATCCGCGAATGACGCGCAAGTTGCCGATTGAGCATGTTCCATTCGCGGATAAATCCGCTCCCACGGATCCGGAATCGACACCTGAGAGATGTTTGAGTCATGGTTTGGATTGCCGCTCGGGTAAAGCTCGTTCCCCGGGCGTACCGCTGTCGATAGGGCCCTTGAACCTAACAGTCCAAGGTGGAGGCTCAGGCGATGCCTCAGGCTTTCCGTCGCGCGGACATGCACACCGGCATCTGCACTTCACCCCCTGGTGCTTCTATAAGCTCGAGGACGTACACCGACTGGCGCGCATCCCAGGGAACGAGGAAGGATCATAGCGCAGAAAGCAGGGCGCCCCAATGGATGCACTGAAGGCCGATATGTGCTGGGGTCAACCCGCGCGCAGCTCACGCACTTCACCGAGCACCCGATCGATGCGCTCGCCGAGGCGTTGGACGATACGCTCGGTTTCGCCGCGATTGCGGTCGAGTCCGAGCAGTTCGTGGGAGAGGTTCAGTGCGGCCATGACGGCGATGCGTTCGCTGCCGACGATCTTTCCGGAGTTGCGGATCTCGCGCATCTGTTCGTCGAGGTGACGGGCGGCGCGCTCGAGGGCTTCGCGCTCTTCAGCAGGGCAGCTGACCTGATAGTCCCGGCCGAGGATGCTGACCGAAACGGTGACCATGGTGTTGCTCATCCATCCTGCTCCAGCGATTTGAGGCGGCTGATCATGGCTTCCACCTTGCTCTTGGCCAGCTCGTTTTTTTCGATGAGCTGGGCGCGTTCGCTGGCCCAGTCGGAATGTCTGCCCATCAGCGCCTGATTTTCGTGGGCGAGTTGCTCGCACAGGCGGACGAGTTCGTCGATGCGGCGTTCGAGTGCGTGGAGATCGGTCTCGCTCATGGCCGTAACCTGGGGCGGGGCGGACGGGAAACAACCGCGCCACTATAGGATTGGCCCAGGGGCCGGTCAACGCGGCGGCAGAACCGTGGCTTGTGAAGCCGATTCTGTGAGCCCCAGTCTGCGGGACCCGGTCTGTGAGGCCCAGTCGACGCGACCCGGTCTGTGAGACCCAGTCGACGCGACCCGGTCGAGTCCAGTCACGGGAAGCAGGTATCATCGGCCCGTCTTGGTGTTGGAGTTGTCATGGACGCCCGTATTTCCCCCGCCGCCCTCGATTGGGATGAAGCCGAGACCCGGCTCGTGGCCGTGCTGGACTGGATCCGCCCCGCGGAACTCCACGGTCTGCTCTGCGGCAGTGCCTGCGCCGGCGGTGCGCTGGATGATCGGGCCTGGCTCGGACGCCTGCTGGAGCACGCCGGTGAGGATGTTGCCGGCAAGGCGGACGAGGCGGCGCTGATCTGGTTCCGCAACCGGGCGCTGGTGAACTTAGGCGATGCCGATCTGCGCTTCGACCTGCTGCTGCCGGATGAGGATGCGCCCCTGGCAGACCGGCTGGACTCCCTGGCGGCCTGGTGCTCGGGGTTCCTGTCGGGCTTCGGGCTCGCCGGAGGTCAGAGTGATCATCTCGATGAGGACGGGGCTTCGGGCCTTGGGGATCTTGCTGCCATCGCCGACCTGGACCCGGACACCGAAGAGGTGGACGCGGAAGAGAACTATGCGGAGTTGGTGGAGTACGTGCGGGTGGTCGTACTGCTGCTCCTGCAGCAGCGGGTGACGGACGAACAGCGAGGTGCATCGTGAGCAGTGCGGGCCGCAAGCGCCGTGCGCCGGCGAAACCTGCCGCGCCGGAGGCCGACGCTGCCATGCTCAAGGCTACGGGCATTGCGGCGGCGGAGTACACGCGCCGGCGGCGCCGGCTCATGGACGGCCTCGACGAGGATGCCGTGGCCCTGATTCCCGGGGCCAGCGTGCGCCTGCGCAACGGCGATACCGCCTATCCCTTCCGGCAGGATTCCAATTTCCTCTACCTCACGGGCTTCGATGAACCCCAGGGCCTGCTGGTGCTGGTTCCGGGACGCGCGGCAGGAGAGAGCATCCTGTTCTGCCGTGAACGCGATCCGCGCGGAGAGCTCTACGACGGCGAGCGCCTCGGTCCGGAGCGGGCGGCTGCCGCCCTCGGTCTCGACGACGCTTTTCCCTTCGATGACCTGGACGACATCCTGCCCGGACTGATCGAGGGTCGCCGGCGCATCTATTTTCCCCTCGGCGGCGATGCGGAGTTCGATCGCCGGGTGCTGGGCTGGGTCCACAGCTTGCGCAGTCGGGTGGGCTCGGAGGCGCTGCCCCAATGCGAATTCGTGGACATCGGCCATCTGCTGCACGATCTGAGACTGGTGAAGAGCGCGGCGGAACTGCGCCTGATGCGTCAGGCCGCGTCCATCTCCGCCGAAGCTCATCGGCGTGCCATGCAGGCCTGCCGCCCTGGCATCAACGAGCGCGATCTCGAGGCTGAGCTGCTTTACGCCTTTCGGCTTGGCGGTGCCAGAGAGTCGGCCTATGAGTGCATCGTGGCCGCGGGCGTCAATGCCTGCACGTTGCACTATGTCCGCAACGACGCCCCGGTGCCGGAGGATGCCCTGGTGCTGATCGACGCCGGCTGCGAGCTGCAGGGCTACGCATCGGACATCACCCGGACGTTTCCCGCATCCGGACGCTTCACGCCGGTGCAGCGTGAACTTTATGAACTGGTGCTTGCAGCCCAGCACGCCGCCATCGAGGCGGCCCGGCCCGGTGCTCATTTCAATGCGCCCCACGAAGCCGCCGAGCGGGTCTTCACCGAAGCGCTGCTCAGCTATGGCCTGCTCGAGGGCAGCGTCGATGAGTTGCTGGCAACCGAAGCGGCGCGCCAGTTCTGCATGCACAAGACATCGCATTGGCTCGGCCTCGATGTGCACGACGTGGGCGACTATCGCGTGGGCGGCGCCTGGCGGGTGCTGGAGCCGGGCATGGTCCTGACGGTGGAACCCGGGCTGTATTTCCCACTGCACCTCGAAGGCGTGCCGGAGCGCTTCCGCGGCATCGGCATTCGCATCGAGGACGACGTGGTCATCACCCGCGGTGAGCCGGAAGTCCTCACCGGCGGCGTGCCGAAGTCGCCGGATGCCATCGAGGCCCTCATGGCCGAGTCGTCGTTGGTCGGCAGCGGGTGAGCCGGCGCGCGGATATCGTCGTTGTCGGTGCCGGTGTGGTCGGGGCCTGCGCGGCGCTGGCGCTGGCGCGCCTGGGTGCTGAGGTCATGGTTCTCGAACGCCGGGCGCCGGGTGCCAAGGCGCCCACCGCCGGAGTCCTCGGTGAGGATCTGCGTACGCTGGCCCTATCGCCGGCCTCCATCGCCCTGCTGGCGGAACTGGACGTGGACGAGTCCGACTGGGCGGCGGCGGGATGTCCCTATGGGGCCATGGAAGTCTGGGATGCTGAGGGTACGGGCAATCTGCGGTTCACTGCAGAGGAAATCGGCGTGGCTGAACTGGGCCGCCTCGTTCCCCATCATCCGTTGGCCTTCGCGCTGTGGCAGACCCTGGAGCGGGAGGGCATTGCCTGCGTGACCGGTGCCGGCGTGTCCGGCATGGAGGCTCTCGGCGGCCGCAGCGTGGTCCGTCTGGACGACGGTTCCGAAGTGGAGGCCGCACTGGTGGTGGCCGCCGACGGCGGCGAGTCCCGGGTCCGGTCTCTGGCCGGGATCGAGGTCAGCAGCGAGGATACCGGGCAGCGCGCCATTGCCACCCTGGCGGAGATCGAACGGCCTCACGAGAACACCGCCTGGCAGCGCTTTCTGCCCACGGGACCCCTGGCCTTCCTGCCGCTGCCGGATGTGGATGGCAGGCATCGGGTCTCCGTAGTCTGGTCGCTGGATACGGATCGCGCCCTGGCCATGGAGGCGCTGGCGGATGCCGAGTTTGCAGCGGCGTTGAGCCGGGCCATGGAGGGTCGCTTCGGTGCCGTGCTGGCGGTGGATCGCAGGGTGGGATTTCCATTGCAGCAGCGCCATGCGCAGACCTATCGCGCGCCGGGGGTGGTGCTGGTGGGTGATGCCGCCCATGTTCTGCATCCGATGGCGGGGCAGGGCGTGAATCTGGGTCTGCAGGACGTGCGCGTGCTGCGCGATGAACTGCGGCGCCCGCTGCGGGGCCCGGGCCGGGCTCTGCTCGGTGATCCGGATCTGCTCTACCACTACGAGCGCATCCGGCGCGGCGAAAATGCGATCATGCTGCGGACGATGGATGGCTTGCAGCGTCTGTTTGCCGCCGAGGATCCCGGCCTGCGCTGGTTGCGCAACGAAGGATTGCGCCGGGTGGGTGACCTGGGCATGGTCAAACGCACCCTGCTGCGCCAGGCCATGGGGCTCGATTCGACCGCAGGAGAACCTGCATGACCGAACGCACGCCGCTCTACGCCGAGCATCTGGCCGCCGGGGCCAAAATGGTGGACTTCCACGGCTGGGACATGCCGCTGCACTACGGCTCCCAGGTGGAGGAGCACCATGTGGTGCGCAAAGCCGCCGGCATGTTCGACGTGTCGCACATGACGGTGGTGGATGTGGACGGCAGCGATGCTGGCGACTGGCTGCGCCGGCTGCTGGCCAACGACGTGGCGAAACTCGAAGCGTCCGGGCGGGCTCTTTATTCCGCCATGCTCAATGAAGACGGCGGCATTCTCGACGATCTCATTGCCTACCGGCGTGACGGCAGCTGGCGGCTTGTGGTCAACTCCGCCACCCGTGAGGCCGATCTGGCCTGGATGGCGGCCCAGCGCCGCGGGGACGTGGTCCTCACCGAGCGCCCGGATCTGGCCATGATCGCGGTGCAGGGGCCTCATGCGCTGGCCCGTGCCGGGAAATGGCTCGGAGACGCGGCGGCGGCCGTGCAGGGCCTGAAACCCTTCGGTTTCGTGGAAGCTGGCGATCGCTTCATTGCCCGGACGGGCTACACGGGAGAGGACGGCTTCGAGGTCATTCTGCCCGGTGACGAGGCGGCCGCGGCCTGGCAGACGCTGCTGGCGGCGGGCGTGGCCCCGGCCGGACTCGGTGCCCGGGATACCCTGCGTCTGGAAGCAGGCCTGAATCTCTATGGCCAGGACATGGACGAGACGGCGACGCCGCTGGAATCCAATCTGGCCTGGACCGTGGCCTTTAAGCCACCGGAGCGGGACTTCATCGGCCGCGCGGCGCTGACCCGGCAGCGGGAGCAGGGCGTGCCGAGAAGGCTGGTGGGCGTGAAGCTCGAGGCCCGCGGGGTCCTGCGCCGAGGGCAGCAGCTGTCGTACGATGGGCGGGTGATCGGAGAACTCACCAGCGGCGCCTTTTCGCCGACGCTGGGAGCGGGGATCGGTTTCGCGCGCATCGCGGCCGATGTGGACGCCGAACAGTTGCAAGTGGACATGCGCGGCAAAGCGCTGCCGGTGGCGCGGGTGAAACTGCCCTTCGTGCGCCGCGGCGAAGGCGCATAGCAGATCCGCCCTAAGGATTGGACGCTGCCGCGAAGGCAAGGTCGAGTTCCGCGCCGTCCTGGCACGTCGCCTGCACTGCGGGCTCCCACGAGGACGTCGCGGGCACTTGGCACTTCCTTCGATCAAGGCCTCGAGATTGGCGCGACGATCGGACCGGGAGGTTCGCTGTAGCGCCAGATACGACATGAATCATCGGGTGATGCATCGGTACACCCAAGCCATGGAGACGATTCCAGATGAGCAACATCCCGGCCGAACTGCGCTACGCTGCCACCCACGAGTGGGCGCGCCTCGAGGAAGACGGCACGGTCACGGTCGGCATCACCGACCATGCCCAGGATGCCCTCGGTGACGTGGTGTTCGTGGAACTTCCGGAACTCGGCATCGACATTCAGGCCGGCTCCGAAGCTGGCGTGGTGGAATCGGTGAAGGCGGCTTCGGACATCTATGCACCGGTGAGCGGTACCGTGATCGCCATCAACGAGGCCCTCGAAGAGGCGCCCGAGACCATCAACGAGGACCCCTACGGTTCCGGCTGGTTCTTCAAGCTGCGCCCGTTGGACAAGGCGGAACTCGACGAGCTGCTCGACGCCGAAGGCTATGGAGAAGTGGCCGAAAGCGAGAGCCACTGACGCTCTGCTGTGGGACTTCGGGCGCTGAATGTCCCGCGTCACAGCTCTTGAACACGGGTCCCATCGGGCCGCGCCGCCAAGCGCCGGCCCCGGTCTGGGCGCCGCCCGCAGCCGGCGCCGGAACCTGACGCATGCCCTTCATACCGCATACCGAAGACGACACACGGGCCATGCTCGACGCCATCGGCGTCGAGCGCATCGAGAACCTCTTTGACGAGATTCCCAAGGCGTTGCGCGCCGGTGATCTCGACGAGGTGCCCGAGGGGGTTTCCGAGATGGCCATGCTGGCCGATCTCGGCGCTCGCGCCGCGCGGGATGCGGACGTCACCTGCTTTGCCGGGGCCGGATCCTACGACCACCACATTCCGGCGGCGGTCTGGGATCTTGTGGGTCGCGGTGAGTTCATGACCGCCTACACGCCCTATCAGGCCGAGGCCAGCCAGGGCACGCTGCAGGTCATCTACGAGTACCAGACCATGATTGCCGGTTTGACGGCCATGGACGTCTCCAACGCCTCGGTCTACGACGGCGGCTCCGGACTCGCCGAAGCCTGCCTGATGGCCATCCGCGCCAATCGCAAGTCCAAATCGCGGCGGGTGCTGGTGGCCGGCTCCCTGCATCCGCTGTATCGGCGCGCCACCGAGGCCATCGTCCGCAATCAGGACATGGATCTGGTGGAGCTGCCGGCGGCCAGCGACGGTACGGTGGCGCCGGATGCTCTGCAGTCGTTCGATGGCGAGGACTTTGCGGCGCTGGTGATCCAGCACCCCAATTTCTTCGGCCGGCTGGAGGACGTGCATGCCCTCACGGACGCCGGCCACAGGGCGGGCATGCTGGTGATCGCGGTGGTCAATCCCACCTCGCTGGCGCTGCTGGAGCCGCCCGGACGCTGGGGCGAGGCCGGCGTCGACATCGTTGTCGGAGACGGTCAGCCACTGGGTATTCCCATGGCTTCCGGCGGACCCTACTTCGGTTTCATCTGTTGCCGGCAGGAGCACGTCCGGCAGATGCCCGGCCGGATCATCGGGCGCACTGTCGATCTCGATGGCCGCACCGGCTACACCCTCACGCTGCAGGCCCGGGAGCAGCACATCCGCCGCGGCAAGGCGACCTCCAACATCTGCACCAACCAGGGCCTGCTGGTCACTGCCGGCACGGTGTACATGGCGCTGCTCGGTGGCGATGGCCTGCGCCGGGTGGCCGGACACTGCCACGCCCGGACGCGGGCCCTGGTCGAGCGGCTCACGGCCATTGCCGGTGTGGAGCGGGTACACGAAGGACCGTACTTCCACGAAGCGCTGCTGCGATTACCCAAACCTGCCCAGGCGGTGGTGGAGGCGCTGGCGGGCCAACGGCTGCTGGCTGGCGTGGCGCTGTCGGAGTTCTGGTCCGATCGCAGTCACGAGCTGCTGGTCTGCGCCACCGAGAAGCGGACCGATGAGGAGATCGAACTTCTGGCCACGGCCCTGGAAGCCACCCTGAAGGAGGTGCAGTCATGAGCCGTCCGGAGACCCAGGGTCGTACCCTGTTCGAAGTGTCAGCCCCTGGCCGCCGCGCCCTCGCGCAGATGTTGCCCGAGCCGCCGGCAGCGGACGATCTGCCCGCGGCCATGCTGCGTCAGGAACCCGCGCCGCTGCCGGAGGTGTCCGAGCTGCAGGTGGTGCGGCACTACACCAACCTCTCGCGGCAGAACTTCTCCATCGACACCGGCTTCTATCCGCTCGGTTCCTGCACCATGAAGTACAACCCGAGGGGCGCCCATCGGGCGGCCAGCCTGCCGGGTTTCCTGGGCCGCCATCCGCTGGCGCCGGAGTCGCTGTCGCAGGGCATTCTGAGCGTGTTCTTCGAACTGCAGGAAACCCTGAAGGCCGTGACCGGCATGCGCGGCGTGTCCCTCACCCCCATGGCCGGGGCCCAGGGCGAGTTCGCCGGCGTGGCCATGATCCGGGCCTATCACGAGGCCCGCGGTGATCACGAGCGCCAGGAGATCCTGGTGCCCACTGCGGCCCATGGCACCAATCCGGCCACCGCGGTCATGTGTGGCTACAAGGTGCGCGAAGTGGCCGTGGACGCCGATGGCGACGTGGACTTCGAAAGCCTCACCGCGGCCCTCGGTCCCCAGACCGCGGGCCTGATGATGACCAACCCCTCCACCTGCGGGGTCTTCGAACGTCGCATCAAGGAGATCGCCGACGCGGTGCACGCAGCCGGTGGCCTGCTGTACTACGACGGTGCCAACCTCAACGCCATCCTCGGCAAGGTCCGGCCCGGCGACATGGGCTTCGATGTGCTGCACATGAATCTGCACAAGACCTTCGCCACGCCTCACGGCGGCGGCGGTCCGGGGGCCGGTCCGGTGGGCGTAGGAGAGCGACTGCTGCCCCATCTGCCGACGCCCATCGTGGTCCGCGAGGATCGCGACGGCGCGCCCTGGTATCGCTGGCTGGACGAGGACGAAATGCCCGGCAGCATCGGCCGGTTGTCCGCGTTCATGGGCAATGCGGGCATCCTGGTCCGGGCCTTGTCCTACGCCCTGATGCTGGGTCGCGAGGGCATGCACCGTGTCGGGGACTACGCCACCTTGAATGCCAACTATCTGGCGCGAAGGCTGGCCGCGGAAGGCTTCGAACTGGCCTACCCCCGCCGCCGCGCCACCCACGAGTTCATCCTCACATTTGCGCGCATGGCGAAGGAGCACGACGTCAACGCCATGGACCTGGCCAAGCGCCTGCTGGACTACGGCCCCCACGCGCCCACCACCTACTTCCCCTTGCTGGTGCCTGAGTGCTGGCTCATCGAGCCGACCGAGACCGAAAGCAAGGAGGAACTGGATGCCTTCATCGACGCGCTCGTTGCCATTCGCATGGAAGCGGAACAGACCCCGGAGCTGGTTCGCTCGGCTCCGCTGACGCTGCCGGTGAAGCGCCTCGACGACGTCCGCGCCGCCCGTCAGCTCGATCTGGTGTGGAAGCCGGCGGCGAGTGGCTGAAGCTAGCCCGCATATCTCACCGATGCGCGAAGCGAGGGCGTGGAGATGCCGGGAAAGACAAGGCGCGCGACAGGCCGGGCGCGCAGGCGTACTCGACAGTACGTCGAGCACCCGGGCCGAGCGCAACGATGGATTTACCGGT
>JAFIFJ010000053.1 GCA_020832085.1 Gammaproteobacteria bacterium | reverse complement strand
GTTGCGCGCCATCCATGGCGCGCCCCGCTTCGCGGCGCACTGCGTGCGACGCATTTCGCTGTTGAGCGCCGTCCATGGCGCTCACCCTGCGGGCGCTGCGCGACCTGTTTCGCTCCAGGCGAAACAGGCCAGACGAAATGCACCCACAGTCAGCGCATCGCAAGTTTCTTCCGCGGCAGCGTGAACGAAAGTTCTTGGCGAACTCCCACAGAGCGCGGCGCGGCGCCGAGCCCTACGCCGTGATCAGGGGGAGAGGCTCTTGTGGACGCATTGCGCAGCGCGAACGATGACACCGCCGCCGTTGGGCCGCTCCCAATCTGGATCGCTATCGGGATCGAAATCGATACCGATCCCGAAGAAATGCTCCCGCAGACTCCAAGCGCAGAGCTCGGTTCAGCTCTGCGACTGAGGAGCCAGAAGATTCTGCACCAGGGCGCCGATCACCGCTGCCGGCTCGCGCATCACGGCTTCCGGGCGCTCCACGAAGGCGTCGTAGCTCATGCGCGCGAAGACATCGGGAAGGATGAGATCCTCACCGTGATCGAGGGCGTCGAGCACGGCCGCGGCAATGCTGCGGGCCGAGGCTTTGGGCATGGGAAACCTCGCGCCCATGTCCGTGTCGATGAAGCCGGGAAGTACCTGCATCACCCGCGTGCCCTGCCCGGCAAGTTCACCGCGCAGCCCCTGGGACAGCATCAGTTGGGCAGCCTTGGCAGCACTGTAGCCGGTGTTGTCGGCGACGTGGATGAAGCCGGCCATGGAACCCACGTTGATGATCGCGGATGACGGCGATCGGGCCAGCACGGGCGCGAAGGCGCGGCTCATGTTCAGGACCCCGAAGTAGTTCACCTCCATGGCCCGACGCAGGTCCGCCATGTCGCCACCGCCCACCACCGGCACCGGGCAATCGACACCGGCGTTGTTGATGAGCACGTCCAGGCTCGGGGTATCTGCCGCCAGCGCCTCGATACCGACGGCGTCGGTGACATCCAGCGCCACCGGCCGAATCCGGTCCCGGTCCAGGGCCGAAACGGTTTCCAGACTTTCGAGGTCACGGCCACTGGCGTGGATCATTGCAGCACCACGGGCCAGCAGCTCCTCGACAAAGGCCTTGCCGAGGCCGCGATTGGCCCCGGTCACCAGCACGTTGCCACCTTCGATCTTCATGCAGTCCTCACTCATCCCGTATTGCGCAGGCCACTGGAAATGCCTGCCATGGTGACTTTCAGGGCCCGCTCCACGGCTGCCGACGGCCGCTCGGCGCGCCGGGAGCGCTCCAGCAGTTCCGCCTGCAGCAGGTGCAGCGGGTCCAGATAGGTGTTGCGGACGCTGATGCTCTCGCGCAGCTGCGGATCATCCTGCAGCAGCTGGCCGTGGCCGCGCAGCGTGAGCAGGTCCCGCGCCAGCCCCTCCGCGCGTCCGCACAGCGCTTCACCGAGGCTGCGGCGATCTGCAGCCAGCAAGCGACGCTGATACCAGCGCACCAGCTCACAGTCGGTCTTGGCCATGACCATCTCCAGCATGTCCATCTGCATGCGGAAAAAGGGCCACTGGGCTGCCATGTCCGCCAGCAGGGTCCGCTCGTCGGCAGCCAGGGCCCCATGCAGCGCCGCATCCGTACCCAGCCAGGCCGGCAACATGAGGCGGATCTGGGTCCAGGCAAACACCCAGGGAATGGCCCGCAGACTTTCGACGTCGGCGGTGGCCTTCCTGCGCGCAGGCCGACTGCCCAGAGCCAACTTGCCAAGCTCCTGCTCCGGGGTCACGGCGCGAAAGAACGGGACGAACTCCGGGTCATCGCGCACCACGCTGCGATAGCCGTCCAGCGCCAGCGCCGCCAAGCGGTCCATGACGTCACGCCAGGCCTGGGTCGGCGCCGGCGGCGGCAGCAGGGTCGCCTCCAGGGTGGCTCCCGTGTACAGCGCCATGCTCTGCTCGGCCAGATCGGGCAGGCCGAACTTGAAGCGGATCATCTCGCCCTGCTCGGTCACCCGCAGACTGCCTCCCACCGAGCCCGGCGGCTGACTGAGGATGGCAGCATGGGCAGGTCCGCCGCCACGTCCCACGGCACCGCCGCGACCGTGAAACAGGGTCAGCCTGACATCGTGGCGTTTTGCCACGGCCACCAGCGCCTCCTGAGCCCGGTACTGGGCCCAGGCTGCGGCCAGTTGTCCGGCATCCTTGGCAGAGTCGGAGTAGCCGATCATCACATGCTGGTGATCACCGGCCAGCTGCCGATAGCCGTCCAGCGCCAGCAGCGCGTCCACCACCGCTGGCGCCCGCTCCAGGTCGTCCAGGGTTTCGAACAGGGGCACCACCGGCGGCGGCTGCTCCATGCCGGCCTCGCGCAGCAGCAGCAGCACCGCCAGGACATCCGAAGGCTGCGCGGCCATGGAAATGATGTACTGACCGATGGCGCCTGCCGGCTGCCGGGCCACCACCCGGCAGGTGTCCAGCACTTCAGCCACCTGCTCCGGCGCCGGCCACTGGGCAGGAAACAGGGGCCGCCGGCTGGCCAGTTCCGCGAGCAGAAAACGCTGCCGGGCCGCCTCGTCCCAGTCACCGTAGCTGTTGCCGGCTTCGTCGCGAATGTCCAGATGGGCCGTGATGGCGTCCAGGGCATCCTCATGCCGGTCCGCACTCTGGCGGATGTCCAGCTTCACCAGGTGCACGCCAAAACAGGCGACCCGGCGCAGGGTGTCGAGCAGCTCGCCGTTGGCAATGCTGGCCATGCCGCAGGCCACCAGGGAACGATGGCAGGCCAGCAGGGGCTCGAGCAGCTCGGACTGATCGAGAATGATGCTGCTGCGATCCGCAGGCGGAGTCGGATCGAGGGCTTCAGCCCACAGCAGGGTGCGACGCAGCCGGTCCCGCAGCTGCCGCAGCACGGCCCGATAGGGCTCCCGGGTCGCGCCGCCCGCCAGCGCTTCGAACTCAGGCGTGGCCCGCACCATGGACAGCTGGCTCTGCAGGGATTCCACGTCGCGCAGGAAGAGATCCGCCGCCATCCAGCGCGCCAGCATCAGCACTTCCCGGGTGACCGCGGCAGTCACGTTGGGATTGCCGTCCCGGTCACCGCCCATCCAGATCGCAAAGCGGACGGGCGCCGCCGAGAGCGGCAGCGGCTCGGCGCCCAGGGCTTCGAGTTCACGGTCCAGCCGCCCCATGAAGCGCGGCAATGCCTGCCAGAGACTGTTCTCCACCACCGCGAAGCCCCACTTGGCCTCATCCTGAGGTGTGGGCTGCTCTTCGCGCAGTTCGTCGCTGTACCAGGCTTCTGCTACCAGCCTCGCCAGTGCCGTGCGGGTCGCTTCCGCCTCAGCTCCGGAGCTCTGTTCCAGGCGTCCGAGGCCGTGGGCGATAGCGTCGTACTTGCGGATCAGCGTCCGCCGGATGACTTCCGTCGGGTGGGCCGTCAGCACCAGTTCCACGGCGCTGGCGGCCAAGGCCTGCGCCAGCTCCTCCGGACGATGGCCCTGTTCCTGGAGGCGCTGGAACACGCCCGCGAGCAGGTCCTGCTCCTCGGCGCGCTGCCGGAGGCGGATCTGGTGATGCTGCTCGGCAATGTTGGCCAGATTGAGAAACTGATTGAAGGCCCGGGCCACGTCCACCAGGGCGTCCTCGGGCAGCGCCGCCAGGTAGTCACGCAGCGTTTCCCAGCTCGTGCTACCGGCACGGACTTCCTTGGCCAGTTGCCGGATCGTCTCGATCCGGCCGATGAACTCGCCGCCGCGCTCCGAGGCAATGGCTCGACCGAGCAGTTCACCGAGCAGGCGGACATCATCGCGCAGCGCCGGATCGAGTTCTTCGGGGCCGGCATCCGCCGCCGGAGCATCACCCGCGCTGTTCCCTGCAGTCATGCTGCCTCCCATCGCTGTCTCATTGATGGTAACCCAAGACCCGATGCGCCACATGCCAGGGTAGACGGCACGGGGCTGTTGGTGAGAGACGTCGAGCCCTGGCATTCTTCCAGCAGTTCAGCAGCCCCTTCAGCAAGGAGTCCGCGCATGACTGCCGATGCCCTCGACGACCCGGCCATCGACGCCCTCTCCGGGCAGCTGCCCGCCTGGGTGCTCGATGACGACCGCAGCGGCATTCGCCGCGAGATCACTTTCCCGGACTTCAATGCCGCGTTCGGCTTCATGACCCGGGTGGCCCTGAAGGCCGATGCCATGAACCACCACCCGGAGTGGTTCAACGTCTACAACAAGGTGCAGATCCGGCTCTCCTCCCATGACGCCGGTGGGCTGTCGCAACGGGACGTGGAGCTGGCGCGCTTCATCGACGCCCTGCTCTGAAGCCGAGAAGGACACGACCATGTCGAATCGCTCCATCGAACTCGACGACCGCATCCATGCCTACATGATGGGCGTGTCCCTGCGGGAGGATCCCATTGCCCGCAGGCTGCGGGACACCACGGCAGCCATGCCCGAACACAACATGCAGATCGCGCCCGAGCAGGGCCAGTTCATGGCCATGCTGGTGAAGCTCTTGGGCGCGCGTCACTGCATCGAGGTGGGGGTGTTCACAGGCTATTCGACCCTGCTGGTGGCTGCGGCGCTGCCGAAGGACGGGCGCATCGTGGCCTGCGACATCAGTGCCGACTACACCAGCATTGCCCAGCCCTTCTGGGAGGAGGCAGACGTGGCCGGACGCATCGACCTGCGCCTCGGCCCGGCCCTGGACACGCTCGCGGACCTGCTGGCTGCCGAGGGTCCGGATGGTTTCGATTTCGCCTTCATCGATGCCGACAAGAGCCACTATGACGACTACTACGAGTCCTGCCTGAGTCTGGTGAAGCCCGGCGGCGTCATCGCCATCGACAACACCCTCTGGCACGGCACCGTCGCCGATCCCACGGTCAAGGATCGCGACACCGAGGCCATCCGTGCCTTGAACCGCAAGCTGCATACCGACCCGCGCATCGACTTGAGCCTCGTCCCCATCGGCGACGGCCTGACGCTGTGCCGCAAGCGCTGATTGGCCCGTTGCTTCAGGCCTGAGCGCGGGCCGAAGTTCCCGATGCGACCTCGAGGTGGTCGATGACCTCCTCCACGACCACCTGCCGAACCCGGTTCAGGTCCCCGAGCGACATCCGCTCGAGGGTGGGAACGTGCACGAATCCGGCCACCAGCGTGCCGGGATCCTCCGCCGCGCGGTAGAGCACGCGATAGGCCAGATGATTGCAGAGGTAGTCGCCGGCGCTGAGCGAACTGCGCACGGGCAAGCCGGCCGCGCCCACGGCCTGCTCCAGGCGCCGCCAGGGCAATCCCGTGTGCAGCGCCGCAGGGCCCCCTGCCACGATCCAATCGTCCGCGAAGCACGCGCCGTCCACATCGGCGGCGGAGTTGCTCGAACCATTGACCGCAAAGCGCTCGATGCGCACGGCATCGTCTTCTGCCTGTCCAAAGGCCACCACCGCGAGCACGGTCTCGTCCCACGCCGCCGCGACAGCGGGCCAGGCTCGCTGCCAGGACACCGGGACTTCCACGCAGCGGATGCGCCAGCCCTGCGGTCCCATCTGCGCCTGATCACGCAGCAGCTCCCGGGCCGCATTGCGTTGGTAGTGATCCCAGGGTGCAAAACCGGTCAACAGCAACGTCTTCATGATCTTCGCTCACGAGTCCGACGCTGCCAGGATACTGCCAACGCCAGGCAGCTGGCCAAGCCCGGCGCCAGCGGCCGACGGCGAATTGGCCCTCCGGCCCTGGCGGTGGCATTGCGTCCCGGCGGATATTGTGGGTTAGACTCGACCTCGAAGTTGACTCTCCCAGAGGTAGACATGGCCAAGGGCAACGGCAAGTCAGACTTGGATCTGGACGCCATTCGTGAGGCACTGCATGCCACGCGCAGCGAGCTGCTCGACCGGGTACGCCGCCTCGACAAGGATGTGCATCACCGGGAAGAACCGTTGCCGGCAGATTTCGCCGAACAGGCCACTGCGCTGGAAAACCAGGAAGTGCTCGAAGCCCTCGACGAGGATGCCCGCGTCGAGCTCAGGCAGATCGACCGGGCGCTGAAACGCCTCGATGAAGGGGTCTACGGCGAATGCGCCAGCTGCGGAGACACCATTGCTCCGGAACGCCTGCGCGCCATCGTCTGGGCGACACTGTGCATCGACTGCGCTTCGCTGGCGGAACAGCGATCCCCCTGACTTCGTCGCCCGCGCTGCGGGCTCCCTCGGCTTCGCGCCTACGGAATTCCGCAGGCGCGCGATGGCTTTCCCCGCCGCAGCGCCCAAGCCGTCAGCAGCGGACGCTCAGCGCAGGTTCTTCAGGGCTTCCGCCTGTTCTTCGGTGAGGTAGTCGAATTCGCCCAGGGGGCAGCCCGCGCCGCGCCGGAACCCGAAGCCGTGATCCTCCAGCAGGTACACCACGTCCAGAGAGCACAGCCGCCCGCTGCGTGGCTCATACAGGAACCGGCTGTGGCGCCGCAAGCCCGGGCAGGACCGCGGCAATCGATTGCGCCAGACTTCGCCGCCCCCGACGTGGAACAGCAGGGTATGGTTGCCGATGGGCTCGATGCGCCGGATCCGGCGGACGTCGATGCAGCGCTGTGGCGCCCCCGGGGGAAACGCCTCATAGACCGCATCGGCATCGGGAGCCGACGCCACGTCCTCATCGGAAACGTCCTGCTCCATCGACGCTTCTCCTGATTCCCCCGGCTCGTCCCCGGGCGCGGGCTGTGCGGCACATCCGCCCAGCAGCAGCGCCAGCAGCAGCACCAGAAAACCATTCGACATCGACGTTGACATGATCGCACTCCTTAACAGTTCGCAATCGTCAGGAGTCCGGCCTGACGCGGACCTTCGAGCGTTTTGCCGCGCCCGCCACCGAGCTCACGACCCGACCGGGCGCTCACGGCGGATGATAGCCCAGGCAGCCGAGGACTGGGCAGGAACTCGTCGCCGTTCCGCCTCGTCCGGCCGCAAGGGTTGCCTGGCCAGCGCGGCAGCCTCGGACCCTGCACTAGGAGCCTCCGGCCAAGTATGATGGCAGCTCCTGATCGCGCCCCTGCAGAGGTCTCCGCATGTCGTCAGTCGCTTCGGCCAAGCCCGTTACCGCCTGCGTGCTCATCATCGGCAACGAGATCCTTTCCGGACGGACTCAGGACGTGAATCTTTCCTACATCGCCCGCAGCCTCAACGAGCGCGGCATCCAGGTCCGCGAAGCGCGCACCATTCCCGACAACGAAGCGGTCATCGTCGACACCCTGCGCAGCGTCAGCGCCAGCTTCGACTACGTGTTCACCACCGGCGGCATCGGCCCCACCCACGACGACATCACGGCAGAGTGCGTCGCCAAGGCCTTTTCGGTACCGCTGGTCACCCATCCGGACATCGCCTCACGCATCCGCAAATACGCTGAACAGCGGGGGCTGGCCCCCGAGGTCATCGAGACCAGCCTGCGCATGGCCCGGGTCCCGGAAGGTGCCGGACTCATCGACACCGAAGTGGGCGCCCCCGGGTTCAACATCGGCAATGTCTACGTGATGGCCGGCATTCCTGCCGTAATGCAGTCCATGATCCGGCTGCTCGCCCCCAGGCTCAATGGCGCCATGCCCGTGCGTTCGCGAAGCATCGGCGCCTATGTGGGCGAGAGCCTGGTGGCCGAGCCCCTGCGGGCGATCCAGGATCGCCACCCCACGGTAGACGTGGGTAGCTATCCGTTCTCGGAGGACGGCCGCTACGGCACCACCCTGGTCATCCGCGGCACCGACGAAATCCAGCTCGAATCCGTGCTCGGCGAGATCCGTGACATGCTCGCCTCCCTGAACGCCGAGACCATCGCCCGGGAGTGACTGCTGGAAGGCCCTGATCCCACATCGAATGGGCCGATTGCGAAGCGCTCTGCCGAAGCTGACGGCGTTGCCGTCGCTCAACGTCTTGCAGATCGGTGCATCGCATGTTGCTTCCGCGACAGCGCGAACGAACGTTGGTGCCCGACTCCCACAGCTGGCGTGACTGCCTGCGATGAAGACCATGCGGATCGCTTCGCGCATGCTGCCAACGCCCCATCTTGGGGCGGATTTCGCCCGGCGCGACCGCTGACGCCCTTCATCACCACTTCTCGTCGGCAATCTGTTTTCAGCGCCTGACCGCTGCGGTATAAAGTGACGCCCGCTCATCCTCATCCGGAATGCAACCTTGAAGCACACTCTGTCGTTGGTTGTTCTCACCTTCGGCCTGGTGGCCTCTGCCCTGGGGCAGAGCCGGCAGGTGGTCCACGTCTACAACTGGAGCGACTACATCGCCCCCTCGGTGCTGCAGGCCTTCACCGCAGAGACCGGTATCCGGGTGGTTTACGACGTCTACGACTCCAACGAGATCCTCGAAGCCAAGCTGCTCACCGGCCGCTCCGGCTATGACGTGGTGTTCCCCACCGCGCGTCCCTTCGCGGCACGGCAGGTCACGGCCAATGCCTATCGCCCCCTGGACCGCTCCCTGCTGCCCAACCTCGTGCACCTGGACGCCGGTCTGATGGCGGACCTCGCCACCATCGATCCCGACAACCGGCACCTCCTGCCCTATATGTGGGGCACCACCGGCATCGGCGTGGTGGAAGAAGCGGTCCGCGCGCGCCTGGGCGATGACTTCGAACTCGACACCTGGGACCTGATCTTCGATCCGGCCGTCGCGGCCAAGCTCGCGGACTGCGGCATTGCCATCCTAGACGCCGCCCTCGACGCTCTGCCGGCAGCCCTGTTCTGGCAGGGACTCGATCCGTCCCGGGCGGATCAGGACGACGTGGAGGCCGCCACCCGGGCCTTCCTCGGCGCGCGTCCCCACGTGCGCTATTTCCACTCCTCCCAGTACATCAACGATCTCGCCAACGGCGACATCTGCGTGGCCATGGGCTATTCCGGAGACGTGCTGCAGGCCGCTGCCCGCGCTGAGGAGACCAACCGCAGCCACACCGTGCGCTACGTGATCCCCAGAGAAGGCGCGATGATCTGGACCGACGTCATCGCCATTCCCCGCGATGCCCCCCACCCGGAGGCCGCTCACGCCTTCATCAACTATCTGCTGCGGCCCGAGGTGATCGCCGAGATCTCCAACTACGTGGCCTACGCCAACGGCAACAGCGCCGCTACCGAGTTCCTCGACGAGAGCATCCGCGAGGACCGGGGCATTTATCCGAGCGAGGAAGTGCGGGCCAAGCTGCGCTCCATGCGCCTGCTCACCCCGGTGGAACTGCGCGAACGCACCCGCGCCTGGACCCGGATTCGACGTGGCCGCTGATCCTGCGGAGTTTCTCCGCATCGAAGGCATTACACGTCGTTTTGGATCGGTACACGCGGTCGACGCCGTCAGTCTCGACGTCGCCCGCGGCGATACCCTGTGCCTGCTCGGCCCCTCCGGCTGCGGCAAGTCCACGCTGCTGCGGACCATTGCCGGCCTCGAGGTGCCCGATGCCGGCCGTATCCTCATCGACGGCGAAGACGTCACGGCCATGCCGCCCCACGAGCGGCCCGTGAACATGATGTTCCAGTCCTACGCGCTGTTCCCGCACATGTCCGTGGCGCGCAACATCGCCTTCGGCCTGGAGCGGCAGCGCCTGCCCCGCGCCACCATCCGTGATCGGGTCGATGAAATGCTGGCCCTGGCCAGCCTTCAGGCCTTTGCCGATCGCAAACCCCATCAGCTGTCCGGTGGTCAGCGGCAGCGGGTGGCCCTGGCGCGGGCGCTGGCCCGCCATCCCCGCGTGCTGCTGCTCGATGAGCCCCTCGGCGCGCTGGACCGCCAGCTGCGCGAGCGCACCCGCATCGAACTGTCTGCCATCCTCGAGCGGGTGGGTGTCACCTGCGTCATCGTCACCCACGATCAGGAAGAGGCCCTGACCCTGGCCGACACCATCGCCGTCATGCGCGCCGGCCGCGTCGCCCAGGTCGGAACCCCCGACGCCATCTACGATGCTCCCGTGGATCGTGAAACCGCAGAACTGTTCGGTTCCCTGAACCTGTTTTGCGCCAGCGTCCGCGATGGCCAGCTGCATTGCCCCGCCCTCGGCATCGTCATGGACGCAGAACCGGAACAGCAGGGTGACGCCAGCCTGGCCATCCGTCCGGAGCGCCTGGCCGTGCTGCGGGAGGGTGAGCACCGGGACCACGAGATCACGGCCATCGTCGAGCGCTGCGACTTTCTGGGCGCCAACAGACTGCTGCTGCTGCGTCTCGATGACCAGTCCGGGATCCGCCTCCTCACCGACCCCCGCAACCGGGTGGAGCCGGGCGCCGAAATCCGCATCGGCTTCGATCACGACGCCATCCGGGTACTGCCGGCATGACCCCAGCCCGTTTCGTCAGCAGCAGCGCGTGGCTGCCGCTGGGCTGGATGGCGGTGTTCCTGCTGCTGCCCGTGGCTATTCTGCTGCGGGTGAGCTTTTCCGAACCCCGCTTCGAGCAGCCGCCCTACACCGAGTTGCTCGTCGTCGGCGAGACCGGGCGCTGGCTCTGGGAAGGGACCCTGCAGGCCTGGCGCTGGCTGTTCGAGGATCCCACCTATCGCGATGCCCTGCTCGGATCGCTGGCCATGGCCAGTCTGACCACGCTGGTCTGTCTGCTGCTGTCGCTGCCCATGGCCTGGGCCATCGCACGGGCGCCGCTGTCCTGGCGCACCCCGCTGCTGCTGGCGGTCATCCTGCCGTTCTGGACCAGCTTCCTGATCCGCGTCTACGCCTGGATCAGCCTGCTCAAGCCCGAAGGGCTGATCAACGCGACCCTGACCGGCATCGGCATCATCGATGCCCCGCTGCTGATCCTGCACACCAACGCCGCAGTCCTGATCGGCATGACCTATGCCTATCTGCCGTTCATGATCCTGCCGCTGTACGCCACCTTCGTCCGCATCGAGGACGACCTGCTGCAGGCCGCCGCCGATCTCGGCGCCACCCCCTGGCAGACCTTCATGCGCATCAGCCTGCCGCTGGCCTGGCCCGGCGTTCTGGCCGGCTGCCTGCTGGTGTTCATCCCGGCCATGGGTGATTTCGTGGTGCCGGATCTGCTCGGCGGACCGGACAACTACATGCTCGGCACGGCGCTGTGGAACGAGTTCTTCCGCAATGCCGACTGGCCGACCGCCAGCGCCCTGGCCCTGACCATGCTGCTGGTCCTGCTGGCGCCGCTGGCGCTGCTGCAGCGGCTGCAGCGCCGCGAGGAAGTACCGACATGAGTCCCGGCACGAACATCGGCGCCCGCGGACCCGCCCGCTTGGGCTTCGTCACGGCGGTCAGCTTTGGCTACGCATTTCTGTACATACCCATCGTCCTGCTGGTTCTGTACTCCTTCAACGACTCGCGGCTGGTGACCGTGTGGGGGGGCTTCTCCACCCGCTGGTACGGCGCCCTGTTCGAGAATCAGGTCCTGCTCACCGCAGCCTGGCGTTCGCTGCAGGTGGCCGTGACAAGCGCTTCGCTGGCCACCCTGGTGGGACTGGCTGCCGGGCTGGCGCTGGTGCGCCTGACGGGCATGCGTCGGGCCCTGCTGATGGCCTGCTTCGGCTCCCTGCTGGTGATGCCCGACGTGCTCATCGGCCTGTCCATGCTGCTGCTGTTCGTCAATCTCGAGCAGTGGGTGGGCTGGCCCGCCGGTCGCGGCCTGACCACGGTGAGCCTCGCCCACTTGACCTTCGCCAGCGCCTACGTGGCCGTGGTGGTCAGGGCCCGACTGATGCAGGTGGACCATTCCATCGAGGAAGCGGCACGGGATCTTGGCGCCCGGCCGGGGCAGGCCTTCTGGCTGGTCACGGTACCGCTGATCAGGCCCGCCCTGATTTCCGGCTGGCTGCTGGCCTTCACGTTGTCGCTGGATGATCTGGTGGTGGCCAGCTTCGTGTCCGGACCCGGATCGAGCACACTGCCCATGGTGATCTATTCCAGCGTCCGCCTCGGCGTGACGCCCGAAGTCAATGCCCTGGCGACACTGCTGATCGCTGCGGTGGCTCTGGGCGTCATCAGCGCCGCTCTGATCAATCGTTTCCTCTCCCGCCCGGATTCCCGCCCCTGATCCGGGCGACCCTGATCCGGGCGGCGGCCTTGCGCCTCGGAGCCCCGGGCCCCAGCATCGATCACCGTCACCGCTGTTGCCATCGACCCTGTTGCCACCGCCCCATTGCGAAGCACCGACATGACCGCCACCGCGCCCAAGCGCACCCAGCTCGATCTCGGCATCCAGGCTCAGCCTGACGACACCACCTGCGGCCCCACTTGCCTGCATGCGGTGTATCGCTACTGGGATGATCCCATCGAACTCGACACCGTGATCGCCGAGACACCGGTGCTGCCCGCGGGGGGCACCCTGGCGGTCCATCTGGCCTGCCATGCCCTGCAGCGCGGCTATCAAGCCACCATCTGGACCTATAACCTGCTGGTCTTCGATCCGACCTGGTTCAGCGCGCCTGAAGTGGATCTGGGCGACCGTCTGCAGCGGCAACTGGCCTACAAGGGCGGCGAGCGCCTGGCGGAGATCACCCGCGGCTACCTGCGTTTCCTGGAACTCGGCGGCCAGATCCGCTTCGATCCGCTGCGCACCGGCCTGATCCGCAAGCTGCTGAAGTCGGGCGTGCCCGTCATCACCGGGCTGTCAGCCACCTACCTTTACGGCACCGCGCGGGAGTGGGGACCGAATGACGACTACGACGACATCCGCGGTCAGCCGTCAGGCCACTTCGTCGTCCTGTCGGGCTACGATCGCAAGGGCAGGCTGGTGGAGGTGACCGATCCGCTGTTCGACAACCCCATGGCCGACGGCCATCACTATGATGTCGGCATCGAGCGGGTGATCGGTGCCATCATGCTCGGCGTCCTGACCCATGATGCGAACCTCCTGACGCTCACACCCAAGGCCATGGACGCGATGGCCACCGCAAGGACTCCGACACCGTGAAGATCCTGATCGTCGTCGACAACCCGAAGGACTGGCCCCTGAACCTGGACGGCGTCGAGGTTGTCGGCGCCCGCGCCTACCTGACGGAACCGGCCTGGACCGAGTTGCGGCGGGTGCGGGTGTTCAATCTCTGCCGCTCCTACGCCTACCAGAGCGTGGGCTACTACGTGTCGCTGCTGGCAGAGGCCCGCGGCCATCGCCCTTCTCCCAGCCTGGCCACGATCCAGGACACCCGCTCCCGCCACGTGGTGCGGATGGCGTCAGAAGATCTCGAAGACCTCATCGAGCGCAGCCTGGGCAGCCTGCAGTCCGACGAGTTCTCACTGTCCATCTACTTCGGCCGCAATCTGGCCAAGCGTCATGCGACGCTGGCGGCCAGACTCTATGAGCTGGCTGAGGCGCCGCTGCTGCGGGCAAGGTTCGTCCGTCGCGAACACTGGGAACTGGTGAGCCTGAAACCCATTTCGGCGGATGCGATTCCGCCGGAGCACCATGCCTTCGTCGTTAGAGTCGCCGGCGAGTACTTCGCCGGCCGGCGACCGCCAACCCGGCGCAAGTCCAAGGCCCGCTACGATCTCGCCATCCTGGTGGATCCGGATGAGTCCGATCCGCCCTCCAATGCCCGCGCCCTGGCGCGCTTCGAGCGCGCAGCGGAGAAACTCGGGTTCGAGGTGGATCAGATCACCCGGGAGGACTTCAGCCGTATCGCCGAATTCGACGCCCTCTTCATCCGCGCCACCACGTCGGTGAATCACTACACCTACCGCTTCGCCCAGCGCGCCCAGGCGGAGGGGCTGGTGGTCATGGACGATCCCGGCTCCATCCTGCGCTGCACCAACAAGGTGTTCTTGGCCGAACTGCTGCAGCGGCTGCGCATTCGCCAGCCCAAGACCGTCATCGTTCACCGCCGCAATCTGGAGGAGGTGCTGTCAGAGCTGCGTCTGCCTTGCGTGCTGAAGGCGCCGGACAGTGCTTTTTCCCGCGGCGTGCACAAGGTGGAAACCCGTGAGGCCCTGATCAGCATGGTCCGCGGCCTGCTCGAGCGATCGGAGCTCATCGTCGCCCAGGAGTACCTGCCGACCCAGTACGACTGGCGGGTGGGCATCGTCGACGGCGAGCCCCTCTACGTCTGCCGCTACTGGATGGCCGACGCCCACTGGCAGATCGTCCGCCACGATGCCGCAGGCGGCAAGGACGAAGGCAATGCGGACACCCTCGCCGTGGCAGACGCCCCGGCCGAGGTGGTGCGCATGGCGCTGAAGGCCGCCAACGCCTTCGGCCAGGGACTCTACGGCGTCGACATCAAAGAGTCCGATGGTCGCTACTACGTCATCGAGGTGAACGACAACCCGAGCATCGACGCCGGCGTCGAGGACAGCGTGCTCAAGGACGAACTCTATCTGCAGATCATGCGCACCTTCCTGTCCCGGGTCGAAAGGTTGAAACGCGGCGATGCCTGAACCCACGCTCAGTCTGTTCGAGGGCTTCGGAGTCGAGATCGAGTACATGATCGTCGATGACGACTCCCTGGACGTGCGCCCCTACTGCGACCGCGTTCTCGCCGCCGTGGCCGGGGACGTCACCAACGAGGTGGCCCGCGGCGACGTGGCCTGGAGCAACGAACTCGCCGCCCACCTCATCGAGATCAAGACCAACGGACCGGCACCGACTCTCGCGACCCTCACCGATGCCTTCACGGGGACCATCCGCGACATCGAGGGACTGCTCGCAGGAGAGGGCGCGCGCCTGCTTCCGGGAGCCATGCATCCGTGGATGGATCCCGAACGCGAGATGGTGCTCTGGCCCCATGACTACAGCCCGATCTACCAGGCCTACGACCGCATCTTCGACTGCCGCGGCCACGGCTGGGCCAACCTCCAGAGCGTGCACCTGAACCTGCCGTTCTCCAATGACGACGAGCTCCACCGACTGCATGCCGCCATCCGCCATCTGCTCTGCGTGCTGCCGGCAATGGCCGCCAGTTCACCCCTGGCCGATGGCCGCGACAGCGGTTTCGCCGACTACCGCATGGAAGTCTACCGGCACAATTCCAGGCGCCTTCCCGCAGTCACCGGGCTCGTGGTGCCCGAAGTCATCGATTCGGCGGCAAGTTACCAGGAACGCATCCTGCTCCCCATGTACCGCGCCATCGCGCCCCTCGACCCTGAGGGGATTCTGCAGGAGGAGTGGCTGAACTCCCGCGGCGCCATCACCCGCTTCGACCGTTTCGCCATCGAGATCCGCGTCCTCGACACCCAGGAATGTCCCCGCGCCGATCTGGCCATTCTCGGCCTCGTCGTCGCCGTGCTGCAGGCGCTGATCGAAGAGCGCTTCGGCCATCTGCAGGATCTCGACGCCCTGGAGACCGGCCGTCTGGCCGCCATTCTCGAACAGTGCGTGCGCCACGGCGACGAGGCACGCATCGACGACGCGCCCTGGCTGGCCACTTTCGGTCTGCGCGGCCGGGTCTGGGCCCGGGACCTGTGGGGCCATCTGCTCGAACGCTGCGGTGACCTGTTCGCTGCCACCGCCGTCGACCGCGCCCCTCTGGAACTGATCCTCGATCAGGGCACCCTGTCGCGGCGGCTGCGCCGGGCGCTGGAGCTGCCCGCCCCCGGCCTCAGGATCGACGCCTTCACGCTGGATCCCGCACCGCCGCCGGCCCTGCCCCGCAGCGCCATGACGGATGTCTATCGTCGTCTCGCGGACTGTCTGCGCGACGGAGAACTCTTCCGTGAGTAGGGCGCACGCAAAGCAGGCCCCGGGCGAGGCCGGCATCAACGGAACAGCAACGGCCTGGGTCGTGTCCTGCGAGCACGCCACGAACCACATTCCGCCGCCCTGGCAACACCTTTTCGACGACGCTGAGTTGCTGCAGAGCCATCGCGGCTGGGACCCCGGCGCCGCGGGTCTGGCCCGCTATCTTGGGCGCCACCTCGATGCACCCGTGTTCCTGGGGAAGGTTTCGAGACTGCTCGCCGACAACAACCGGTCTGCCGGCCACCCCAAAGTTCATGCTCCGGCCGTCCGCGCCCTGCCGAAGTCGGAGCGGGAAGCCATCATCCGAGCCTGGCACGCTCCCCATCAGCATGGCGTCATCGAAGCGGTGGGCGCCGCACTGGCCGGCGCCGACCGTGTACTGCACATCTCCTGTCACTCGTTCACGCCGGAATTGAACGGGCATGTCCGGACCGCCGATATCGGTGTGCTCTACGATCCCCGCCACGACGGCGAGGCTGAGCTCGCCCATCGCTGGAAGCAGGCCCTGCTGGCGTCGAGCGATCTCAGGGTGCGCCGCAACTATCCCTACACCGGCCACGAGGACGGCATGACCCGCATCCTGCGCCGACGCTTCGGAACCCGCGTCCTCGGCTTCGAGCTCGAACTCAACCAGGCCCTGCTGCAGCGCGGCGAGTTCTCCTCGTCCCTGCTGGAGACCCTCTTGAAGTCGCTGAGACGCGCCGCAGAGGTCGACTGAACTCAGTCTGACTTCGCATGAAATGAACACCTTGGCCTAACCCGCATATCTCACCGATTCACGGCTGCGGACGGGGATATGCGGGCTAAGGGCGGGAGGGGCAGGACGTTCAAGCCGGCGGCAGCGGAGAACAGGAAACCGTCCGTTTGGCCATTGGCGTCCCAGCAGCGATAATCACCGCAGCGCCGATGGGGATGACTGCGGCGCGGACACCTTCGACACTCAACGAGAGGCTTGGCCGATGAGGATGACGCCACAACTCACTGCCGTGCTGCTGGGCCTCGCGCTCATGCTGCCCTGGGCGGCCGCCACGGCTGCCAGTGCCGACGAGATCAATGCCCGCGCCGATGCGGCGCTGGATCGGCTCTACGGTCAGTCCCCTGAGGCCAGGCCCCTGGTGGCACGCGCCAAAGGCGTGCTGATCTTTCCCCGGGTGATCAAGGCCGGCATCGGCATCGGCGGTGAGTACGGCGAAGGCGTCCTGCGCATCGGCGGCAAACCCGTGCAGTACTACAGCACCGCGGCCGCCTCCATCGGCTTCCAGCTCGGTGCCCAGGCCAAGGCCCAGATCCTGCTTTTCATGACGGAGGAGGCGCTGGCGGATTTCCGCGCCAAGGACGGCTGGGAGATCGGCGTCGACGGCAGCGTCACCCTGGTCCGCATCGGCGTGGGCGGCTCCATCGACACCACCACGACCCGCGCGCCGGTCATTGGATTCGTACTCGCCGATCGCGGCCTGATGTACGACCTGTCCCTGAGCGGATCGAAGATTTCCCGAATCGATCGCTGAATCGCTGAGAAGTGGAGAGCCACATGACCGACAGTTTCGACCTCACGGGCAAGGTTGCCCTCATCACCGGCGGCAGCCGCGGCCTCGGCCGCGAAATGGCCCTGGCCTTCGCCCGCCGCGGTGCCAAGGTGGCCATCGCCAGCCGCAAGCTCGAGCAATGCGAGGATACGGCCAAGGAGATTCGCGCCCTGGGAGCCGAAGCCTTTCCCTGGAGCTGCCACGTGGCCGACTGGGATCAGTGCGGCGAAATGGTCGACGCGGTCTACTCCCATTTCGGGCGCATCGACATCCTGGTGAACAACGCCGGCATGTCGCCCCTGTATCCGTCCCTGGCTGAAGTGTCCGAGGCCCTGTTCGACAAGGTGATGGGCGTCAACCTCAAAGGTCCCTTCCGCCTCATGGCCCTGGTGGGCCAGCGCATGGCGGAAGGAGACGGCGGCGCCATCATCAACGTTTCCAGCGTGGCCGCCGTGAAGCCCTCCCCGGAGTCCGAGCCATACGGCGCAGCCAAGTCCGGGCTCAACGCCTTGACCCGCTCCTTCGCCTTCGAGTACGGCCCCAAGGTCCGGGTGAACTGCATCATGGCAGGCCCCTTCCTCACCGACATCAGCAAGGCCTGGGACATGGAAGCCTTCAACGAGCGGGCCGCGAACAACATCGCCCTGCAGCGCGGCGGCCAGCCCGACGAGGTGGTGGGCGCCGCGCTGTATCTGGCCTCCTCGGCTTCGAGCTACACCACCGGGGCCATTATCCGTATTGATGGGGGTACGCCATAGGTCCGGCGTCAGGGGATCGTCTCACTCCGCTGCGCGAATCTGGCGCCTCCCTGTGGGAGTTCGCCAAGAACGTTTGTTCACGCCGTCGCGGAAGAAACGTGCGATGCGCTGACTGTGGGCGCATTTCATCTGGAATGAAATGCGTCGCACGCAGTGCGCCGCGAAGCGGGGCGCGCCATGGATGGCGCGCAACAGAGCGCTAGCGCCCGCAGGGCGATGCGCCGGTTGGCACGACGTTCAGCGAAGCCGGTGCCTGCAGCTTCGGTACAACGCCTCGCAATCGGCCCATTCGCTGCGCGAATAGGGCCTTCCCACAGTTGGGGGCGCTGCCAACTTGTGAGCGCATTTCGTCCAGAACGAAATGCGGGGCGCGCCAGGGATGGCGCGCAACTGCGGACGTCAGCCCGCGATCGGCGGCATCGTCGACTCCGCTGCGCTGCGTCAACTCCCACAGCAAACCGCAACGGATCAGGGTTTGGAAAGCCGAGCCTGGCGCTCCGCCGGCAGGGGCAATTCCACTTCGCTGGCCAGATTGCCTTTGCCGGGGACGAAGTTGACTTCGAGGCGGGTACCGCCCGGGTCCTCGAACAGCACCGAGTAGTAGCCCGGCGCCCAGTCGTCCTCCCTCGGCCCGTGAACGATGTGCGCGCCCTGTTCTCGCACGAAGGCCGCCACCGCATCCACGTCCTCAGCGGACCGGGCCCGCAGACAGATGTGGTGCAACCCGGCCCGGTACGGGTCGAAGGGCGTGTCGGCATGCTCTGCGCTGGCGGCGCGGATGGCGATGCCGGTCCGGGAGCCTACACAGTAGTACAGCACGTCGGTGTCGATCAGGCACTGCATGTCCAGGAAGGGCAGCAATGCCCCATAGAACGGGCGGCAGGCGGCGAAATCCTGCACGGTGATGTAGATGTGGGCGATGCCGTTGAGTTGCACCGTCACCCTGCGAGACCTTCTTGCATCGTCATCCTTAATATGAGTGAATTAGCCCATCCATACGGCAGGCGCGCGTTCGCGACGTCCGCCCCGGCGACGCCCGCGATAGCGGTATCCGCCAAAGGCAACCTGCAGGAGAGTACGCGCAGATACAACCCGCGCGGGGCATCTCCCCTGCCCTCCCCAAAGGCCGACTTGCTCGGCCTTTTTTTTAAAATAATGGTGATATTTAACTAAGCAAACCCTGCCGGCACGAAGCGTGCCGGCGAGGTCGACCGGGCAGGCAGGGTGCCGTCAGCGAGGCCCCTGGCCGTCATCGACCTTGATGACGGTACCGGTCACGGTGTCGGATGCCGGCGACACCAGATACAGCAGCGTGGAGTCGAGCTGCGCCGGGTCGCCGACCCGCTTGCGGGGGAACTGCTGGCTGAAGTCCCCCAGCCGCTCGAACATGCCGTCCATCATCTCCGAGGAGAATGCACCCGGAGCGATGGCGTTCACGTTGATGTGATAGCGCGCCCACTCCACCGCCAGCGCCTCGGTCATGCGCGCCACCGCCGCCTTGGTCACCGAATACAGCGCCGCGCCATTGCCCCCGTAGTTGAAGGCACCGATGGAGGAGATGTTGACCATACGCCCGGGCTTTTTCGCTTCGATCAAACGCCGGGCCACCTCGCAGGACAGTACCCAGGGGCCGCGCAGATTGGTATCGAAGACCGCGTCCACCAGCTCGTCGGACATCTTGTGAGCCCGCTGGGCGTCGGGAATTCCGGCGTTGTTCACCAGGATGGTGATGGTGCCGAAGGCGGCCTCGGTGGCCTGCACCACGTCGCGGATGCTGGACCGGTCGGTCATGTCCAGGCGCAGGGGCAGGGCCTCGCCGCCGGCAGCACGAATCTCCACCGCCAACTGCTCCAGCCTTTCTTCCCGCCGCCCGGTCACGGCGACTTTGGCCCCACAGGCGGCGAGCACCTGGGCGAAGCGCCAGCCAAGGCCGGAGGTGGTGCCCGTCACCAGGGCCACCTGCCCAGTCAGATCGAGGGAGAAATGGGGCAAGGGAAAATCTGTCATGGATCACTCCGCACAAACTTGGATCAGGGTCTTCAGGCGCCGCGACCGCCACGAACCAGCTTGCCCGGCAGGGCTCCGGTATGTTCGCTGTTCTCGAAGGTCACCTGCCCGCCCTGCACCGTGTAGCGATAGCCGTCCACCCGCTGCACCAGACGCCTTCCGCCGGTGGGCAGATCGAACACCGCTTCCGGGCGATGCAGGCGCAGAGCATCGAAGTCGATGACGTTGACGTCCGCCTTGGCACCCACCGCCAGCAGCCCCCGGTCGTGCATGCCGTAGGCCTCGGCGGTGTCCCGGGACAGTTTGCGCACCAGGTACTCCAGCGGCAGCCGTTCACCGCGGGTCCGATCCCGTCCCCAGTAGCTCAGGATGTAGCTGGCCATGCCCGCATCGGCAATGATGCCGCAGTGGGCACCCCCGTCCGAGAGCCCGAACAGGATGTTCGGCAGCTGCATGGTGTCCCGGTAGTACTCCAGGCTGTAGTCGTTGTAGCCCCCCAGAGGCTGGTAGAACAGCGCCTTGCCATCATCCTGCAGCAGCAGGTCGTACATCACCTCGAAGGGATCCACACCCCGCGCCGCGGCGATGCCGGCCACGCTGGCCTCCCGCGGCTGTTCGTAGTCGGGGACCTCACCCAAAGGAAACACCTGCCACAGCAGGTCGGCCAGCGTCCGGCCCATCAGCGTGCGCGGAATCCCGCTCTGCTCGGCAAGCAGCTTCTGTCGTAGTTCCGGCTGCGCCAGGCGCGCCACTTTCTCGGCCAGCGGCAGGTCTTTGAGCTCGGTGGCGTAGGTGGGATGGCCCACGAAAACGTGGAAGCTTGAGGACAGGCCATGCAGCACACCCGTCGGCCGCCCGGCCATCTGCGGACGGATCTCCATGCCTTCGGCCCGGGCTTCTTCGGCCATGCGATAGAGCCGGCCATCGACGTAGGCCGCAGCCGAGGTGGCCACCAGCGTGACCTTCAATCCCGTCTCGCGGGCAAACTGCTTCACCCACTGCCACTCGTCATCGTCACCGAGGTGATCCGAGACCAGCTCGAAGATGCCGTGCTTCAAGCCCTTCATACCCAGGCCGAGAGCGAGCATCTCGTCGGATCCGGCGAAGGTGCCCGGCACGTGAATGCCGTGCTTGTCCTTGTGCAGCAGCGTTCGCGACGAGGAGAACCCCAGCGCTCCGGCTGCCACCCCCTCCTGCACCAGCGCCGCCATCTGCGCGAGTTCATCCGGCGTCGGCAGGTCATCCTGGGTATTGCAGCGCTCGCCCATGACATAGGCACGAATGGCACCGTGGGGGACCTGGGTGCCGACGTCGATGGCGCGGGGAAAGCGCTCCAGGGCATCGAGATACTCCGGGAAACTTTCCCACTGCCAGTCGATGCCTTCGGCCAGCGCACTGCCCGGAATGTCCTCCACGCCCTCCATGAGCTCGATCAGGAAATCCCGCTGATCCGGGCGTACCGGAGCGAAACCCACGCCGCAGTTGCCCATGACGGCGGTGGTGACCCCATGCCAGCTCGACGGCGCCAGCACCGGATCCCAGGTGGCCTGACCGTCGTAGTGGGTATGCACGTCCACCCAGCCGGGGGTCACCAGGCAGTGGCTGGCGTCGATCTCCCGCCGGCCCCGGCCGCTGACTTCACCCACCGCCGCGATGCGGCCATCGGTCATGGCCAGATCGCCGCTGAAGCGCTCGCTGCCACTGCCATCGATCAGGGTCCCCCCGCGAATCACCAGATCGTACATGCCCGTTAATCCCTCTCCATTAGGTTGATGGCGGAACATACGGCGCGTCGCTTCAGCTGTCCAGCAGGCCGCGGGAGCGGCATCCGGGCATAATGCGCGGCTGCCTTCAGATCGGAACGCTGCCGTGGCCCCACTTCCTGCGCTGTTGCTGCATCCGCGCCCTGCCGTGGGAGCGGCCTGGATGATCCTCGCCACCCTGGTGGGGTCGATCATCGACGTCTGCGTGAAGGCATTGCAGGAAGGCTTCGACACCCCACAGATCGTCCTGCTGCGCCTGCTCTGCTCGCTGCCCTTCGTGCTGATCTTCGCCCAGCTCGGTGGCGGTCTGGGCAGCATCCGGCCGAAGCGGCCGGCCTGGCACCTGCTGCGATCGCTGGCCGCAGCCGGCGCCACATTCGGATTCTTCTACGCCCTCGGCGAACTGCCGCTGATGCTCTGCGTGACCATCGGCTTTGCCGCGCCGCTGCTCATCGCCCTGCTGTCACGACCTTTTCTGGGTGAGGTGGTGGGGGTCAGGCGCTGGCTCGGCATCATCATCGGCTTCGCCGGCGTCCTGGTGGCGCTGCAGCCCGGAACAGCCGTCTGGCACCCGGCCATGCTCGCCGTCCTGGCCTCCACCCTGTGCTGGGCCGTGCTGGCGCTGTCAGCGCGCAGGATCGGCGGCGACGAACCCACCGGCGCCATGGTGGTGTTCACCATTCCGGTCTCGCTGGTCGTGGCGCTGGCCATGACCCTGGGCGATTGGGTCGCGCCCACGGCCGCTCAGTGGGCGCTGTTTGCCCTGGCCGGCTTCTGCGGTGCCAGCGTTCACTACTGCGTCGTCTACGCCTATCGGGCCACCCGCGCCGCGGTGGTCGCCCCCATGGAATACACCGCCCTGCTCTGGGCGGCCCTGCTCGGCTTCATGTTCTGGGGCGAGGTGCCCACGGCCTGGACCCTGGTCGGGGCCGTAGTCATCATTTTCGGAGGCTTGATCGTCCTGCGCGAGAGCCAGTGATGCCCCGCTGAACCCCAACCTTTCATGGCCAATCGCCGCGCGCATCGAACCAATGGCGCCGAGCGCTGTCGGATCCCCTTTGCACAGCCTCTCACCATGTTCAGGGAGACCTGCCGAACAATGCGATCGACCGTCCTCGCAGCCTTCATGGCCAGCCTTCTCTGCGCCTGCGCCAGCACACCCGAACCCGCACCGACCGCCGGCTCAGGCATCGCCATCGCCGATCTCGACCACAGCGTGCGGCCCCAGGATGACTTCTACCGCCACGTCAACGGCGGCTGGCTCGACCGCACTGAAATCCCCTCTGACCGCTCCCGCTGGGGCAGCTTCGATGAACTTCGGGAGCGCTCTGAGCAGCAGGTTCTGGCCATCGTGCAGCGGGCAGCGGAGTCATCCGCTCTGGCCGAGCAAGACAGCGATACCCAGAAAGTAGGCGATCTCTACCGCGCCTTCATGGACCGTGAGCGCATCAATGCCCGCGGCAGCCGACCGCTGGCCGACGACCTTGCCCGGATCGACGCGCTGGACTCACCGAACGCCCTGATGGCGTACTGGGGCAGCCTGCAGTCCCGCCTCGGCAGCGCCCCGCTAGGCCTGTTCGTGAGCCAGGATCCCGGCGACAGCAGCCGCTACATCGTCCAGCTCAGCCAGACCGGCCTGGGATTGCCGGACCGGGACTACTACCTCGCGGACGACGAGCGCTCCCGCGAGATCATCGCCAGCTACCGTGCCCACATCGAGCGTCTCTTCGATCTCGCCGGCCTCAGCGGCGGAGCCGCCGCCGCCACCCGCATCATTGCCCTGGAAACAGCCATCGCCGAAGGCCACTGGACCCGGGTGGCCAATCGGGATCGCAACGCCACCTACAACCTCATGGCCCTCGGCGACATCGAAGCGCTGGCGCCGCGCCTGGCCTGGTCGGACTACTTCGCCGCTGCCGACATTCCCGCCGACCATCGTGATGAGATCAATGTCCGCCAGCCCGACTACCTGGCCCGCCTGACCGAACTCAGCCACGAGACGCCCCTGGACCACTGGCGCGACTATCATCGCTTCCATCTGCTGCGGCAGGCCGCACCCTGGCTCGACGACGCCCTGGTGGCGGAACACTTCGACTTCAACGGCCGCATCCTCAATGGCCAGCCGGAGATCCGGCCCCTAGAGAAGCGGGCCACGAGTCTGGTGGAGCGCTCCTTGGGCTTCATGGTGGGGCGCATGTACGTGGACGAGCACTACCCGCCCGAGGCCGCCCGGCGCATGGACACCATGGTGAAGAACCTGCTGCAAGCCTTCGGCGAAGCCCTCGACGAACTCGATTGGATGACCGAGGCCACCCGGGCCGAGGCCCACGCCAAACTCGCCCGCTTCAGCACCAAGATCGGCCAGCCGGACGTCTGGCGCGACTACGACTGCCTGACCATCGATGCGGATGACCTGTTCGGCAACGTCGCCGCCAGCATCCGCTGTGAACATCAGCGCCAGGTCGATCGCCTGGGGCAGCCGGTGGACCGCGACGAGTGGTTCATGACGCCGCAGACGGTCAACGCCTACTACAGTCCGGCCATGACCGAAATCGTGTTCCCGGCCGCCATCCTGCAGCCGCCGTTCTTCGACGTCGATGCCGATCCGGCCGTCAACTATGGCGCCATCGGCGCGGTCATCGGTCACGAGATCACCCACGGCTTCGATGACCAGGGCCGCCGGGTCGACGGTGACGGCAACCTGAGAGACTGGTGGCAGCCCGAGGACGAAGAGCAGTTCAACGCCCGCGCCCAGCGCATGATCGATCAGTACAACGCCTACAGCCCCATTGAAGGCATGACCATCAACGGCGAACTGGCGCTGGGGGAGAACATCGCCGATCTCGGCGGCGTGCGTATCGCCCTCGCTGCCTGGCAGAACTCCCAGGCGGGCGCCGATGCAGCGGTCATCGATGGACTCACGGGCGAACAGCGCTTCTTCATGGGTTGGGCGCAGATCTGGCGCACGCTGTATCGCGATGAGGCGCTGCGCCGGCACCTGATCACGGGACCGCACTCACCAGGCCCCTATCGGGTCAAGGGCGTGCTCTCCAATCTGCCGGAGTTCCACGAGGCCTTCGGCGTCGAACCCGGCGACCCCATGTACCGTTCACCCGAGGAGCGCGTCGAGATCTGGTGAATGCGCAGGGTGGCCCTGACGCAGGGTCGCCTGCCGCAGGGCCGCCTGCCGCAGGGCCGCCTTGCATCAGGCGCCGTCCGGCGCTAGGTTGCGGCCATGCACAGACACCAGCGATGCCTGCAGGTCTTCCTCGTTCTCGCCCTGATCATTCATGGCGGCGTGGCTCCGCTGCATGTGACTGCAGCACAGCCTCCTGCCGAAATCGCAGCAGCCACTGCAGCTTCCCAGGCTGCAGCGGCCGAGCAAGACTGCCACGGTTCTCCGAAGTCCCCTGCACCAGCCCAAGAACAGGCCCATAGCGGCCCCTGCGAGCATGGCGACTGCAGCGTCTGCTTCTGTGCCCTGCCCCAGCCCGCCGCCATGGTCGTGGTGATCGGCTTTGCAGCATCCGACCTCGCGTCGGAAAAGCGGAGCCGGTCTGCCGGCAGCCGTCACCTCGGTCCGCCTCCACCCCTGCTGCGTCCTCCCATCGCCTGACAGCCCATTGCCCAAGATCAAGATTTCGCGGTCACCGCGGGATTCCTCTCTATTCCTGCGCATCAGCTGCGCCGGAAGGTGCCATGGAGCTGGGATATGGACGTTTTTTTCATCTCTGGCGGAGTGCAGACCGCCAACGAACCTGCCGCCTGCAAGCTCCCAGCCTGCAGGAAGCCTTCTCGGCCCGGCAGGCAATCGCTCACTACGCTTCGCTTCGTGAGCTCCCACAGCGAGGCTCCCGGAACGGTCCGGCTGGTCGGTCCACTCCGCCTGGGCATCGCCCTCATGGCGCTGGCGCTGACGGCCTGCATGACGCCGGCTCGGGATCTGGACGCAGCGCAAGCGGAATCAAGGCAGTCGGCCCGGGCCGCTATCGGCAGCGCCGCCGACATCGACGTGCAGGCCCATCGGCAACACCTGCTCGGCAGGCCACTCACCCTGGACGCCGCGGTCGCCCTGGCGTTGGCCCAGCAGCCACGCCTGGCCATGGCGTATTCCCGGCTTGGCATTGCCGCCGCCGATGCCTTCGAAGCTTCGCGCCTGGCCAATCCCACGCTGTCCTTCCAGCGGCTGACCGGAAGCGGCACCCAGCGCAGCTGGAAGCTCGGCGTGGATCTCGCCGACCTTCTGCTGCTGCACCAGGAAAGCGAGCTGGCTGAGCGCGACTTCGCCGCCCTGCGCATCGAAGTGGCCGCCGCGCTCATCGATGTGGCCCGCGACACCGAGAGCGCCTGGTATCGCCACGTGGCCGCCGAACAGAACGCCACCCTGCGGTCGTCCACCGCCGAAGCGGCCGAAGCGTCGGCGTTACTCGCCCGTCGCCTGCACGAAGCCGGCAACATTTCCCGCCTGCAGCTGCTCCGGGAACAGGCCGCCGCCGGCGAAGCCAGGATCCGGGCATTGCAGGCCAAGGCCAAAACGGCCGCCACCCGGCGCGATCTCAATCTGCTCATGGCGTTGCAGGGCGAGGATGGCCAGCGCTGGCAAACGCCCGACACCCTGCCTCTGCCCGTATCCGAAGAGCCGGAATTGGCAACGCTGCTTGCCGAGGCCCGGGAACACCGGCTCGACCTGGCCGCCGGACAGATGCAGCTCAGCGTGCTCGAGGACGGTCGGCAGCTAGCCAGCCGTTGGGGCTGGCTGGGCAGCTTCGATCTGGACTACGAGTGGGAGCGGGAGACCGACGGCAGTCGGCTGCGCGGCCCGGGCCTCACCCTCGAGCTGCCCATCTTCCATCAGGGACAGCATCGGCGGATGCGGGCCGACGCCCGGCTGATGCGCGGGAGCGCCGAACTGGCTCAGCGGAAGCTTCAGGTGGAACTCGACGTGCGTGCAGCTTTCGCGGCAGTCGCCAGCCAGCGAGAAGTCATCCAAACCTACCGCGCGGCCATCGTTCCGGCCCGGGCCGAGGCCGTCGAGCGTGAGCTGGAACGTTACAACTTCATGCTCATCGGCACCTTCGAACTGCTGACGGCCCGACAGCAGGAATACCAGGCCTACGAGGACTACATCCACGCGGTTCGCGACTACTGGCTGGCACGGACCGACCTCGCTCACGCGGTCGGCAGACCCCTGACCGGCGAGATCCCGGGGGCGGAAATGACGCCGGATCTGCGCACGCTGATCCATCCCGAGACCCGCGGTCACGATCATCATGACCATCGCGACAACCACCAGCAGCACGATCACAACAATCACAACGACCACAACGACCACCACGACCACCACGACCACCACGACCATCGGGATCATCACCACGATCACGGCCAACACCACGGCGAGCACGAAACCGAATCAGCGGGCAGCCCCGATCAGGGCCACGAGCCGCCGCGGCATGGTGATCACCATCGCCACCACCATCGCTCAGGTCATCATCACGCTGGAGACAGATCATGAACGTCAGACGCCGCCATCTTCTGCTCGGCGCCGGTGCCGGCCTCCTCGGCGCCGCCGCAGTCCACCCGGTTCGAGCCGAGGGAGGTCAGATTCCCGATGCCGTCCACGCGGGCCATACCTCCAAACCTTCCGCAGGCGTCCACACGCCCAACGGCTGGACCCTGCCCCATCGCCTGCGCGACGGCGTCAAGGAATTCCACCTCGTTGCCGAGGAGATCGAGCATGAATTCGCACCCGGCAGCGTGGCCCGCTGCTGGGGCTACAACGGCACCACGCCGGGGCCGACCCTGGAAGCCATGGAGGGGGACCGAGTCCGCATCTTCGTCACCAACCGCTTGGGCGAACCCACCAGCGTGCATTGGCACGGTCTGCTGCTGCCCAGCGGCATGGACGGAGTGGGTGGACTGACCCAACCGCACATCCCGCCCGGTGAGACCTATGTCTACGAATTCACCCTGCGCCAGCACGGCACCCACATGTACCACCCCCACAGTGACGAAATGACGCAGATGGCACTGGGGATGATGGGCATGTTCATCATTCACCCGCAGCAGGCGGAACCGGAAACCATCCATCGCGACTTCGCCATCCTCCTGCACAACTGGGCGCTGCACCCGGGCACCTATCGCCCGGATCCATCAGTGATGCAGGACTTCGACCTCTGGACCTTGAACTCCAAGAGCTTTCCTGCAACCGCGCCGCTGGTCGCCCGCAGCGGTGAGCGGGTGCGCATCCGCATCGGCAACCTGTCCATGTGGAATCACCCCATGCACCTGCACGGCGTGCAGTTCGCCGTCACCGGCGGCGACGGCGGCCGCTGGCCACGGGCGCTGTGGCGCACTGAAGCCACGGAGATCGTCGGCGTCGGTCAGGCCCGGGACATCGAGTTCACCGCCGTGGCCGGGGATTGGGCCTTCCACTGCCACATGGCCCACCACACCATGGGCCCCATGGGCCATGGCATTCCCAATACCATCGGCGCCGACCAGAGTGACGTGGAAGCTCGCATCCGCCGCTTCATGCCGGGCTTCATGGCCATGGGTGAGCACGGCATGGCCGAGCACCAGCAGCACGTGGACATGGGCCACATGCCTGGACCGGAGAACACGCTGGCCATGATGGCCGGCAAGGGACCCTTCGGAAACATCGAGATGGGCGGCATGTTCACGGTGGTGAAGGTCCGCGACGACATCGAGCCGGGAGATTTCGAGGATCCAGGCTGGTTCCGGCATCCGCCGGGCACCGTGGCGCGCAAGGTCAGCAATGATCCCGACTTCGGCGCGCCGGTCCGCCGCGGCCGACCCGCCTCGTCGGAGAGCCAATCGCTGCCAACCCCCCGAAGGGGCGGACACGACCACCACTAATGAACCAACAGCATGAGACTGCGGCCCAGCGAAACGCCGGAATCCAGCGATCAGCCCTGTGGGAAGTTTCCCGGAGCGCAGCGCAGGGGAACGATGGCGCAGCACGCGATCGAAGGCGTCCAGATCGGCCCCCTCCGCTGCGCTGCGGGAGCCCTCCCACAAGGGCGTAGCGTACGATTTGTTCCATGCGAGGCAGGCGGCTTTTGGTACTCTGGTGCGGAACCCAGGGGGACCCCAATGAAAATCGCCAACGCACGCGTCACGCTGCTGCGCCTGCCTTACCTCGACCCGCCGCGTTTTCAGGCCAGCTATGCCCGGGATCGGGACATCCTGCTGCTGGAGGTGGAGACGGAAGACGGCCACGTGGGCCTCGGCTATCAGCTCTTCCTCTGGGACGGCTTCGCCACCACCCGCGCCTGCCTGGAGGAGATCTTCCTGCCGCGCCTGATCGGCCGCGATGCCATGGAAGTGGAGGCCATCTGGCAGGACAACTGGCAGGCAGCCTATGCCGACGGCCGGGGCGGCTTCGCCCTGCTGGCCCTGTCGGCCATCGATGTGGCGCTGTGGGACCTCATCGGCCAAGCCGCTGGCCTGCCGCTCTACAAGCTCTGGGGACAGCTTCGGCAGCAGGTGCCCTGCTACGGCAGCGGCTGCTGGCGCGGACTGGGCGGTGACGGCATGGTGGCCAAGGCTGAGCGACTGGTGGCGGCCGGCTACAGCGCCATCAAGATGCAGGCCGGCCATGTCTTCAGTGCCGCCGAAGACGTGGCCAACCTCAAAGCCATGCGCGAGACCCTGGGCCCGGACGTGGACATCATGATCGATGCCAATATGGCCTGGAGCGCCGATGAAGCCCTGGTCATCGGCCATCGCCTCGAAGCCTTCGACCCCTACTGGATCGAGGAACCCGTGGCGGCCCACGATTTCGACGGCTACTTCCGCTTAGCCGATGCCCTGACACGAACCCGCATCGTCGGCGGCGAGAACCACTTCACCCGCTTCGAACTGCGGCCTTTCTTCCGTCGCCCCGGCATTCCCATACTGCAGCCCGATGTGGCCCGCGGCGGGCTGACGGAACTGCGCAAGATCGCCACCGTGGCCGACACCTTCGGCATGAGCATGGCCCCCCATCTCTATCCGGAGTTGATGGTCCACCTGCTGTGCTCCATTCCCAACGGACTGGTGCTGGAGGACATGCAGCTTTTGGACGACATCTGGATCGACCCGCCCCGGGTCCACAACGGTATGCTCAGCCCCCATGATCGCCCCGGCCACGGTCTGCGCATCCGACCGGAACTGATGAGCGATGCCCGCTTTGAACCCTGATCATCCGACCGAGGAGCCTCCTGCGTGCGCCTGCTGCCCTTCCTGATCCTGCTGATGCTCAGCGCAGCGTCGATACCGCTGGCACTGCAGCGCCCTGCCTGGCTCTTCCTGCTCCTGCCGGCTGCGCTGCTGTCGATGCTCGGCACGCTGGATCTTCTGCAGCGCAAGCAGAATCTGCGCCGCAACTACCCCGTCATCGCCCATTTCCGTTATCTCTTCGAGGCCCTGCGACCTGCGATCCGTCAGTACCTGTTTGAAAGCGAAGAAGACGGACGGCCGTTCCCGCGGGAGCAACGCTCTCTGGTCTACCGTCGCGCCAAGGGCGTCAACGACAAGATGCCCTTCGGTACCCTGCGCGACTTCTATGCGCCAGGGCACGAGTGGATCAACCACTCGGTTATGCCGACGTCACCGCTGGACGTGAGCCTGCGCGTCAACGTCGGCGGCCCCGACTGCAAGCAGCCCTACTCGGCCAGCGTCTTCAACATCTCCGCCATGAGCTTCGGCTCGCTCTCAGCCAATGCGATCCGGGCCCTGAATCGCGGCGCAAAACTGGGCGGCTTCGCCCACGATACCGGCGAGGGCGGCATTTCACCCCACCACCGTGAAGGCGGCGGCGATCTCATCTGGGAGATCGGCAGCGGCTATTTCGGCTGCCGCGACCGCGACGGTCGCTTCGATTCGGGACGTTTTGCCGAACGCGCCGTCGATTCCCAGGTGAAGATGCTGGAAATCAAGCTTTCCCAGGGTGCGAAACCGGGCAGCGGCGGCATTCTCCCCGCGGCCAAGGTCAGTCACGAAATCGCCCTGACCCGCGACGTGCCCATGGGCGTGGACTGCGTCTCGCCGAGTGCTCATCACGCCTTCAGCACACCCATCGAACTGCTGGAGTTCCTCGCCCGTCTGCGGGAGATGTCAGGTGGCAAACCCACCGGGTTCAAGCTCTGTATAGGCCATCCGGTGGAGTTCATGGCCATCGCCAAGGCCATGCTGGCCACCGGCATCAAGCCCGACTTCATCGTCATCGACGGCGCCGAAGGCGGCACCGGTGCCGCCCCACTGGAACTCGCCAATCGCGTTGGCACCCCACTACGGGAAGGTCTGATCTTTGCCCGCAATGTCCTGGTGGGCGCCGGTCTGCGCGACGGGATCCGCCTGGGCGCTTCCGGCAAGGTCACCTCCGGCTACCATCTGGCATCGAACATGGCCCTCGGTGCGGACTGGTGCAACGCCGGACGCGGCTTCATGTTCGCGTTAGGCTGCATCCAGTCCCTGGCCTGCCATACCGATCACTGCCCCACTGGTATCGCCACCCAGGACCCCTTCCGGCAGCGCGGGCTGGTGGTGACGGACAAAGCCCATCGCGTAGCCAACTTCCATACGGCCACCCTGAAGGCACTGGCCACCATCACCGCATCAGCCGGCATGCATCACCCGGAAGAACTTCAGCCCCACCATCTGCAGCGCCGCACCGGCGACCTGGAAGTTCAGAGCGCCGCTGAGCTCTACACCTTTCTGGAACCCGGCGAACTGCTGAGCGATCCACCAGCTGCCTTCGCCGGCCCATGGCGTGCCGCAAAAGCAGAGCAGTTCAGCTTCGTCTGATGTCGCAGCCGTTGCCGTGATGCGGAGACTTCAGCGCGATCGACATCACGAGCGCGGCGTGTCGGACGGATCAGCGGCCACCTCGACATCGCCCGTGAGATCCTGCTCCCGCAGCAGTCCGGCCTGACGATCACGTTCTTCGAGTTCGGCGCGGAGTTTGCGCTGGGTGATCATGTCCAGCGGGAAGTGCCACATGGTGATCAGGGCGATCACCAGCGCCAGGGCCGGCAGGAAGACGTAGATGTAACGCACGGCATCGAGGGCTTCGGCGGTCTGCACCTCCGCGCCGGGAACGAAGCCGAACAGGCCGAGCAGCGGATAGGCCACGCCGATGGCAATGGCGCCCCCCACCTTCTGGGTCATGGTGATCAGCGAGAAGTACAGCCCCGTCCGCTGGCCGCCGCTTTGCAGGTTGTCCGCGTCTACCGTGTCCGCAGCCATGGACCGGATCAGCATGGGCTGCCCGGCGAAGATGAAGCCCGCGGTGGTCACCAGCAGGGCAAACCAGATGACATCGCCCTGCCCCAGCAGCAGGAACAGACAGACGTTGACCAGATGGGCACCCGCCGAGATCGCGAAGGCGCGGTGCTTGCCGACCTTGTGGGACACCCAGAGCCAAAACGGCACCCCTGCCACGGTAAGCGCGTAGTGGAAGATCAGAATGATCGAATTCCACATGCCGCCGCCGACCACGTCGCGCAGGAAGAAGATGAACACCGAGGCCATCACCGGTCCGGGAATGCCGATCATGAGATCCGCCAGGAGCAGCCGCCGCATGTAGCGATTCTTCAGCACCAGCCAGGCGCCCTGCCAGAAACTGATCTTCGGCGCCGGAGCCGTGGGGCGCTCGTGGACGAAGCTCACGGCCACCAGCGTGGCGATCGGCAGCAGAATGATGACGTAGAAGCCGAAGGCCATGACCGCCATGCGCCCGCCGGGGGGCTCCCCCACCACGAATTCCATGTAGGCGGGAGGCAGCAGGACCGTCAGGTTACCGAGCAGCAGGGCCAGCTGAATGTAGCCGGTGATCCGGGACCGTTCGTGGTAGTCCCGGGACATCTCCGCACCCCAGGCGTAATGAGAGATGGTGTACATGGTCGCACCCACGTAGAACACCACCATGGACATGATCAGGTAGGAAGGAGACACCAGCTCCGGAAAGGGAACGATGAACACCCCGACGACCCCGAGCATCACCACGGGCGTCGCCAGCACACACCAGTGGCGGCGCCTGCCCCAGCGGCTCTCGAAGCGATCCCCCATGACGCCCATCAGCGGATCGGTAAACAGGTCGAAGAAGCGCACGATCATGAACGACGTGCCCACCAGCGACAGCGCGATGGCAGCTTCCATGCCGCTCTGCTGGAACAGCGACGCGTAGTAGGGTGGCACGAAGATGGCCAGCGGCAGGCCCATGGCGGCCAGGGGCATGGCGGGGAAGACCAGCGCCAGCAGCTTCGGCAGCGAGAGCCGCTTCTCGTCGTGAATGATCGGCTTGCCCGCCGTCATCTGGCCGATGTCGCTCATCTGCTCCCCTCGATGCCGATAAAAGAGTCCAGGACATGCACGCGTGCAGTCTGGCGCATTCTCCACAACTCCCGGGCAAGCGCCAGCTTGTTCGCGCTCAGAGGTTTTGGCAGAGTCGAGCTCCATCCCGCCAGCCGCAAGGATCCGCCATGAGCCGCTACGCCGACTACCAGCGTCTGGCCTTCGACTATCCCGAAAAGCGGATTCTGCGGGTGACCTTCGATCGGCCGGAGCAGTACAACGCCCTCGACGCCATCGGACACAGTGAGATCACCCGCGTCTGGCGCGAGATCGACGACGATTCCGAGATCGATTGCGTCATCCTCACCGGCCGCGGCAAGGCCTTCTCCGCCGGCGGCGACTTCGACATGATCGAGGAGATCATCGACGACTTCGAAACCCGGGCAAGGATGTGGAAGGAAGCCCGCGATCTGGTCTACAACATCATCAACTGCAACAAACCGACGATATCCGCCATCAACGGACCGGCCGTGGGCGCAGGCCTCGTCGCCGCCCTGCTCTGCGATATCTCCATTGCCGGGCGCAGCGCCCGCATCACCGATGGCCACACCCGGCTCGGCGTCGCTGCCGGCGATCACGCGGCCATCATCTGGCCCTTGCTCTGCGGCATGGCCAAGGCCAAGTACTACCTGATGACCTGCGATGCCCTCGATGGCGCCGAGGCCGAACGCATCGGTCTGGTGTCGATGTGCGTGGATGACTCCCAGCTGCAGGATCGTGCCCTGGAGGTGGCCCGCAAGCTGGCCGCCGGTTCGGCCAGCGCCATCCGCTGGACCAAGTACGCATTGAACAACTGGCTGCGGATGGCCGGGCCCACCTTCGATGCATCCACAGCCCTGGAAGTGCTGGGCTTCACCGGACCGGACGCCCGCGAAGGTCTGGCGGCGCTGCGGGAGAAACGCCCGCCGAAGTTCAAGCCGGGCTCAGCGATCTGACCCACGAATCCCGCGTCCCGCCCTGGCAGCGCTCTGCCGAAGCTGAGGTCCCCTCCGGTGCTGAGCGCCCCGCGAATCGACGCATCGCATGTTGCTTCCGCGACAGCGCGGACGAACGTCCTTGGCAAACTCCCACATTGCGTCTCGCTCGACGCTGGCGTTGCCCATTGTGGGAAGGCCCTATCCGCCCCAGGCGGATGGGCCGATCTCAAGGCGCTTCGCCGAAGCTGAAGGCGCTGCCTTCGCTTCACGTCATGCAGATCGGCGCATTTCGCTGTGCGAAATAGCGCTCTCCCACAAGGGCGCGTCGCTCGAGCTGGCGGCACCCATTTGTGGGAGGGCCCTAATCGCAAAGCGATTGGGCCGATCTCGAG
>JAFIFJ010000042.1 GCA_020832085.1 Gammaproteobacteria bacterium | reverse complement strand
CTCGCCCTGGCGTTCGAGCAGCTTGTTCATTTCGTCGTCGTCCATCGGCTCCGCGAAGCGGTCGCTGATGGCGTTGAACTCATCGAGCAAGGCTTTCACCTCGGCCACGCCTTCCTCGACGTTGCCGCGCACGTCCTTGCTGGCATCCAGCGGCGGTTCCTGAGGCAGGTAGCCGATACGGATGCCGGCCTGGGGCCGGGCCTCGCCTTCGATGTCCTTGTCGACCCCGGCCATGATGCGCAGCAGGGTGGACTTGCCCGAGCCGTTCAGGCCAAGAACGCCGATCTTGGCGCCCGGGAAGAAGGACAGGGAGATGTCCTTCAGGATCTCTTTCTTCGGCGGCACGATCTTGCCGACGCGATTCATGGTGTAGACGTACTGGGCCATGGAGGAAACTGCTCCGAAGGGGGGCTGCCGACTGTCGTGAAGGAGTGCGACGCTAAACGAATCAACGGCTTCTGACAATGTGAGGCGAACGAATGCTCCGCAGGGACGAGAATGCCAATCTCGGCCAGCCAATCGAGCCGTTCGGTCTCGGCCTACGGCGCGAAGTCTGAGAACCAGGAAGCTCTTGGCCGAGATCTCTTGTCGGACGAGACAAGGCAGCGTATGCTTTTGTAATACGATAGCGTCGGAAAGACGGCCATGCGCACGAGTCCTTACACCATCCGCCTCGACGAATCGCTCAAGCAAGCCCTTGAATACGAGGCCACATTGGACGACCGCCCGCCGGCGCAGCTCGCCGTGCGTGCGATACGCGAAATGGTCAAGGCCCGGCAAGCCAGGAGGGCGGCGATCGAGGCTGCACTGCAAGAGGCCGAACAGGGGCGCTTTATCTCCAGCGAGGCGATGTCGGCTTGGATCGACAGCTGGGATACCGGCGACGAGGGTTGCGCTCCTCAACCGGATATCCATCCCACCGGCGAATGAAAGTCGTTTTTCTTGGGAGCACGGTGCGGGACCTGCAGTGGTTCCGGCACTACTACCGGGCTGTCTTTCCGGAGGGCGCAGCCAAAGCGGGCGCACATTTCAAGGCGGCGATCACAACATTGTCCGCCAATCCCTATGCAGGAAAGCCCAGCGAACCATGGAAGGATGTGCGTGAGCTGGCCATTGGGCGAACGCCATTCGTCGTCATCTACCGCGTCACGCAATTTCAGATCGAAGTTCTGCGCCTGTGGGATACGCGCCAAGGCGGAGAATACTGAACATCGATTACGTTCTGAGTCCCTTGCCTTCCGGCAAGCCGCGTCCGACGTCATGTCAGAGCCCCCTTGAACTTTGCCCCAGGCCGGCTGATGGGCCGCATGAGCGCCCTGCAGTACGCAGCTGTATCGGGTTCAAGTGTCGCGGCGCGGGCCTTCCGCTACAATGCCGGCCATGAATCGCCGCGGTGCCGGCCGCACCGCCCCCAGCCGACGGGAATCCCCATGTTCAATCCCAGCATGACCATCGCCGGCTTCGACGACGAGGTGGCCGATGCCATCCGCAACGAGGCCCGACGTCAGGAAGAGCACATCGAGCTGATCGCCTCGGAGAACTACACCTCTCCAAGGGTGCTCGAGGCCCAGGGCAGCGTGCTTACCAACAAGTACGCCGAAGGCTATCCGGGCAAGCGCTACTACGGTGGCTGCGAGTACGTGGATCAGGTGGAAGTGCTGGCCATCGAGCGTGCCAAGGCGCTGTTCGGGGCCGACTACGCCAACGTCCAGCCCCATTCGGGATCCCAGGCCAACGGTGCGGTCTACCTCGCCCTGCTCGAGCCGGGCGATACTGTCCTCGGCATGAGCCTCGATGCCGGTGGCCATCTCACCCATGGTGCGAAGCCGAATTTCTCCGGCAAGACCTACCACGCGGTGCAGTACGGCATCGACACCAGCACCGGTCTGATCGACTACGAGGAAGTCCGCAAGCTGGCGCTGGAATGCCGGCCGAAGATGATCGTCGCCGGCTTCTCCGCCTACTCGCGCCTGCTGGACTGGAGCCGCTTCCGGGCCATTGCCGACGAAGTGGGCGCTTACCTGCTGGTGGACATGGCCCACGTGGCGGGTCTGGTGGCAGCGGGCATCTATCCCAATCCGGTGCCCCATGCAGACGTGGTGACCTCCACCACCCACAAGACGCTGGGCGGCCCCCGGGGCGGCATCATCCTCGCCCGCAGCAATCCGGAGATCGAGAAGAAGCTGAACTCGGCGCTGTTCCCCGGCAGCCAGGGCGGACCGCTGATGCACGTCATCGCCGCCAAGGCGGTGTGCTTCAAGGAGGCCATGGCGCCAGAGTTCAAGGTCTATCAGCAGCAGGTGCTGGTGAACGCCCGCGCCATGGCGGAAACCTTCTTGGCCCGCGGTTTCAACGTGGTCTCCGGCGGCACTGACGATCATCTGTTCCTGCTCGATCTGATCGACAAGGACATCACCGGCAAGGACGCGGATGCGGCCCTTGGTCGCGCCAACATCACCGTCAACAAGAATGCGGTGCCCAACGATCCGCGCTCACCCTTCGTGACCTCGGGTCTGCGCATCGGTTCTCCGGCAGTGACCCGGCGCGGATTCGGCGAAGCGGAATGCCGGGAACTCACCGGCTGGATGTGCGACGTGCTGGAGAGCATGGGTGACGAGTCGGTGATCGACGCGGTACGGGAAAAGGTCCTGGCCCTGTGCGCGCGGTTCCCGGTGTACGCCTCCCCCGATGCCGCTCCGCTGAAGCAGGCGGCCGGCCGCTGACGGCGGTACGGGCGCAGTCATGCACTGTCCCTTCTGTAGCGCCGAGGACACCAAGGTCATCGACTCCCGGCTGGTCACCGGCGGCTATCAGGTTCGCCGCCGGCGGGAGTGCCTGACCTGCGGCGACCGCTTCACCACTTTTGAGGTGGCGGAACTGGTCATGCCGCGCATCATCAAGCGCGACGGCAGCCGCGAACCCTTCAACGAGGACAAACTGCGGGCCGGCCTGCAGCGGGCGCTGGAGAAGCGCCCGGTGTCGGTGGAAGCCATCGAGGCCGCCGTCAATCAGGTCAAGCACAGCCTGCGCACCCAGGGCGACCGGGAGGTGCCGGCCCGGCTCCTCGGCGAGCAGGTGATGGACGTCCTGCGTGGCCTCGATGAGGTCGCCTATGTGCGTTTCGCATCGGTCTATCGGGACTTCAAGAACGTCAGCGAGTTTCAGGATGAGATCGCGCGGCTGTCGAATCCGCCGGGGACTGATACGCCAGCCGAGCGGAGTTGACGTTGTCGTCTGCCGCTGCTGATGCCGCCTTCATGGCGCGTGCCCTGGAGCTGGCGCGGCTCGGTCGACTCAGCACCCGCCCCAATCCCAGCGTCGGCTGCGTCATCGTCCGCGACGGACGGATTCTCGGTGAAGGCTACAGCGCGCCGGCGGGCGGCCCCCACGCAGAGGTCCGCGCCATGGCTGCGGCCGGGGAGCCCCTCTCCGGCGCCACGGTCTATGTCACCCTGGAACCCTGCAGCCATTTCGGCCGCACCCCACCCTGTGCCGATGCCCTGATCCGCGCGGCCCCCGCCCGGGTGGTGGTGGCAGCTCGGGATCCCCATCCCCAAGTGTCCGGCGGTGGCATCGAACGTCTCCGCGCTGCCGGCATCGCGGTGGCAGTGGGGCTCTGTGAGGCCGAGGCGCGGGCCGTCAATCCGGGCTTCATGCTCCGCCATGAGCGCGGCCGTCCGCTGCTGCGGCTGAAGCTGGCCGCATCCTTGGACGGACGATCCGCCATGGCCAGTGGCGAAAGCCAGTGGATCACCGGCGTCGAGGCCCGACTGGACGTGCAGCGCCTGCGGGCCCGCTCCTGCGCCGTGGTCACCGGCTCAGGTACCGTACTGGCTGATGATCCACGACTCACGGTCCGGACCGATGAACTGCCCGAAGTCTCGGCCTTCGATGCCGAGTTCCTCGCCTCTCATCCACCGCTGCGGGTCATCCTCGATCGCGATCTGCGCACCCCCCCCGCGGCACGGCTGCTGGCGGTTCCCGGCGTGGTGATCTGCAGCAGTGCCGCCGCGTCGGCGTCCCGGCAACAGGCCCTGGCGGCAGCGGGCGCTGAGTGTCTGGTGCTGCCCGCAGCGGGCGAAGGCCTGGATCTGTCGAGCCTGCTGGCGCTGCTGGCGGAGCGGGACTGCAACGAGGTGCTGTTCGAGTGCGGTCCGCGGCTGGCGGCATCGGTGCTGACGGCGGGACTGGTGGACGAACTCTGGCTCTATCAGGCCCCGGTGCTGCTCGGCGCCCGGGCCCGGCCCATGGCCGACCTCGCCTTCGATCGTCTGATCGAGGGGCTGCGCTTTGAGTGTCGCGACGTCACCCGCCTCGGCGACGATCTGCGGCTGATTCTCACGCCCCAAGCGCCCGGCGGCGGCGTCGGCGCTGGCTTGTCAAGATTGGCCTGACGCAGCATAGTGCGACCCCCCGCAAGCGGTGCCACGAAATCATGACATTCAGCAAGGTGGAAGAACTCATTGCCGAGATCGCCGCGGGCCGGATGATCATCCTGCTCGACGACGAAGATCGGGAGAATGAAGGCGACCTGGTCATGGCGGCGGAACACGTCACGCCGGAGGCCGTCAACTTCATGGCCAAGCATGCCCGTGGCCTGATCTGCATGCCCATGACGGCGGATCGCGTGCGTCAGCTGCGGCTGACCCCCATGGCGACCACCAACCGCACCCGCCACCACACCAACTTCACGGTATCCATCGAAGCCGCGGAAGGCGTGACCACCGGAATCTCGGCGGCCGATCGGGCGCGCACGGTGCAGGTGGCTGCCAACCCGAATGCGGTGCCGGACGACATCGTCACCCCCGGCCACATCTTTCCGCTGCAAGCGGAGCCCGGCGGCGTGCTGTCCCGTGCCGGCCATACCGAGGCCTCGGTGGATCTCGCCCGTCTGGCCGGCTGTGCGTCGGCCGCGGTCATCGTCGAGATCATGAACGAGGACGGCACCATGGCCCGGCTGCCGGACCTCGAGCAGTTCGCGGCCACCCACGGCCTGAAGATCGGCACCATTGCCGACCTCATTCACTATCGGGCGCTGCATGACTCCACCGTGGAGCGGGTGCTCGAAAAGCACATCGAGACCATTCACGGCCCCTTCCGCGTGGTGGGTTTTCGCGACACCCTGCGGGAACAGACCCACTTTGCGATGGTGCGGGGTGAGATCGACGCCGAGCAGGCGACGCTGGTGCGCGTGCATGCCCCGAACATGCTGCTGGATCTGGTGGGCGCTGTGCGCTCCGGCCCCCAGAGCTGGAGCGTGGAGCGGGCGCTGGCCCGGGTGGCGGAGGAGGGGTCCGGCGTGGTGGTGATCTTAGGCGGCACCGAGTCCGGCCAGGAGAGCCTGGAGCGCCTGGAGCTGTTTCCGAATACGCCGAGCTACAATCGCAGCCTGCGTCCGGACGGCTCCAGCGTCTATCATTCGGTGGGGCTGGGCTCGCAGATCCTGCGCGATCTGGGCATTCGCCGCATGCGGCTGATGTCCTTCCCGACCCGCTACAATGCGATCTCCGGCTTCGAC
>JAFIFJ010000036.1 GCA_020832085.1 Gammaproteobacteria bacterium | reverse complement strand
CTGTGGGGCGGGCCGGTTGCCCCCGGGCGCTGAGTCGGCAGCAGCATCTAAAGTGGAAGACGCATCATTGACCACCACATGCAGCATCACCTGCGTGCGCGCCACCCCCGGCAGCGCTCTCGGCTCCTGATCGCAGTCGTGCTCGACGAGGCGCAACAAGGCATCAGCTCGACGCTCGCTGGCTGTTGTGGGCTGCGCCTCGGACGGCTCTCCGACCCGCGGATCATCCTGCGCTGCTTGCTGAAGTTTACTCTGAAGTTCTTTGCGGGCGTGCTCCCGTTTCCTGGCCTGTTCTTCCCGGTAGATCTGATCACGCTTGCACTCGATGAGCTTGATGAACAGCGCTCCCTCCGACGGCGGCAGCCTCCCCTCGATCACCAGCATGCCTTCCTCGTCCCAGTACCAGCCGAGCCGGCGCATGCGATGTTGAATGGCGGGCCACTCCGGATTCTCGAGTTTCTCGAGCTGCCGATACTCTTTGCAGAGCTGTTCCATATCCGCTGCCGTGGATTTTTCGGCGAATTGAAGCAGCTCAGTTTCGTTATCAGGCGTGGCGATTCGCGTGAGAGCTCGCACCTTGGAATAGCTGATCTCTCCACTGGAGAGACGTTCCGATACCGATGGCAGATCTTCCAGCGCACGGGCAACGCGAACCTTCTCCCGCGCGGCGCCCAGGGCCATACCGAAGCGCGCATGCAGCCAGTGCGCCGTGGACTTCATGCCGTGAGACAGGTCACCACCGCGTCGCTCGCATTCATGGATGCAGCACAGCAAGTGGTACTCGGTGGCATAGTATTGGCTGCACATGCGTGCAAGATGGTCTTCGAGTTCGGCCTGGGAAAGTGCAGTGAGATCCATTTTCGCCGCGTTCATGGCTGGATTTATGTACATGTTTATATATACAGTTATTATGCCTTTCGTCGAAAGTGTGTGAAAGCGTCCTCTTAGACCAATTGGCCATGACGGCACGGCGGTGTGGACACCAAAGGTGATGACAATTCGAGTCGCTGCTACTGCGGCGAGATCGTCAGCAAGGTGCCACTGCCTAGGGGCTTCCAGCTTCGGATTTCAGCAGGATCCGCGCTCTTGCTGGATTTCGGGCCTGCCGATGTGCAGGCCCTATTCACCTCTCACCAGCCCTTGATGGTCGCTATCTGCGCTTCCTGAACCCACAGAAACCGCCGATGATTCAAGCGACGCGCGCCCCCTCAGCGGACGTCGTTCAGCCAGGCGTCGGCCAGCCCGACGTTGCGGTCATGCCTGTCGAACACGTCTTGCAGCAGCTCGATCACCTCCGCGTCGTGGATGCCATCCAGCAGTGTTCGCAGCCGGCGCAATACCCAGCTCTGCCCCCGATTGAGCAGGGCCATCCGTGCTTCCATGCCGTCGAGCGCCAGCACCTTGGTCTCGAAGTCGCCGATCTCGGTGGTGGCTTCGCCGCCCACTGCGCGAATCGCAGCCAGCAGCGCTCGACAGGATGCGCGCTCATCGGCGTGGATCACGTCAAGCAGGTCCGCCAGCTCGCCATCCGCCTGCTCGCGCAGCCGTCGGGTCAGGCGTGCCCCCGCGCGCTCGGCGGCGAGCAGCTCATTGCAGGTGGTGAGGATCTGCTCCCGGCTGATGCCGCCTCGAAGCTGCGTTTCAGCGTCATCGGCTTGGCAGGGTGAGGAACTCGGTTTGGCTGTGCGTTGGATATCCCGGGAATCGTTCATCTCTCGCCTCGCGAAACGGCGACCCATGTCTGCTTCCAGCCTGCGCGCCCTCTGCGCGCCAGGCAAGCCGGGTTCTTGGCAGGGCAGGGCGTGCGTGCCCCGCCTCAGCGCAGTCCGAGCCGCTTCAGCTGACGGTGGAAGTTGCCCCGATCGATGCCGAGGGAGCGAGCGGCTGCTGCCAGATTGCCACCATGGCCGTCGATGCGATCTTTAAAAACGCGGCGCTTGAAGTCGTCCACGGCTTCAGACAATGGGAGTTCAGCATCGACTTCCAACTCGGTTCGGGAGGCCGAAGTTGGGGCTGGTTGTGTGCCGAGATGGTGGGGAAGAATGCTCACCACCGTGTCTGCGCGCTGTCCCTCACTGAGGGCCCGCAGCACGGCGCGGTCCAGGGTATGCTCCAGCTCCCGGACGTTGCCGGGCCAGCTGTATTCCGCGAGGCTGCGCCATGCGTCCTTTTCGATCCTTATGCCCCGCACCCCCAGCTTGCTCTGGCTGCGCTGCAGGAAGTAACCCACCAGCAGGCTGATGTCCTCACCTCGTTCGCGCAGGGGCGGCACGGTGATGGGGAAGCCGCTGATGCGGTGGTAGAGGTCGGCGCGGAAGCGACCGGCGGCCACCTCCGCCTGCAGATCCCGATTGGTCGCCGCGATCACTCTCACGTCCACGCTATGGGACCTGTCACTGCCCACCCGCTGTATCTGTCCGCTCTGCAGGGCGCGCAACAACGTCCCCTGGATCGTCAGGGGTAGTTCGCCGATCTCGTCCAGGAACAACGTGCCCTGATGAGCAAGCTCGAAACGGCCGGCGCGATCCTGCTGGGCGCCAGAGAAGGCGCCACGCACGTGACCGAATAGCTCGCTCTCCGCGAGATTCTCGGGCAGGGCGGCGCAGTTGAGCTCCACCATGGGCTTGCGATGGCGCCGGGATTGGCGATGGATCATGCGCGCCACCAGCTCCTTGCCCACACCGGTTTCGCCCTGAAGCAGCACAGCGAGGTCGGCTGCTGCGACCACTTCGGCTTCGCGCAGCACCCGAAGAAATCCGGGATGTTCACCGATCATCTGACCGCCGCCCGGGGGCGCGATCCACGCATCCTGAACGAGTTCCCGCCGCTGCAGTTCCGAGCGCAGCGTCCGGATCATCTCGGCCGCGCGAATGGTCGCAGCAGCCACGGCGGCAAACGTGTCCAGCAAGGCGTTGTCGACGGTGTCTAAGCGGCCAGGTGCCAGCGCATCCATGGTCAGCACGCCCCAGACGCGATCGTCGAGGCGCAGCGCCACGCCCATGCAATCGTGTACCCAGAGTTTGCCGCTCTCGTTGAGCACGAGGCCATCGTAGGGATCCGGCAAGGGGCAGTCGGCCGGGAAGCGGATCGGTCCGTAGCCCGCGACGATCTCTGCCAGTCGTGGCTGCTCGGCCAGTGGGAAGCGGCGACCGACGGCCTCCGGCCGCAGCCCCCGCACGGACCGGGGCACGAGTTCCTCGTCTTCGAGTTGCAGCAAAGCCACGGCATCGCAGGGAAACGTGGCGTGCACGGCCTCGAGCAGCCGTTGGAAGCGCACCTTGGCGGGGAGTCTACGGGTGAGATCGCCGACGATGGCCGAGAGCCGGGGCAACGCCGATGTCAAAACATCACGCACGATGTCTTCCTGACAACGAAATGTGATGTCTTGATAACACCTTGCAATTTGAGTGTCCATTAAAATCAATGGCTTGCTGGTCGGCACGGTTCTTGGCAATAGAACCAGTGAACCCCAACCAAGGAGTCACCATGCTGCTGAAAACCCTACTTCCCGCCGTCATCGGCCTCGCGGTCGCCACCGCGTCGGTCCACGCTAGCGAATCGGTGAAGGTCGTCATGACCGCCAAGGAACACGACCTCGTCGTCGACAATCGTGGCACCAGCCAACGTATGTGGACGTTCGACGGTACCATTCCCGGCCCGCTGGTTCGGGTCCGCCAGGGCGAGGTGGTCGATTTCACCCTGCGCAACCACGAAGACAACGGCAACAGCCACTCCATGGATTTTCACGCCGCCCGCGCTGACGTTCTCGACGAGTTCGCCGAGGTGCGACCCGGCGAAGAGAAGCAGTTCAGCTTCAAGGCGGAGTACCCCGGTGTATTCATCTACCACTGCGGTGCGGACTCCATGTCTGAGCACATCGCCCGCGGCATGTACGGGGTCATCATCGTCGAGCCGGAAGAGGGCTACAGCGATGCCTTCCCTGCGCCCGACCGCGAGTACGTGCTCGTACACGGCGATCTGTTCGAGGAAGGTACCTCGGCCCGGGACATGACCATGGGCAATCGCTGGGTGGGCACCCTGGTCAACGGCAAGGTGTTCCACTACGACCCCGTACACGACCCGAATGCCTCGCTGACGCTCGATGCGAAGCCCGGTGAGCGGGTACGCATCTACTTCGTCAATGCCCACATCAACGATCCCGTCGCCCTGCATCCGATCGCAGGCATTTGGGAACAGGTCTGGGACAACGGCCACCCGAAGAACGTCAGTCATGGCCTGCAGACCGTACTCATCGCGCCGTCCCACGGGATGATTCTCGATATCGTCTCCCCGGCGGACCGACCCACCAACAACGCCATCGTCGATCACGCCATGAAGCGAGCCATGAACGGCGGGATCAGCGTCCTGATGCATCACCCGGACGCCGATCCGGAGATGGGTCGTGGCGACAACCTGATCATTCGCTGAGCCGGAGGTCCCATGCCTGTCTTCACGGACCCAACTAGACTGCTGGCACTGACAGCCTTCGCGCTGCTGTCGGCGCTGGCGGGTGCGGATGACGTCGACCTGGCGGCATCCTGTGGCGAGTGCCATGCCCTGGCAGCGCCGGCGCCCGGCGCAACTGCTGCGGATGCCCGCCTCTCGGAGCAGGCGCCGCCACTCTGGTACGCCGGCAACAAGTTTCGCCAGGAATGGCTGGAAGTCTGGTTGCAGCATCCGCAGCGGATCCGGCCGGCGGGCCACGTGCCCGCCCGCCACACCGTCAGCACGGACGACGGCGACCAGATCGATGTGGAATCGCTGCCTGAGCATCCTGCATTCCCGGCCGGGAAAGCGGGGCAGTTCGCCGCCGCGCTCTCCCGACTGCGACCCCATGACGCGCTCGTCGAAGCCGAGGACTACACGCCGGGCAGCGTCGCCATGCGCATGGGGACCATGGATTTCAGGCGCTTCAAGGGCTGCATCGGCTGCCATCGCGACCGGGAAGAGACCGGTGGCATCTCCGGCCCGGAACTGGCCGGCGCCTGGCAGCGCCTGCAGCCGGAGTATCTCGTCTCCTACATACGCGATCCGCGCGCCTGGGATCCCGCGGCTGCCATGCCACCGCCGGGGCTCAATGACCGGGCCATCCACAACCTCGTCAACTACCTGCGCGTCATCGCAGAGGAGTAATGCCGATGTCGAGGATACTTCTCGTTCTGTTCGTCGCCGTCCTGGCATCGGGCGCCCTGGCTGCCGACGGCGACGCGCTCTACCGCACCTACTGCAGCCAGTGCCACGGCATTACCGGGCACGGCAACGGCATCAATGCGCCGCACATGTCGGTGGTGCCCCGTGACCACACCAATGCATCGGAAATGGGCAAGCGCAGCGACGAGGATCTCTTCAAGGTCGTCGCCGAGGGCGGCTCGTCCATGAACCAGTCCATCCTGATGCCGGCCTGGTCCGGGCTGCTCGAGGATGACGATCTTCATGCACTCATACGCCACATGCGTGCGCTGTGCTGCGAATGATGACCACCGGAGATATCACGATGACCATCCTGCGCTTTTTCGCGCTGTTTCTGTGCGCCTTCGTCATGACTGCGGCCGGCGCCGAAGTCCGCAAGTTCGAGATGACCATCGAAGAGGTTCAGGTGGAAGTGGCGCCTGGATTCACGGCCAATGTCTGGGCCTTCGATGGTCAGGTACCCGGCCCGCTCATTCACGTCCGTGAAGGAGACGAGGTGGAGGTGACGGTGCACAACTTCACCACCAACAACCATACGGTGCACTGGCACGGTGTGTTTCAGACCGGGACCTGGGAGTCGGACGGTGTCCCTCACGTCACCCAGCACCCCATCGAGCCGGGCGAGTCCCACACCTACCGTTTTATTGCCGACAAGCCGGGCAGCCTTTGGTATCACTGCCACGTCAACGTGGCCGAGCATGTCGGTCTGCGTGGCATGTGGGGCCCGCTGATCGTCGAGCCGAAGGAGCCGATCCCGCTCGAGAAAGAGGTCACCCACGACGCCATTCTCATGTTCTCCGGGTGGGCCTCGGCAGTGGCCCACGAGTACGGCTCCGGCAGTGCACCCGGCACGCTGCTCGATTACTTCTCCATCAACGGCAAGTCCTTCCCGAAGACGGCACCCATTCGGGTCAAGGAAGGAGATCTGCTGCGCCTGCGCCTGTTCGCAGCCACCATTCCCGTGGCCTTTCACCTGCACGGCCACGACATGCTCATTACTCACAAGGACGGCAAGCCCATTCCTCACCCCTACGAGGTGGATGTAGTGGGCATGCTGCCGGGGCAGCGGGTGGACGTGATGGTGCGCATGGACAATCCCGGACTGTGGATGACCCACGATCACGTCGACCATCACACCACCAGCGGCGGCAGGGAGCATGGTGGCTCCATGCTGGTCGTCGAGTACGAAGAGATCGAGCAGCCGAACTTCTACGATTGGAAGGGCCGCGAGGCCGTGCCCGACTTCTACATGATCGAGTCGATGCGCAAGTCCCATGGTCTGCACCAGACGCCGGTCCATCGCGGCATCGACCTCATGGATCTCGAGTGATGACGCCCCAACTTCGCAAGCCGCTGGTGGCGACCTGGGTCAGCAGTTCCGCGCTCGCTGTCATGCTGGCGATGGCGGGAGCGGTGGCACAGGCGGACACGACTGCGCGGCCCATCGAGGAGATCGTTGTCCTCGGCCAGCGCCTGTTCCGGGACACCACGCTGGTCAGTCCCACCTCGCGCCTGACTGTGGAGGACATCGGCCGCATCAACGTCGCCACCACCGAGGACGCCATCAGTCTCGAACCGAGCCTGATCGTGCGCCGGCGTTACATCGGCGAT
>JAFIFJ010000035.1 GCA_020832085.1 Gammaproteobacteria bacterium | reverse complement strand
ATCGCCGATGTAACGCCGGCGCACGATCAGGCTCGGTTCGAGACTGATGGCGTCCTCGGTGGTGGCGACGTTGATGCGGCCGATGTCCTCCACAGTCAGGCGCGAGGTGGGACTGACCAGCGTGGTGTCCCGGAACAGGCGGTCGGCGGTCACCCGGATCTCTTCGACTTCCGCAGGCTCGGCCGTGGCGACGAGGCACAGGACGAGCAGTGCCGCGAAGGAGAAGATGCGTACCGCCATCGAAAGGGGACTCCATGCTCGAAGGAAGAGGCAGGAGTCTAGTGGGTGCCGCGGCAGGACGGGATGCGACATTTCGTCGCAGGCCGTTCACTCGGGGCGTTCGCGATCAAGGGTCTCTGGCTGCGTTCGAACTTCGAGAGCGAAGTTCGAGGGTGTGCCGAGAACCTGCCCTCCTGCTCACGGCGGCCCGGGAATGCGGCTCGGGGGCTGGTCGGCTCCCCAGGCGGCCGGAATGTCGTGGCCATAGGGCTCGGAGAGATCGAACTCGATCATCCAGTCGTAGGCACCGTCGTAGGTGGTGCCGTAGCGATAGTGGACGCCGGGCTCGATTTCGATGCGCCAACCGACGGCAACGCCGGCGGCGGCGGTCCGCTCCGGCGAGGCGAAATCCTGCTGCGTCGCCGTGCCCTCGCCTCGGGCAAGTCCACCGTACCAGGTCCGGCTGTCCTCGCTGCCATCCGCCTCCCGATGGTCATGGCGGAGTTCCAGATCATCGTTGGAATGCATCACGTACCAGGTCCTTGAACTGTCCCAGGTGCCGGCGCCCTCGTCCTCGATGTGGAAGGGGATGCGCACTTCGTCCGTTTCGCAGTCACGGAAGTGGACCAGCAGCAGTTCGCTGCCGCTGAGCATCGTGTCGCCTTCAGGTTCCAGGATGAGCCGTCCGGGAAAGGCTTGCCCGCAGTGGGTGGAGAGCGCAGCCAGGAAGCCGGACTGAGGGCTCTGCTCGGCGGTGGACGCCGCTGAATCCTCCCCCGTCCCGCAGCCGCTGGCGGCCATGAGCAGCATGGGCAGGAGAGGCAACGTCAGCCGGCTCCAGATGGTTCGGTCCATGATGGATCCTCCAGTGGGCGGAATCGGAACTCTACTCGCAAGGGAGACTACGACCCACCGCCGCCCCTGCACTCGATGTCCCCAGCAATTAGTGGACATCCAAAAACTTTCTTGGGTGTCCACGAGTTTGTTGGATGTCCAATACTTTTGTGGGTGTCCACTATTTGGGGTCAGGTGGAGCCGCCGTCGATGAAGAGGTTCTGGCCGTGGATGTAGTCGGCGCGGTGGCTGGCCAGGAAGCAGACCAGGTCGGCGATCTCCTCGCGGCGGGCGAAGCGGCCAGCGGCGTTGGGAAAGCGGGTGGCCACGGCCTGGCGCTCGATGATGGTCCAGTCTTCGCCCCAGCCCTCCCGCGCAGCGGTCTGGCGCATCCAGGTCTCGACCTCCGGGGTGTGGATGATGCCGGGCGAGACCAGATTGACGCGGATGGCGGTTCCGGCCAGGTCGCGTGCCAGGGATTCCGTCAGCGTCACCAGGGCGCCCTTGGCGGCGTAGTAGTGGGGGTTGCCGGCACCCGGGCGTTGGGTGCCGGCGGTGCCGAGATTGATGATGCGTCCCCAGGGCGCACTGCGAAGCGCAGGCAGTGCGAGGCTGATGAGGCGGGTGGCTGAGAGCACGTTGTGTTCGTACATGGCGTGCCAGGCTTCGGCAGGCGTGGTTTCGAAGTCGCCGCGGTCGGAGGTGCCGTAATTGTTGACGAGGATGTCCACCGGGCCCGCGGCGTTGGCGGCCTGCCACACTGCCGCAGCACCTTGGTCGCTGACCAGGTCGCCAGCCACCGCCAGGGCACCGGGGATGGTGGCTGCGACAGCGTCAGCCGCTGCCTGTGCGAAGCCATGGACCACGACGCTCGCGCCTTCCTCGGCAAGGCGGCGGGCGATGACTTCGCCGGTGCCGCGATGGCTGCCGGTGATCAGGGCGCGGTGGCCCGTGAGTGCCAGATCCATGCTGTCTCCGTTTCCTCATGATGAGAGTGGCAGGTGTGCAACAACAATCAGCCGTGACGTGACGCGGCCATTTGCGGGGTACGATCGGCTCGCGGCTGAAGGCTCCGGCAGCGATCTGCTCGGGTACGGCATCCTGCACCATTGGTGGCCGCAGCGCTGCACCGGCCGATGCCGCTTGCCGCTGGACGTGCGATCATGACGCCACACTTGGACCAATCACTGCAATGCGACGGTGCTCGCATGATGGGGCGATGATGATCGAGCTCAACCACTTCCTGCTGGTGGGAGTGATCACCGCCATCGCCCTCTACTGGTGGGGCGCGCTGGCCGCGCGTGAAGTGGCGCTGGGTGCGGTGCGGCGGCACTGCAGAGAGCTCGATCTGCAGATCCTCGATGATGGTCTGGTGCTGCGGCGGATCTGGATGAAGCGCGATGGGCGCGGGCGCCAGTGCCTGTGGCGGACCTACCACTTCGAGTTTTCCGTCACCGGGGGCGAGCGCTACCAGGGCCGGATCGTCACGCTGGCGAATCGTGTGGAGGCCATCCACCTGCCTCCGTATCGCTCCCGACCCGAGCTGCCTTGACCGGCCTGGCCCCGGGACGCCGCTCGCCTCCATCGAGCGCCAAGCACAAATCAGAAGATCCAGGCCAGCATCAGCCAGAAGAACACGAAGAACAGGAAGAAGCCGGGGATCATGAACTGAAGTTCGCCGATCAGGCCTTCGCCGGCAGTGAGCGCGAAGATGATCGAGACCACCACCGAGACGATGGCGGCCGCCAGGGCTGCGTACTTCAGCCCGATACCATCATCGAAGGTCACGCTGACCCACTCCGACAGGCCGGGCAGGGACACCGCAGCGGCCAGCACCAGGAGGGCGACCAGCAGAGCCACCAGCGCCGAAGTGCCCAACAGCACACGCAGTGCCAGACGACTGTCGCTCTTGTCCCTTCGACTCATGCCACAGCCTCGCGGCGCTCTCTGATGTAGTCGCGAACGCGATGCGGATCCGGAATGCCCTTGACCCGAAACTCGGGGTTGTCACCGGTGGTGTACACCGCAATCGCGCCGACGCGAAAGATGCGGTCGAAAAAGCTCTGCTCCACCTTGACGGTCCGGATCTGACCGATGTCGAGGTCCACGTGACTCTTGCTGAGAAGACCGCGTTCCAGATGGACCTGGTCGGCATCGATGCGCAGGCGAACCGAACGCGTCTGCAGATACCACCACAGCAGGATCAGGATTCCGAGGCCCAGAACCGGGATCAGCAGCAGGCTCAGGATGAACCCGAAGGGGTTGTTGCGAAACATCGCCGGGCGGGCGTCGATTGGGGACATGGGTTGACTCCGATGGGCATGGATTCGGCCCAGTTTGGCCCCCAGGCGCAGACAAAGCTAACTCCGGACGGGGGCAGCGCCCGTTCTGGCGAGGGCGGCCACCAGCGGGCTCACGCCGTCTGCTGTTCCTGCAGCCCCAGAGCCTCGACCATGGCCTCGCGCATGAGGAACTTCTGCAGTTTGCCGGTGACGGTCATGGGGAAGTCGTCCACGAAGCGGATGTAGCGCGGCACCTTGTAGTGGGCGATCTGCTCCCGGCAGAAGGCCAGGACGGCGCCTTCGTCGAGTGCTGCAGCCGGTTCGAGCCGGATCCAGGCTGCCACCTGCTCGCCGTACTTGGGATCGGGGACGCCGAAGACGGCCACGTCCTGGACGCCGTCGAGGCGATAGAGGTACTCCTCGATCTCCCGCGGATAGATGTTCTCACCGCCGCGGATGATCATGTCCTTCAGGCGCCCGACGATGTTCACGTAGCCGTCGTCGTCCATCACTGCCAGATCACCGGTGTGCATCCAGCCCGCATCGTCGATGGCTTCCCGGGTGCGCTCCGGATCGTCCCAGTAGCCGCGCATGACGCAGTAGCCGCGGGTGCAGAGTTCGCCCGTGTCTCCGCGTGCCACCACCCGGCCGTCGTTGTCGATGAGCTTCACTTCCACATGGGGGTGCACGCGACCGACGGTGCTGACGCGTTTGTCGGTGGGATCATCCACGGCGCTCTGGAAGCTCACGGGCGAGGTCTCGGTCATGCCGTAGCAGATCGTCACTTCCGGCATGTGCATGTCCCGCTGCACCCGCTTCATCACCTCGATGGGGCAGGGCGCGCCGGCCATGACGCCGGTGCGCAGGCTGCCGAGGTCGAAGTTCGCGAACTCCGGATGATCGAGTTCGGCGATGAACATGGTGGGCACGCCGTAGAGGGCCGTGCAGCGTTCCTCGGCCACGGCGTCGAGCACACTGCGCGGCTCGAAGGCCTCGTCGGGGAACACCATGGTGGCACCGAAGGCGGTACAGCCGAGGACGCCCATCACCATGCCGAAGCAGTGGTACAGCGGGACCGGAATGCACAGCCGGTCGTGTTCGGTGAAGCCCTGGGCGCGGGCCGTGAACAGCCCGTTGTTGAGAATGTTGAAGTGGCTCAGGGTGGCGCCCTTCGGTGACCCGGTGGTGCCGCTGGTGAACTGGATGTTGATGGGGTCGTCGGGCTGCAGGGTGGGGCCGATGGCCGCGAGACGCTGGCGGGCGGCATCACGGCCACCGGCGGCGACGTCTCCATAGCGGTGGCAGCCGGCATGGGAATCCTCGCCGAGGGTGATCACGTGGCGCAGGCACGGCAGCCGGGCCGATTCGAGTGCCCCCGGCCGGGCATGGGCAAGTTCGGGTGCCAGGGTCCGCAGCATGGCCAGATAGTCGCTGGTCTTCAGGCGCTCGGCCGTCACCAGGGCCTTGCAGCCGACCTTGTTCAGCGCGTATTCGAGCTCCGCCAGACGATAAGCCGGATTGACGTTGACCAGGATCAATCCTGCCCGCGCGGTGGCGAACTGGGTCACCACCCACTCGAAGCGATTCGGCGACCAGATCCCGACCCGGTCCCCGGGCTCCAATGCAAGGTCAAGCAGGCCGGCCGCCAGGGTGTCGGCCGCAGCATCCAGCTCAGCCCAGCTCATGCGCACCTTTTGATGACGCGCGATCAGGGCTTCGGAATCGGGAAAGCGTTCGGCAGTGACGCGAAGGGCGTCGCCGATGGTGCGCCAGAGCAGGGGCTCGTCGCTGGTGCCGGAAACGTAGGCGGGGTTCATGGCTGCTGTGCCATCCCGGGCCGGCGCGTGAGCCAGCCGCTGGCGCCTTCGAGTTCCGTGGCCAGCTGCAGCAATGTCAGCTCGGCGCCATAGCGGCCGGCGAACTGCATGCCGATGGGCAGTCCGCCACTGTCTTGACCGAGGGGCAGACTGATGACGGGCTGGCCGCTGGCATTGAACGGCGGTGTGAAAGGGAAGGCTGCCGCCGAGCGCTTGTCGTGTTCCCGGGGCTCAACCGCGACAGGATCGAGCCAGCCGATCTCGGGCACCGGCAGACCCAGCACGGGCGTCATGAAGACATCGATGCTGCCGAAGAAGGCTTCCATGCCGCGGGTGAAGGCCTGCATTTCCCGCAGCGCCGCGATTACTTCCGTCCCGGAGCGATTGCGGCCCGCGCGAACGTTGCGCCAGGTCAGCGGCTCAAACTCCTCTTCCGCGGGTTCCCGTTCCAGCGTAACGCTGAGCGCCCGCACGTCCTCGGCCAGCTGGCTCGAACCAATGGTGCCGAAGGCGCGGTAGAAGCGGCGCCAGTCGCAGTCGAGGTCCCGTTCCTCGACGAAGTGGCCGAGCTCACCGAGCAGCGACACCGCCTGATGAAATGCCGCTTGAATCTCGGGATGTACGGGTCGGCCGGATGGCGTTGCGGTGCTGACGGCGATGCGCAGGGGGCCGGGAGGCAGGATGGATCCCGACTGCCAGCCGCTGGAGGGTGCAGGGGGCGAATAGGCCGAAGTGTCCGCCACGGCATCGAGCATGGCGGCGGCATCGCGAACGCTGCGCGAAACGACGAAGTTGCGCGAGAACGAGAACGGAACGTCCAGTGCCGCCGTGGTCCTGATGACCCGTCCTCGGCTCGGCATCAGTCCCACGAGCCCGCAGCAGGCAGCGGGAATGCGGATGGATCCGGCGCCGTCACTGGCGTGGGCCACCGGGACGACTCCAGCGGCCACGGCCGCTGCGGATCCGCCGGAGGAACCGCCGCTGATGTGCCGTGGATTCCAGGGGTTGCGGGTGGGTCCGGTGAGGGCGGGTTCGGTGGTGCCGGTGATGCCGAATTCGGGCGTGGTGGTCTTGCCCAGGGAGATCAGGCCGCTGCTGCGGAAAGCGGCGGCCAGGGGTGAGTCTTCCCTGTGGCGCATGTCGCGAGTGAAGCGGCTGCCGGCGCCATGGGGCGCGCCGGTCCATTCGAGCCACAGGTCCTTCACGGCGAAGGGGACGCCGGCAAAGGGGCCCTCTCCGGGTGCGGAGGCTGTCTCACGGGCCGCTTCGAAGTCCGTGGACGCGAAGCCGTTGCAGACCTTCTGGAAGGCCTCGGCGCGGTCGATGGCCGCCTCGACCACCTCGCCGGCACTGACCTCTCCGGACCGGATCAGTTCCGCAAGCCCGACGGCGTCGTAGCCGCTGTATTCCCGAAACGTGCTCATGGCGTTCCCTCCTGCTCTCTCAGGCAGATTAGAGCAAGCCATCGATGGGCACTACCACCTGCGACCGGCCTCATTGGAATGCGTACGCCGAGGCGGACTTCGCGGATGAATCCGCTCCCACGGTCTTGCTGTCTGCCGCCCGTGAGGCTTGCGGCGACCGTCCCGCAAGGCTCTCACAACTTCAGCTATTCGCTGCCGTATACTGCGCCGCCTTGCTCGGTCTGCCCCCGGTGTCCCTTGGATCAAAGTCTGCTCATATTCCTGGCGCTGGTCCTGTTCGGCAGCTACGTGCAGACCGTGGCGGGCTTCGCGCTGGGCATGATCCTCATCGCCGGCAGTTCCGCGCTGGCCCTCTTCCCGCTGCCGGTGACCACGGCGGTGATCAGCCTCGTCAGCATGGTCAACATCTTCATGGCCCTGCACGGCCACTATCCGCGCATCTACCGGCGCGGGGTGCTCTGGCTGATCCTCGGCCAGCTGCCCTTCGTGGCGGTGGGCGTGGTCCTGCTCAACTATCTGGATGCTTCAGCAGAGCGCGTGCTGCAGGCCCTGCTCGGCAGCTTCATCCTGCTCGGTTGTGGCGCCATGATGATCCGGCCGAAGCCCAGGGAGGAGGTGTCCGGCCGGCCCGCCTTTTTCGCCGCGGGCGTCGGCGGTGGTCTGCTCGGTGGCCTGTTTTCGGCATCGGGGCCGGTGATCGGCTGGTTCGTCTATCGTCAGCCGCTCGCGGTGCCCGAAATCCGTGCCAGCCTGCTGGCGGCTTTCGCGCTGGGCACCATTGCGCGGACTGTGGTGGTGGGTGTGGATGGCGGGCTGACCCGCGACGTCTGGCTGCTCACCGCCTGGAGCATCCCCCTGGTGCTGCTGGCCACCTGGCTCGGGCGCCGGTTTCCGCCAGCGCTGTCGGAAGCGAGTCTGCGCCGGCTGGCCTTCGCCCTGCTGTTCGCCATGGGCGGTTGGATTCTGGCCACTGCAATGCGCGGCCCCGCCGTCTGATTGCAGGCCCTTGGCAATCAGAAACGGCGCTCATACCAGTGCACGTCCCACCAGCGCTCGAACTTCCAGCCGCATTCAGTCATGTGTCCGGCCAGCCGGTAGCCGAACTTCTCGTGCAGCCGCACCGATGCTGCGTTCGGGATCGTGATCAGGCTGTAGGCCCGGTGTACGCCGGCTTCGTTGAGGACGTCGAGCAGGGCTGTGTAGAGCGCCGAACCGGTGCCCCGGCCGACCTGATCCGGCGCCAGATAGATCGTAGTTTCCACGGAACGCCGGTAGGCCGCCTTGGGGCGCAGGGGAGTGGCGCAGGCAAAGCCGATCAGGTTGTCCCCATCCTCGGCCAGCAGCAGCTGGCAGGGTCCGGACTCCGCGAAACCGGAGAACCAGGCTTCCCGGTCGGCCACCGCAAAGGGCTCGAGATCGAAAGTGGCCGGGCTCGACACGATGTAGTGGTTGTAGAGTTCGGTGATCGCCGCCAGATCTTTCGACGCGGCCCGGCGGATCGTCATCTGCGACGGCGTTCCTTCCACAGCTCGGTCATGAGCCCGAACAGTTCCGGGACGTTGGGGGAGCTGTCGTCGCCGCTGAACTCCCGGTACAGGGTCGCCACGTTCACCGCTATGCGCTCGGCGTCACCCCAGCTGTCGTAGTCGGCGAGATTGATATCGCGGGCAGCGTCGCTGGCGTTCATGCCGGACTCGAAGCGGGCATGGGCTTCGTCGCGGATGTAGCGCAGGTAGTCGCGGACGGCGCGCACGCCGCGGACGTCTGTGATCGGGCCATGGCCGGGGACCACCTGTACCGGGTCCAGGGCCAGAATGCGCTCACAGGCGTCGATCCAGTTTGCCACCGGGCCGGCCCACATGATCGGGTGACCTTCGATGAAGAGGATGTCGCCGCTGTAGACCACCCGGTCGGCCGGGACGTGCACCAGGGTGTCGCCCCGGGTGTGGGCGGGGCCGACTTGGATCAGCTGCACGGTCTTGCTGCCGACTTCGAGCTCGAAGCGGCCTTCGAAGGTGCGGGTGGGCGGCGTCTGGGTGATGCCCTCGAAGTTGAAGGCCCCGAAGCAGTGCAGGAAGAACTCGCCGAGATCGCCGAGTTCTGCCGCCTGCCGCTTCATGGCCGCCATGGCGGCCGGGTTCTCGTGAGCCATTTCCTCAGCGCAGGCGGCAGAGGCGATGATCTCGGCACCGGTCACCAGTTCATTGCCGTTGCAGTGGTCGCCGTTGGCGTGGGTATTGACCAGGCGTTCGATGCGCCGCGCCGACGGGATGGACGCGCGCATGGCAGCGAGCATTTCTCCGGTGAGGTCGAGGTCGAACAGGGTGTCGATGAGCAGGTTGGCCTCACCATCGGTGATCAGCCCCGCGTTCGACCAGCCCCAGCTGCCATCCGGTTGCAGCCAGGCCCAGCTGCCGCCGCCGAGATCCATCAGGCCGCGGTCGTAAGGGCGAGTCCCCAGTTGCCGTGACATCCTGTCCCTCCTGAGTGCCCCCGGAAGACCACCTACCGCTGCGAACATCCGTTGGGGAAAGTGACTGTCCCGCTCAAAACGCAACATAGCGCAAAGTCGGGTATGTGTGCAGGCGTGCCGCAGGCTCTACAATCGCGCCCCGGTGGTGTCCGGGTGGCGTGGGGATGAGGTTGACGATGAGCGATGACGAGTTCGCGGAGATCCGCCCCTATCGGGACGAGGAAGTGCGTCCCGTACTGGCGCGACTGCTGGCGGACGAGGAGTTCCTCCATGCCGTGGTGGTGTATCGGTTTCCGCGCCTGGCCCGTATCGCCCCGGGCCTGCTGCGCGCGCTGACCGCCAGGGTGCTGGCGCGCAAGGTGGCCGATTTCAATACCGTGGACGACTTCCAGTTTTCGCTGGAAAGCTGGTTCGACCGGATGATCGCCGAGACCACCGATGGCCTGAGCTGGAGCGGCATCGATGAACTCGATCGCGATCGCGCCTATCTGTTCGTCTCGAACCACCGGGACATCGCCATGGATTCGGGCTTCCTCAACTATGCCCTGCACGCCGAGGGCCACAGCACGTCCCGCATTGCCATCGGTGACAATCTGCTGAAGAGACCTTACGCCACGGACCTCATGCGCCTGAACAAGAGCTTCGTGGTCAAGCGTTCGGTCAAGGGTGTGCGTGAGCAGCTCGCGGCCTACACCCTCACCTCCCGCTTCCTGCATCACTCCATATCAGGTGGGCATTCGGTCTGGATCGCTCAGCGCGAGGGTCGGGCCAAGGACGGGGATGATCGGACCGATCCGGCGATGATCAAGATGTTTCATCTGAGCCAGCGCAAGAGCGGGCGTGACTTTGCCGAGGTGATCGCTGACCTGCACATCGTGCCGGTAGCCATTTCCTATGAGCTCGATCCCTGTGATGCCATGAAGGCTCACGAACTGCGGGTGAAGGCCGAAACCGGCAGCTACGAGAAGCCGCCGAACGAGGACATTCAGAGCATCGTCACGGGAATCACGGGTGCCAAAGGCCGGGTGCACGTGCACTGCGGGCCTGAACTTAAGGAACCGCCGGAGGATGCCAACGCCGTGGCGGCGTGGTTGGATGGCGAGATCCAGCGCGGCTTCCGGTTGTTTCCCACCCATCTGGAAGCTTGGCGGCGGCGGGGTGGAGCAGTGCCAGCGCCCCTGGAAGCCGCGGTGGGGCGGCTCTCAGGCGAAACCCTCGAACGGTTCGATGCCCGCCTGGCCGCGCTGCCGGAAGCGGAGCGGGATTTCCTGCTGCTGCAGTACGCCACGCCGGTGGCCAATCACCTTACGCGAACCTGATCCCCTCCCGAGTCGCTTTGCGCGACGGTCTGCGATGGCCGCTTCAGCCGCATGCGGCCATCAGGCCGCGAAACCGTCGATGTAGGACGTGGCGATCTGCTGCCGGGACTCGGGGCGGCTGATGAAGTAGCCCTGACCCTGGTCGCAGCCCATGGCCCGCAGGGCATCCACGTCGTCCTGGGACTCGATGCCCTCGGCGGTGACGATCAATCCGAGTTCGTGGCCGATCTCGATGGACTTCCTGACGATGACCTCCGAGTGCCGGTCGCGGTGCATGTCGCTGACGAAACTGCGATCGATTTTCAGTTCCACACAGGGCAGCCGCTTGAGCTGCATCAGGCTGGAGAATCCGGTGCCAAAGTCGTCCACGGCCAGGGAGAAGCGCTTCATGCCGAGGCGGGCCAGGGTGTCCATGGCCGTCGGATGGTGGTCGAGCAGCTCGGTCTCGGTGATTTCGAGGATGAGCTGGCGACGATCGATGCCCCAGAGGTCAGCGAGTTCCTCCAGACGATCCGGGAACTGCACGTCGGCCAGTCGGGATATCGGAATGTTCACGGCCAGGGACCAGTCGCTGCCCCGGGCGGCCCAGTCGCGCCAGGCATCCAGGCTCAGGATCAGCATCCGGTCGGTGAGGGCGTTGCCGAGTCCGCATTCGCTCGCGGTGGGGATGAACTGATCGGGCAGCACGATGCGTCCATCCGGGAGACGCAGCCGAGCGAGGGCCTCGAAACCGCAGACTTCGAGCCGTCTGAGATCGATCTTGGGCTGGAAGTAGGGCTCGATGCGATTGTTGTCCAGCGCTTCCTGCATCATTTCGGGCGTGACCAGAGGGGATGCGGCCTGGTCGGCAGCGGATTCGAGCGTGGTCATGAGTGCATCGTAGTCGGCGATGGAGAACGGCTTTCGGAGCCCGCCGATGACGTTGAGGCCGGACTCGCGGCCAGCGCTGACTGCTGCCGAGAGGATGCAGCTGGCGTGGCCGCTGATGAGGATGATGGGAGTCTGGCAGCGCAGTCCGCCGAGCTGACGCATGAACTGCACGCCATCGGTCTCCGGAAGGCTCAGATCGAGGAACAGGACGTCGGCGTTGAGGAAGACCGCGGGATCCACGTCCGCGGTGCGTTCATAGAGCTTGGCGACGTAGCCCGAGGCTGCGCAGAGATCGCGCAGAAACTCCGCCATCTCGACGAAGTCGTCGATGATCACTGCCTTCTTGGCGTTCTCGGGCAGGCTCGAGGTATTCATCATGGCGTCGCCCTGCTTCGGAGGTCCTTTTCAGGTCTGCATAGTGACGCTCCGGCGGCAAGGAACAAGGCGGGCATGTACGCGGCGTTACGCAAGCTCTCGAAAGCAGGATTCTGTTGCATATGTAACGAATGCCGTATGCTGCAGGCCATCCTCGTCACAGTCGCTGCTCGAACTCAGAGGCAAGCCATGGCTCACGCTCCGACGGTTCTCGTGGTCGAGGACGATCTCAAGCTGCGGGCGCTGCTGAATCGTCGTTTCGAAGCGGAGGGGGCGGACGTTCTCACGGCAGCGGGCATGGTGGACGCGCGCGGCATCCTGCGGGCCGTGAAGCCAGTGGCCGCGGTTGTGGACGTGGGCCTCGAGGACTCCAATGGCCTCGATCTGGTGGCGGATCTGGCCGCAGACATGCTGGTGGTCGTCATCACGGGCACCCGGGATCCGGAGCTGTTGCAGCGGGCCCTGGCCCTGGGCGCCGTGGACGTGGTTTTCAAGCCTTTCGATGACAGGGAGCTGGCCATCCGGGTGCTGGCGCGACTCGGTGGGGTCCGGCGCGGGAGCGTGCGTGGCGCATCGGTGTGTCTGGAGCGGGCCGAAGGTCGCACCCTTTTTTGCGTCAGGGAGGGGCGGGAGGATCGACTGTCCATGCGCGAGGATCAGACCCTGACCATGCTGCTCGAGCGCAACGGGCGGGTGGTCAGCCGGGACGAGCTGTCCCGCGCCATCTACGACGAGCCCTGGGATCCGGCAAGCCGCCGGGTGGATGCCCTGATCGCGCGCCTGCGCGGCAAGCTCCACTGCGACAGCTGTGGCGTGCAGCGCAGCCTGACCACGGTCCACAATGCCGGCTATCGCTTCGACGGCAGCATCCCCAGCCGCGATTGAAGGCTTCTCAGGACCGAAGTCTCCCGGGTCAGGGCCGTCAGAAGACTTCCAGGGCGGGTTCGTCCAGGGCGGCCATCTGCTCGCGCAGGCTGAGGATGTGCTCTGAAAAGAAGCGCTGATCGGCGAAGAAGGGAAACGCCCGGGGAAAGGCCGGATCACCCCAGCGACGCCCGATCCAGGCCGCATGGTGCATGATCCGCAGCGTCCGCAGCGGTTCGATCAGCACCAGTTCGCGGTTGTCGAAGTCGGCGAACTGGGCATAGCCATCGAGCACCTCGGAGAGCTGGGCCGTGCGCTCGTGCCGCTCGCCGGACAGCAGCATCCAGAGATCCTGGATGGCCGGCCCGCTGCGGGCATCGTCGAAATCGACGAAGTGGGGGATCTCGTCCCGCCACAGCACGTTGCCCATATGGCAATCCCCATGCAGGCGCAGGCTGTGGAAGCTGGGCAGCGGCGGAAAGTCGCGCTCGATGCGCTTGAGCAGATCCGCAGTCAGCGTCTCGTAGGCCGGACGCAGATCCTCGGGTACGAAGCCTGAGCCGAGCAGGAATTCCCGACTGTCGTGGCCGAACTCCTGAACGCTGAATGCCGGCCGCGCCTGGAAGGGCTCCAGGTCACCGACCCGGTGGATGCGGGCGAGGTAGCGGCCGAGCACCGCCAGCGCGTCGAGGTCCTCGGTGTCCGGGGCCCGTCCTCCGCGGCGGGGATAGATGGCGTAGCGGAACTGGCCGTCGTCGTGCAGCGTGACGCCGCTGTCGTCCTCCAAGGGCGGTACGGCAGGAATCTCCAGCTCCGCGAGCTGGCGGTTGAAGCGGTGTTCTTCGAGGATCTGGGCGTCGGTCCAGCGCCCGGGACGATAGAACTTCACCACGATGGGTTCGGCATCCTCGATGCCGACCTGATAGACCCGGTTCTCGTAGCTGTTCAGGGCCAGCACTCGGGCGTCGCTGCGGCATCCGGTGGCTTCGACCGCATGGATGACCCGGTCCGGGTCGAGTCCCGCGAAGGGGATGCTGTCGTCGTCGAGTTCCGCCATGACTGCGGCTCGCATGTCGCTGCTGGAGCGCGATCATCAGTGAGGCGTCCGGCGGGGTCAATGGAAGTTTCCCGGATGAAGCCTTCACCGTTGCTGCAGTGCGGCGCGATTCGAGCATGCGGCATGCCCTGTGGGGGCTCACGAAGCGCAGCGCAGTGAACGAAGGTCTGCCGTGCTGAGAACACTGCCTGCAGGCCGGGGGCTTGCAGGCGGCCGCGCCGCCTTCGGGGATTACACTGAGCCTCACAGGCTGCGCTCCTTCCCCTGTTGCGCGCCATCCCTGGCGCGCCCCGCTTCGCGGCGCACTTCGATCCTGTCGAAATGCGCCCACAACAGCGCCCTCGATCAAGTCTGCTTCTGTTCCACAGCAGGACATTCATCACGGTGGCGTCCGCGCGAAGGCCCAGGCGTGAACCTCACGGGCGCCGGCGCGCAGCAGCGTACGGGTCAGGGCGTCCAGGGTGGTTCCGGTGGTCACCACGTCGTCGACGATGATGACCTGCTCAGGAACCCGTCCGGGCCTTGCCTCGAAGGCATTGGCCAGATTGCGCCGCCGCCCGGCGCGGTTGAGACCGGACTGGGGGCGGGTGGCACGGCGCCGCCGCACCGCCCGCGAGAGCATGCGCCAGCCACCCAGACGGGCCAGTTCCTGGGCGATCAGGACACTCTGATTGAAGCCTCGCTGCCATTGCCGCCAGGGGTGCAGAGGCACCGGCAGGAGCCAGGCCTCCCGGGGCAGCGAAGTCGCCGGCAGGCGTTCGTACATCACCTCCGCCATGACCCTGGCCGCCGGGCGCAGACGGCGAAACTTCAGCGCCTGCACCAGCAGATCTGCAGGGTCCTGATAGCTGCAGGCCGCCGTCAGGGAAAGATACCGAGGCGGCCGCAGCAGGCAGGGGCCACAGAGTCCGCTGACGCCGCTGGCAAGGGGCAGGGCGCAGCGCGGGCAGGGGTCCAGCAGAGCGGGCAGATCAGCTTCGCAGACGTCACAGAGATCCCGTTGCCGGTGGCTGGCGAGACCACACAGCACACAGCGTCCGGGGGCGAGCAGCCAGGTCAGGCGGCTGAGCAGGGATGGCAGCGTCGTCGACATGCAGTGAGCATGCGCTGCGGGCGCGGAGCGTGGCGTGGGACGTTGACCGAAGACGGTGTGAGAAAAAGCTGAAAAGGTCTGTGGCGGCGCGCCGATGCTATGATTGGGTCCTTCAGTTCTTCCCTACCCGGGCGTCATGGCCCGAGTCCTGTCAGCAAGGAGGTCGAGGCCCCATGCCAGCCTATCGCACGCCGCTGCGCGACATGCGCTTTCTGCTCGATGAGGTCTATGACTTCGCGTCTCACTACCCGCGCTTGACTGGTGTCGAGACGGTGGACCGGACGCTGCTCGACGGGGTACTCGAAGAAGTGGCCCGCTTCACGGAGCAGGAACTGTTCCCGCTCAACCTCAGCGGGGACCTCGAAGGCTGTCGGCTGGAAAACGGAGTGGTCAGCACCCCCCGCGGCTTCAAGCAAGCCTATGCGGAGTTCGTGGCGGGGGGCTGGACGGCCATCACGGGCGCGCCCGAGTGGGGCGGTCAGGGCCTGCCGGCCAGCGTGGGCATGCTGGTGGAAGAGCTGACCATGACCACCAATCTGGCCTGGGCCATGTATCCGGCCCTGTCCCACGGCGCCATGAACGCCCTGGAGGTCCACGGCACCGACGAGCAGAAGGACGTCTACCTGCGCCAGCTGCACTCCGGCGCCTGGACCGGGACCATGTGTCTGACGGAACCCCACTGCGGCTCCGATGTGGGTCTGGTCCGCACCCGTGCCGAACTGCGCGCCGATGGCAGCTACGCCATCAACGGCACCAAGATCTTCATCTCGGCGGGGGAGCATGATCTGGCCGAGAACATCGTCCACCTGGTGCTCGCCCGGCTGCCGGACGCGCCGGCAGGCACCAAGGGCATTTCCATGTTCATCGTGCCCAAGTATCTGCCTGAGGGTGGCGGTATCGGTGAGCGCAACGGCGTTAGCTGTGCCAGCCTCGAAGAGAAGATGGGCATTCACGGCAATGCCACCTGCGTGCTGAACTTCGATGACGCTCAGGGATGGCTGGTGGGTGAGGAAAACAAGGGCATGCGCTGCATGTTCACCATGATGAATGCGGCGCGTCTGGTGGTGGGGCTGCAGGGTCTCGGGCAGGCGGAGGCGGCCTATCAGGCCAGCACCGCCTACGCCCTGGAGCGGGAGCAGATGCGGGCGCTGTCGGGTCCGGTGGCGCCGGATCGCCCGGCCGATCCGATCATCGTGCACCCGGATGTGCGGCGCATGCTGCTGACCCAGAAGGCACTCACCGAGGGCTGCCGGGCACTGGCCTACCATGCCGGGATGCAGCAGGATCTGGCCCGCAACGGAGCGGATCCGGAGGCGAGAGCCCTGGGTCAGAAGCAGATCGACCTGCTCACCCCCATCGTCAAAGGCTTCCTCACCGAAATGGCCATGGAGTGCACCAATCACGCGGTACAGATCTTCGGCGGCCACGGCTTCATCCGCGAACACGGCGTCGAACAGTACGTCCGCGATACCCGCATCACGCTGATCTACGAGGGCACCACGCAGATCCAGGCCCTGGATCTCATCGGCCGCAAGGTGCTGTTCGATGGCGGCGCCGCACTGACGGCCCTGATCGCAGAGATCGAAGCGACCTGCGCCGAGCACCGCGGTGATGAAGCCCTGGCACGCTATGTTGCCGAGGTTTCCAGGCTGGCGGCGGAGTGGGGAGAACTGGCCACCGATCTCGGTCGCCGGGGCATGGAGAATCCGGACGAGGTCGGCGCTGGCGCGGTGGATTTCCTCATGTATTCGGGATACGTCCTGCTGGCATGGTGCTGGCTGCGCATGATGGCCGCGGCCCGCCAGTCGACGCAGGCGGCGGATGCGTTCTACACAGGCAAACTGCAGACGGGTGACTTCTTCTTCCGGCGTCTCCTGCCGCGCAGTGCATTGCTGGCCGCCACCATCCGCGACGGTTCCGATGCCCTGCTCAGCATGCCGGCGGAGGCGTTCACCCGTTAGCCTGATCTGGAGCCCTTATGCCTGGCTATACCGCACCGAGGCGCGACCTCTCCTTCGTGCTGTTCGATGTTCTTGACGCCGAGGCCCATTGGCGGGCCATGGCGGCCACCCGGGAGGTGGACCGGGCCCTGGCGGAAGCCATCGTCGATGCCGGCGGCACCCTGGCGGAGTCGGCGTTTCTGCCCCTGAATGCCAGCGGTGATGCCGAGGGCTGCCGCTTCGATGACGGAGCGGTCAGCACCCCGCGGGGCTTCGCCCAGGCCTATCGTAGTTACGCCGAGGGTGGGTGGACCGGTCTCGGCGGTGAGCCTGCCTACGGCGGTCAGGGCATGCCGAAGATGCTCACGGTGGCGGTGGAGGAGATGTTCTTTGCAGCCAACACCTCGCTGTATCTGTACTCGGCGCTGTCGGCGGGTGCAGCCCTGCTGATCTCCAGTCACGGCTCCGAGGCCATGAAGCAGCGCTGGCTGCCCGAGATCTACGCTGGCAGCACCACCGGAACCATGTGTCTGACGGAGCCCCAAGCGGGCTCCGATCTGGGCCTGCTTCGCACCCGTGCAGAGCCGTTGGAAGGTGATGAGTACAGCCTCACCGGCACCAAGATCTTCATCACCGGGGGCGAGCACGACCTCACCGACAACATCGTCCACCTGGTGCTCGCGCGGCTGCCCGATGCGCCGGAAGGCTCCCGCGGCATCTCCCTGTTCCTGGTACCCAAAGTGCTCGACGATGGCCAGCGCAATGCGGTCGCTGCCGGCGCCATCGAGCACAAGATGGGCATTCGCGGCAGCGCCACCTGCGTGCTGAACTTCGACGGCGCCCGTGGTTACCTCATCGGTGAGCCGAACCGGGGCTTGGCCTGCATGTTCACCATGATGAACTACGAGCGGCTGTCCATCGGCCTGCAGGGGCTCGGCGCCGGCGAGATCGCCTACCAGAATGCCCTGGCCTATGCCCGGGACCGCTTGCAGGGTCGGGCGCCCCGTGCCGAGGATCGGCGTGAGAACGCTGCCGCCGACAACCTGCTGGTGCATCCGGACGTCCGGCGCCTGCTGCTGACCCAGAAGGCCTACAACGAAGGCGGCCGCGCCTTCGCCGCCTTCGTCGGCCTGCAGTTGGACATCGCCAAGTTCTCTGACGACGAAGTCGCGGCGCGTGACGCCGCCGATCTGGTCGCGCTGCTGACGCCGGTGGCCAAGGCCTACTTCACTGATCGCGGCTTCGAGGGCACGGTGCTGGCCCAGCAGGTGCTCGGGGGGCACGGCTACGTTGGCGAATGGGGACTCGAACAGTTCGTGCGGGACGTGCGCATCGCGCAGATCTACGAGGGCACCAACGGCATTCAGGCCATGGATCTCACCGACCGCAAGACCGCCCGCGACGGTGGCCGCATGGCAGGGCTGTTCGCGGACCGGGTCGCGGCATTCCTCGCCGATGGTCACTGCCCCGAGCGTTTGCGTCCCGGACTCGAAGCGGCGCTCGAAGCCTTCCGGCGCAGCACGGCGTTCATCGTCGAGCACAGCGCCGAAGACCCGGCCCTGGCCGGCAGTGCGGCCTGTGACTATCTGGAACTCACCGGCTTGCTGGCCTACGGCTGGCTCTGGGCATGGATGGTCAACGTGGCCGAAGCCGGCCTCGAAGAGGATGGCGCCGACGTCGATTTTCTGCAGGGCAAAGTGGCCACGGGAAACTTCTTCCACGCCCGCCTGCTGCCCCTGTCAGCGACCCTCGAACAGCGCATCTCGAGCGGCAGCGCATCCATCATGGCCCTCGCCGCCCAACAGTTCTAAAACAGGACATCCACAAAAAGACGGGACATCCAGAAATCACATGTGAGGGGAGAACGGGCATGAACTCCAATGACCATGCGCTTTGGCGCCGCAGTGCTTCAGAGTTGGCAGGGCTGATCCGCTCGAAGGAGGTCAGCAGCCGTGAGGTGGTGGCAGCGCATCTGGACCGCATCGAAGCCGTCAACGGCACCATCAATGCCGTGACGCGAGTGCTGGCGGAATCGGCCCTGGCAGCGGCCGATGCCGCCGATCGCAGCGAGCCTGTGGGTCCGCTGCATGGCGTTCCCTTCACGATCAAAGAGAACATCGATCTGGCCGGGACAGCGACGACCCAGGGCGTTCCGGCGCTGGCGGAAGCGGTGTCCAGCGTCGATGCACCGGTGGTGGAACGCATGAAGGCTGCCGGTGCCATTGCCCTGGCCCGGACCAACCTGCCGGAATTCGGGCTGCGCATCAGTACGGTCAATCCGCTGCATGGTCGGACCTTCAATCCCTGGGACAAGAACCGCGTTGCAGGGGGCTCCAGCGGCGGTGAGGGCGCGGCGCTGGCCACCGGGATGTCCTGCATCGGGCTCGGCAACGACATCGGCGGTTCGCTGCGCAATCCCGCCTATTGCAACGGCATCGCGTCGCTCAAGCCCAGCGCCGGTCGCATTCCCCACTACATGTCCATGCCGCCCCAGGATGGCGGCATGGCGGTCCAGGCCATGCTGGTGGAAGGCCCCATGGCCCGTTCGGTGGCCGATCTCCGGCTGGCGCTGTCGATCCTGGCCGGCCGCGACATCCGTGATCCGGTCTCCGTCGATGCGCCGCTCACCGGCCGCCCGGTGGCCCGGAGGGCGGTGCTGGTCACGGAACTTCCCAATGGCCCCATCGAGCCGGCAACCGTGGCGGCGATCCGCGATGCCGGCAAGGCGCTGGCTGCCGCCGGCTGGGAGGTCGGCGAGGATGTACCGCCGGAAATTGAGACCATCAACGAGATCTGGGGCCGAACGCTGGCTCAGGATCTCATCGTCAACATGCCGCTGATGGAGCAGGTGATCAGTCTGGAACTGACGGTGGGCCTGCGGCAGCTGTTCGAGCGCTTCGATCCTGACGCCGTACAAGGAGCGCTGGTGAATGCGGAACGCTCTCGGCTGTCCAGGCTCTGGTCGGCTTACTTTGCGCAGCATCCCGTCATCGTCGGGCCGACCTGGACCGGACTGCCCTTCGCCCACGACGCGGATCTCGATCCTGAGACGGGCATGGCGCTTTTGACCAGTACGCTGCGATTCATCACCCCCGGCAATCTGCTGGGCATTCGATCGGTCTGCGTGCCCTGCGGCATCGATGGCGGCATGCCGCGGGGCGTGCAGATCTATGCGGATCGCTGGCGCGAGGATGTCTGTCTGGAGGCTGCCGAGATCGTCGAGGCTGCCATGCCGGCGGTCTGTCCCATCGATCCCCGCTGGGGATGATCTCCCACTGCAGGTCGTAGTCTCGGGGGAACGACAGCTCACCGGCGAGGCCGCGGCCGGCACTGGGGCGGCGGCTTTCTCAATCTGGCTATAAGTATTGCTGTTTTTATTCCTTCTTTATCCGCTGGTGGCGCCTCAGAATCGCCTGCCCTGAGGCGTCTGAGGCAGCAGCGTGAACTTTCAGCAATTGCGCATCATCCGCGAGACGGTGCGCTGTCAGTTCAATCTCACCGAAGTGGCCAACACGCTGTTCACCTCCCAGTCCGGCGTCAGTCGGCACATCCGCGATCTCGAGGATGAAATTGGGGTCGAACTGTTCGTTCGTCGCGGCAAGCGTCTGCTCGGCCTCACGGAACCCGGCGTCGAAGTGGCCCGTCTCGTCGAGCGCATGCTGCTCGACGCCGCGGGAATCAAGGCCGTCGGTCGTGAGTTCGACGATCAGGACGCCGGCGAGCTGGTGGTGGCGACCACCCATACTCAGGCCCGCTATGCCCTGCCGTCCGTGGTCACCCGCTTCAAGCAGCGGTACCCGAAAGTGCGACTGGTCCTGCAGCAGGGCAGCCCTGATGAAATCGTCGCCAGGCTGTTGTCTGGCGAAGCCGACATCGGCATTGCCACCGAGAGTCTGGCGACAGAGCCGGAACTGGTCTCGTTTCCCTACTACAGCTGGCACCATGCCCTGATCGTCCCGCCGGGACATCCTTTGCTCGACATCGGGAAGCTCACGCTGGCGGACATCGCCGCCTGGCCGCTGGTCACCTATCACGAAGGCTTCACTGGCCGTGCTCACATCGACGCGGCTTTTGCCGCCGCCGACCTCGATATGCAGCTGGTGCTGGCCGCACTCGATGCGGACGTGATCAAGACCTACGTGGAACTCGGGCTCGGGGTCGGGATCATCGCCTCCATGGCCTACATCCCCGAACGCGATGCGCCGCTCGAGCGCATCGAAGTGGATCATCTCTTCCCTGAAAATCTCACCCGCATTGCGCTGCGCAGTCGGCGTTATCAGCGCGGCTATGCCTATCGCTTCCTGGAACTCTGCAGCGCTGAACTCGTCGAGGCGCAGGTACGCAGCGCCATTCACGAAACGTCGAGCTGATGCTCGAACTGTTGTCGGCGTGGTATTGCGACGGTTTGGTGGCGGGTCTGGCGCCGGGGTGTCCCCGTCATCGTTCCGCCTTCATCGGTGCGGCTTTCGGGAAGGGCTTTCGAGCGGCTCGTGGAAGCCATGCTGCTCGGTATCGCTCTGGTCTTCCTGCTGCAACCCCTGCTGTAATCGCTGCTGTGGCGCTGAGCGCGTCCTCAGGCCGCTGAAGGCGGCGCGAAAACACGCGGATTCAGAGGCTTGAGCTGCACCACATCGCCTTGCCGCAGACTGTCGTGCTCGGCATGGCCGCGCCGAATCTCGACGTGAACTTCCTCGCCGGTCGCAGTGAGTCGGGTGTCCAGACGCAGGGTCGGACCGGCCACGCTCGAAGTCTCCACCGTGGCGGGAAGCCACCCTTCTGCGGCCTCTTGCCCCGGGCGGACGTCGATCTCGTGAGGCCGGACGTAGGTGATCACGCTCTCTGCGTCCGCGAGATCGGGAATGCCCAAGTTCGCGCGGATGCCGCCGAACTCGACGGCGCCGTTGCTGATGCGGCCCGCGAGTTTGTTGACCTGGCCAATGAATTCGTAAACGAAGGGGTTCGCAGGATGGTCGTAGATTTCTGCGGGTGCCCCGAGCTGCTCGATCCTGCCGCGATTCATCACCACCACCCGATCGGATACTTCCATGGCCTCCTCCTGATCATGGGTGACGAAGACGGAGGTCACGTGCAGTTCATCGTGCAGGCGTCGCAGCCAGCGGCGCAGCTCCATGCGCACTTTGGCGTCCAGCGCGCCGAAGGGCTCGTCGAGCAGCAGCACTTTCGGTTCGACGGCGAGGGCCCGCGCCAAGGCGATGCGTTGCCGCTGGCCGCCGGAGAGCTGGTTCGGCATGCGGTCGGCGAGCCAGTCGAGCTGCACGAGATTCAGCAGCTCATGCACGCGCTCGGCGATTTCCGCCTTGGATGGCCGCACGGCTCTGGGCCGCACCTTGAGCCCGAATGCGACGTTCTCGAACACGGTCATGTGGCGGAACAGGGCGTAGTGCTGAAACACGAAACCCACCTGCCGTTTGCGCACGTGGATGTCGGTGGCATCCTCGCCCTCGAACAGCACCTGCCCACTGTCGGCCTGCTCGAGGCCCGCGATGATGCGCAACAAGGTGGTCTTGCCGCAGCCTGAAGGGCCGAGCAGGGCCACCAGCTCGCCGGAGTCAATATCCAGCGAAAGATCATCGAGGGCGTGAAAGCTACCGAAGGTCTTTTTGACGTTGCGGACGGCAATGCTCATGGGCGCGGGTCCTGTTTTTGTGCCTGAAGGCTGGCTTCGTAGTGGGCCTGAAAACTGATTTCGTCGAGGCGCCGGTCGCGCTCGGTTTTCCACTCGATCAACGTCTTGAGGACGATGGTGACCAGGGCGAGGCCTGCCAGCAGCGAGGCCACGGCGAAGGCGGCAGCGAGCTGATACTCGTTGTAGAGCACTTCCACATGCAGCGGCATGGTGTTGGTCTCACCGCGAATGTTGCCGGACACCACGGTGACCGCGCCGAACTCGCCCATGGCGCGGGCGTTGCACAGGATGATGCCGTAGAGCAGCGACCACTTGATGGCCGGCAGCGTGACCTTGAAGAAGGTCTGCAGGCCGCTGGCACCGAGGCTCACCGCCGCCTCCTCGAAGTCGGTGCCTTGCTCCTGCATGTGCGGAATCAGCTCACGGGCGACGAAGGGCAGGGTGCCGAACATGATCACCAGCACGATACCCGGCACGGCAAAGACGACGCGCAGGTCGTTCTCGATCAGCCAGCCGCCCCACCAGCCCTGGGCGCCGTAGAGCAGCAGGTAGATGAGTCCGGCAACGATCGGCGACACGGCGAAGGGCAGATCGATCAGCGTGGTCAGGAACTGCTTGCCGCGGAAGCGATGCTTGGTGATGGCCCAGGCTGCTGCGATGCCGAACAGCGTGTTGATCGGCACCGCGATTGCCACCGTGAGCAGGGTCAGGCGAATGGCCGATTGGGCGTCAGGCTCGGTGATCGCTGCCCAATAGACGCCAAGACCCTGCCGGAAAGCCTCGTAAAATACGGTGATCAGCGGGATCACCAGGAACAGCACCAGGAAGGCCAGCGCGACGGTGGTCAGCAGCCACTGCACCCAAACCGGTTCCCGCAAAGCCAGATTTTTCTGGGCGGCCGCCACGTCAGGCCCTCCGCGACCGGGTGCTGGCCCAGGCCTGCAGCATGTTGATCACCAGCAGGAGAACGAACGCAGCAACCAGCATGACCGCGCCGAGCGCGGCGGCGCCGGTGAAGTCGTACTGCTCGAGCTTGATGAAGATCAGCAGCGGTGTGATCTCGGTGTCGAAGGGAATGTTGCCGGCAATGAAGATCACCGAACCGAATTCCCCCACGGCGCGGGCGAAGGCCAGCGCGAATCCGGTCAGCAGCGCCGGCAGCAGGGCCGGGAACAGCACGCGGGCGAAGGTCTGCCAGCGCGATGCGCCGAGACTGGCGGCGGCTTCCTCCACCTCGGCTTCGAGGTCCTGCAGCACCGGCTGCACGATACGCACCACGAAGGGCAGGCCGATGAAAGTCAGAGCGATGATCACTCCGATCTGGGTGTAGGCGATGCGAATGCCGAAGGGCTCGAAGTACTGGCCGATCCAACCGGTCGAGGCGTAAAGGCCCGTCAGCGCGATGCCGGCCACGGCGGTGGGTAGTGCAAAGGGCAGGTCCACCAGAGCGTCGATCAGCTTCTTGCCGGGAAACTGGTAGCGAACCAGCACCCAGGCCACGATCAGCCCGAACACCATGTTGATGGAAGCGGCGATGAAGGAACCGCCGAAGCTCAGGCGGTAGCTGGCCATGGCGCGCGGTTCGGTAGCAATGTCCCAGATTTCACTCAGCGACAACTCCATGGCCTTGATGAACAGCGCAATGATCGGCAACAGGACGATGAAGCCGAGGTAGCTCAAGGTGAAGCCGAGGGTCAGGCCGAAGCCGGGCAGGGCGCTGCGCTGGCGTCGGCGGGGCAGTATCCCCCAGGGAGCGCGGGTGGGAAGCACGGCGGTAGACATGATGACGAAAATCCGTGGCAGTCAGATGAGAGATGTTGCGCAGTGGGATGCTGCGCTGTTGTGCTGCCTTGAGCGCCTGCAACGTCCTCAGAGCTTGCCGACGAGGACGTCGGTGGCCTTGAACACGGCGACGGCGTCGTCGCCGATGTGCAGCTTCAGTCTTTCGAGCGAGGCGGTGGTGACGACGGCGGAGATGACCCCCGCCGCCGTTTGCAACTCCACTTCGGAGACCACGTCACCGCTGCGAATGCCGATGACCTTGCCTGCGAACTGATTGCTGGCATTGAGTTCGAGCATCAGCGCCGACCTGGCTGGTAGATCTGGTCGAAGCTGGCGCCGTCGGCGAAGTGCGCTGCGTTGGCCTTGGCCCAACCGCCGAACACGTCGGTGATGGTGAACAGCGAAAGCGGCGGGAACTGATGGGCGTACTGCGCCGCGATCTCCTGGTTGGCGGGCCGGTAGTAGTAGCGGCCGATCAGATTCTGGGCGACGTCCGTGTAGAGAAATTCGAGATAGGCCTGGGCC
>JAFIFJ010000019.1 GCA_020832085.1 Gammaproteobacteria bacterium | reverse complement strand
GCGGCCCGTGCCATTGATGGCGGAGTGATGGACGAAAACGTCCTTGTCGCCTTCACGCTGGATGAAGCCGAACCCTTTCTCGTCGTTGAACCACTTGACGATGCCTTCGATCTGGTCTGCCATGTTGTATCTCAATCTCACAAAAAATCGTCAGCTGTTGCTGACGTGGAAAATCACCGCGCCTGTACGACCCGATGGTTGAAGCGACTCACGGAGGGGGGTTGATGCGGTTCCCGGCGGGGATCCGGAGGCCCGGACCACTATGAATCGGATTTCAGCCTAGCACGCCTTAAGACAGATTCCTAACGAAATCGCAAGTCCTGCGATCACTTTCGTTCCATGAGGATGAGGCTGAAGTCATAGACGTTGTCCGCGTCGGCGGGGATCCGCAGACGGCGCAGTTCCTGCCAATCCGATCCATCGCAATCGGGGAAGAAGGTGTCTCCCTCCGGCTCGGCGTGGACCAGCGTCAGGTAGAGGCGGTCCGCCAGCGGCAGCGCCGCAGCATAGAGTTCAGCCCCCCCCATCACCATGACTTCTTCCTGGCCGTCCACTTCCGCCTGGGCCCGCCCGATGCGCAGCGCCTCTTCCAGCGAACGCGCCATCTTCACCCGCGGATGGTCCACTTCGGCGCTGCGGCTGACGACGATGTTGGTGCGGCCGGGCAGGGGCTTGGCCAGGGAATCGAAGGTCACCCGGCCCATGATCACCGGCTTGCCCAGGGTAATGGCCCGAAAGTACTGCATCTCACCGGGCAGCCGCCAGGGCAGCGTATTGCCCCGGCCGATGACCCGGTTCTCGCCCATGGCCCAGATCAGCGCCACACGGATCGACCTTTCCTCTTCAGTCATGGTTGCGGCTGCCTTCGCCTTGCCGGCATGAGTCGTCGAGTCGGCATCACACCGCAATCGCCGCCTTGATCGCCGGATGACTCTGATAGCCATCGAGGCGAAAGTCCTCGTAGCGGAACGCGAACAGATCCTTCACGTCCGGATTCAGGTGCATGGTCGGCAGGGGGTAGGGTTCGCGACTGAGCTGCAGGTCGGCCTGCTCCACGTGATTGGCATAGAGATGCGCATCACCGAAGGTGTGGACGAAGTCTCCGGGTTCGAGTCCCGTGACCTGGGCCACCATCAGTACCAGCAGGGCGTAGCTGGCGATGTTGAAGGGCACGCCGAGGAAGAGGTCGGCGCTGCGCTGATAAAGCTGACAGGACAGCCGGCCCTCCGCCACGTAGAACTGAAACAGACTGTGGCAGGGCGGCAGCGCCATGGCATCCACCTCCGCCGGGTTCCAGGCGCTGACGATATGGCGCCGGGAACTGGGATTGCTGCGGATGGATTCGAGCACCGCCGTGATCTGATCGATCTGCCCGCCGTCCGGGGTGGGCCAGGACCGCCACTGGGAGCCGTACACCGGGCCGAGCTCACCCTCCGCATCCGCCCACTCGTCCCAGATGTGCACGCCATGGTCTTGCAGATAGCGGACGTTGGTGCTGCCGGACAGGAACCACAGCAGTTCGTGAATGATGCCCTTGAGAAACACTTTCTTGGTGGTGACCAGCGGGAAGCCGTGGCGGAGATCGAATCGCAGTTGGCGGCCGAACACCGAATAGGTGCCGGTGCCGGTACGGTCGCCCCGGTAAACGCCCTGCTCCCGAACGTCCCGCAGCAGGTCCAGATACTCACGCACGCTCCCGTCCTCCACCACGCTTGAGGGCATAGGCCAGCAGTCCGGCCCCGCCGAGGATCATGGGCAACGACAGCACCTGCCCCATGGACATCCAGTCCAGGACCACGAATCCCAAGTGGGCGTCCGGTTCCCGGAAGAATTCCGTCGTGAACCGCAGCGCGCCATAGGCCAGCAGGAACGCTCCGGACACCACCCCCGCCGGTCGCGGTCGGTGAGCGACGACCACCATGATGACAAAGAGGACGAGCCCTTCGCTGAAGGCCTGATACAGGGCGGAAGGATGCCGGGCGACCACGTCGCCGGGATACACCAGCGCCCAGGACACGTCCGTCACCCGCCCAGGCAGCTCGGCATTGGCAAAGTTGCCCAGGCGCCCGAAGCCCAGGCCGATGGGCACCAGGGGAGCGACGAAGTCGGTGACCGCGAACAGCCCCTTGCCCGTCTTGCGACCGAACCACCACACGGCCAGGATCACGCCGATCATCCCGCCGTGAAAGGACATGCCCCCTTCCCGGAAGGCGAACAGGTAGAGCGGGTCGGCCAACAGCCGCTCAAAGCCATAGAACAGCACATAGCCGATGCGTCCGCCGAGAATCGCGCCGAGGGCACCGTAGAAGATGAGATCCGCCACGTCCTGCTTCGAAAACGGGCTGTCCGGGCGCGCAGAGCGCAGCCCGCCGTACCACCAGGCGAAGGCAAAGGCCGCCAGGTAGGCCAGGCCATACCAGTGGATGGAGATCGGCCCCAGGGAAAAGGCGATCGGGTCGATGTCGGGATAGGGACGCATGGCGGCGAAGTCTAGCACCCGTTGGCTGCGCGAGACGCGTCGGAGTGGGTTTTTCGCCTCGCCCATGGACAGCGCAGCCCGTGGGCTGCCGAGCCCGGTCGCCGTCCTGGATGCTAGAATCGCCTCCCCAGCGCCGCCATCGAGTCTGCCCGCCGTGTGCCTGATCCTGCTAGCCCATCGGGTCCATCCAGAGTTCCCGCTGATCGTCGCCGCCAATCGCGACGAATTCCACGGCCGGCCGGCGGCGGCCGCCTCGTTCTGGCAAGACCAGCCGCAGGTGCTGGCCGGCCGCGATCTGGAGGCCGGCGGCAGCTGGCTCGGCGTCTCGCGCAAAGGGCGCTTCGCCGCGGTGACCAACTTCAGCGAGGAACCCGTGGAACCTTTACCGCCACGCTCCCGAGGCGCACTGGTCAGCGACTTCCTGGCCGGGGCCACGGCCCCGGAACCCTATCTCTCGGAGATCGCCCGTCACGCCGGGGCCTACAAGGGCTTCAACCTGCTGCTCAGCGACGGCGAGGAACTCTGGTACTACTCCAACCGGCTGCCCCGCCCCCAGCGGCTCGAGCCCGGCACCTACGGCCTCTCCAACCACCTGCTGGACACCGCCTGGCCCCGGGTCAGGCGCGGCAAATCCGCCCTGGCCGTCTTCGAGGAAGCGGAACAGCATCCCGACGTGGAGGAGCTGTTGGCACTGCTGGCCGACGAGACCGCCCCCACCCCGGCGGAGATCGCCGCTTCCGGACTCGATCCGGGTCATGCCGGCCGCATCACACCCTGCTTCATCCGCGGTCCCGTCTACGGCACCCGCGCCAGCACCGTGGTCGTTACCGGGAGTTCCGGGGAGATCAGGTTCACCGAGGTGGGGTTCGAAGCGCAGGGCCACAGGATCGGCCGCCAGGACTTCTCCTTCCAGACCACGGGCGCCCGGCAACCCGCTGCCCTGCGGGGTTCAGGAGTCGGGGCTTCCTGAAACTGTCGCTGGCCTGATACACCCTTGCGCGGCCGGCGTGCCCAGGCTCAAGCGGCGACGCGTGGATCCGGGCGGATGGCGCGGCCGAGGCCCTTGGCCACCAGCACTTCGTGCATGAAGGTCTGGATTTCCTCCGAGGAAGCCATGCCCAGGGCCTCCGTCGCCAGTTCCGCGGCACGGGCCAGGCTGAAGGAGCGCAGCACCCACTTCACCTTCGGCAGATTGGTGGAGTTCATGGACAGCACGTCGAAACCCATGCCCATGAGCAGCACCGCAGCGGCCGGATTGCCCGCCAGTTCCCCACAGATTCCCGACGGTTTGCCGGCCGCCCGGGCCGACTCCACCACCCAGCGGATGGCTCCGAGCACCGCCGGGTGCAGATCCTGGTAGAGGTCTGCCACCCGCGGGTTGTTGCGGTCCACCGCCAGCATGTACTGGGTGAGGTCATTGCTGCCGACGGCCAGGAAGTCCACCTTCTCCGCGATCAGGCGCGACTGGTAGGCCGCCGCCGGAACTTCGATCATCACGCCCACTTCGGGCTTGCGGATCTCGTGGCCCTCGTCGAGCAACTCATCGTAGGAGCGGTGGATCAGCCCCAGCGCCTCCTCCACCTCCGAGAGGTTGGTGATCATGGGCAGCATGATGCGCAGGTGACTCTTGAGCCCCGCGCTGGCCTTCATCATGGCCCGCACCTGCACCAACAGGATTTCCGGATGGTCCAGGGTGACCCGAATACCGCGCCAGCCGAGGAAGGGGTTCTCCTCCTGGATCGGGAAGTAGGTCAGGGCCTTGTCGCCACCGATGTCCAGGGTGCGCATGGTCACCGGTCGCGGATTGAAGGCCACCATGGACTCCCGGTACATCACCCGCTGCTCTTCCTCAGTGGGAAAGCGGTCCGCCGACATGAAGGGAATCTCGGTGCGATACAGGCCCACCCCCTCGGCCCCCCGGTCCAGTGACCGCTCCACATCCACGGAGAGGCCGATGTTCACCCACAGGGCGATGCGATGGCCGTCGGTGGTCTCACAGGGCAGGTCACGCAGCTCACCGAGGCCAGCAAAGAACTGCCGCTCATCCTCGATGACCTCCTCGTACTGCTCCCGCAGGGACCGGGTCGGATTGGCATACACCTGCCCATAGAAGCCATCGACGATCAGCTCCCGCCCCTGCAGCTGCGACAGGGGCAGGTCGACGGCGCCCATGACCGTGGGCACGCCCATGGCCCGGGCGAGAATGGCGATATGGGAGTTGCCCGACCCCCTCATGGAGACGATGCCGGCGAGCCGCTCCGCGGGCACTTCGCCGAGCATGCCCGGCGTGATTTCCTCACCGATGATGATGGTCTTTTCCGGGAAGTGTTTTTTCGGCCGCACTGCCTCCTGCAGATGGGCGAGCACCCGCTGGCCGAGTTCCTTGACGTCCGCCGCCCGCTCGCGGAGGTAGGAGTCCTCCATGAGTTCGAAGTGGGCCACGTGCTCGGCAATCACGTTCTTCAAGGCACCCTGGGCCCACTGACCCTGGCGGATCAGGGCGGAGATTTCGCCGCCCAAGGCCCGGTCGTCGAGCATGTGCAGGTAGGCGTCGAACAGAGCCTGTTCCTGGGGTGCCAGCGAGCTGGCGAGTTTGTCGCGCAGGGAGCTGATGTCGCTGCGGGCTGCATTCAGCGCCCGCTCGAACAGCAGCAGTTCCACGGTGACGTCCTCGGCCTCCTTGTCCGGCACCGCATCGAGATTGGCCGGCGGGAACATGAGCACCGCCGTCCCGATCGCCACTCCGGGCGCACCTGCCACGCCGACGAAGCGGGCGTCCTGACGCTCTGCACCGCGCTGGCCGAGCTGATCCATGCCGCCGGTGGCCTCGGCGTGGGCAATGACCCCGGCAAGCTGCGCCGAAAGGGTGACGAGGAAGGCCTCCTCGCTTTCGTCGAAGCGACGGGTAGCCTGCTGCTGCACCACCAGCACACCGAGCACCCGGCGGTGGTGGATGATGGGCACTCCGAGAAAGGCGTTGAACGGCTCCTCGCCGATCTCCGGGAAATGGAAGTAATTGGGGTGCCCGGGCGCATCGTTGAGATTGATGGGCTCAGCGCGCTGCCCCACGAGGCCGACCAGCCCCTCGCCCGGGCCCAGAGACAGGTGGCCGACCATGGCCTCGTTCAGACCCTCGGTGGCCATGAACATGTAACGCCCGGAGGCCTGATCCACCAGATAGACGGAGCAGACCTGCGTGCCCATGGCCTCCCGGACCCGCCGCACGATGATGGCCAGCGCGGCATCCAGGTCCGGAACCGCGTTGACCTCTTGCACGATGCTGCGCAGCGTGTCGAGCATGGGCTTTCCAGAGTTGGTGGCCGGTGTTGCCGGCCAGAATCGGTGGAATGGCGTCAGCCGCCACCGTAGGGGAGGCTTGGCGCAAGCTCAGCCAGGGCACGGCGGTAGACATCGCGCTTGAAAGATACCACCTGACCCAGGGGATACCAGTAACTCACCCACCGCCAGAAGTCGAACTCGGGCTTGTCGCAGGCCGACACGCAAACCGCGCCATCGGCGGCCTCCATGCGCAGCAGGAACCACTTCTGTTTCTGTCCGACGAACTTCGGCGTGGTGTTGTTTCTGAGCATGCGCCGGGGCAGACGATAGCGGAGCCATCCGCGGGTACAGGCCACCACCTTGACCGCCTCCGGGGTGAGTCCCACCTCCTCCCAGAGCTCTCGGTACATGGCCTCTTCCGGGGTCTCCTCGGCCTGGATCCCGCCCTGCGGGAACTGCCAGGCGTCGCGACCGCCCACTCTGCGCGCCCAGAGCACCTGGCCATCATCGTTGGCCAGGATGATGCCGACGTTCGGGCGGAAACCGTCTCGATCGATCACGGCCGCACCGTTACGTAAATGTCATCTTGCCGTCAATCTTCTACCAGAGTTGCCGAGACGGCAAACGACTTCTCGACCGAACCCCAGGCCACCGATCCCGGCAGTCAGTGCGAGGCCCCATGCCGCGGGCGTCCGCCGGCTGGCTGCAGACCAAGATGGTTCACACCCTTCGGGACGATCAGAGTACGCCACCGCGCCCCGGTGCCCGGACCCGAACCAGCGCAGCGCCCAAGTAATCCATTTCGGGGATGGCCGGGTGCACCGGATGATCCGGTCCGAGGCCCCACTGGCCGAGAAGCTGGGCGTGACGATCCACGTGCCGGGCCGCAGCACGCACCGTATCCCGCAGCATTTCCTGGGTGAAATGCAGGGAACAGGATGCGAACAGCAGCAGACCGTCCTGATCGGTCAGGCGCATGCCGAGTCGGGCCAGGCGCTGGTAGCCATGCTGACCGGCGCCGAGATCCTTGCGCCGCTTGACCAGCGCCGGTGGATCGATGACCACCAATCCGAAGCGCTCGCCCGCATCGGCAAGGGCTTCGAGCACGGCGAAGGCGTCACCCCGCTCCACCTGCACCCGATCCGCCACACCCTGGGCCGTCGCGTTCAGCTGAAGAACCTCCAGAGCCGGCGCGGAACTGTCCACCGCCAGCAGACTGTCCGCACCAAAGGCCAGGGCCTGCAGTCCCCAGCCGCCGATATAGCTGAAGGCATCCAGCACCCGCAGCCCCGGCGCCAGCGCTGCCGTCCGCGCCCGGTTCTCGCGATGGTCATAGAACCATCCGGTCTTCTGCCCGTCGCTGACCGGTGCTGAGAACTCGACGCCGTTCTCCACCAGCGACAGCAGGTCCGGGGGCTGCTCGCCCACCACGTCGATGTACTTGTCCAGACCCTCGGCATCACGCACGCCCGCATCGTGTTTGAAGATCAGCGTGCGGGGACCCACCACCTCACGCAGCGCATCCACGAGCAGATCGCGGCGCTGCTCCATGCCGGCCGTGTTGAGCTGACACACCAGCACATCGCGATAGCGATCGATGATGACTCCCGACAGGCCGTCCGCCTCGCCATAGAACAGGCGATAGCAGCCGCTGCCCGGGTAGAGGCGCTCGCGCAGGGCCAGCGCTGCCCGGAAGCGTTCCAGCAGCAGCTTGCGATCGAAGCCCTGATCCGGGTCCCGGGAAAACAGGCGCGCACAGATCAGCGCGTGAGGACTCATCAGGGCCCGGCCGAGGGGCTTGCCTGAGGCGGCCTCCAGCAGCACTTCCGTGCCGGCTTCGAGTCCCTTCAGAGGCGTGGCCGCCGTATCCACCTCGTTGGAGTAGACCCACAGGTGGCCCTGACGCATCCGCTTGTCTTCCCGCGGCTTGAGTTTCAATCTGGGCAGATCAGGCTGCATGCGGGTCAAAGCTCCCTTGCGTTATGATCCGGCCCCCTTCTGGCGACCGGAGTTTCGTTGCCCATGCCGGACGCGAACCGCCTCGACACGAGCAGTAGCCCCTACCTGCGCCAGCACGCCGACAATCCGGTGCACTGGCAGCCCTGGGACGAGCAGGCTCTGGCTGCCGCGCGCGACAGGGACGTCCCCATTCTGCTGTCCATCGGCTACTCGGCCTGCCACTGGTGCCACGTGATGGCCCACGAGTCCTTCGAGGACGCCACCACCGCCGAGCTCATGAATCAGCTCTTCGTCAACATCAAGGTGGACCGGGAGGAGCGACCGGACCTCGACCGCGTCTACCAGACGGCGCACCAGATCCTCACCCAGCAGACCGGCGGCTGGCCATTGACCGTGTTTCTCGACCCTCACAGCCAGCTGCCCTTCTTCAGCGGCACCTACTTTCCCCGCACGCCACGCTACGGCATGCCGGCATTCACCGACCTGCTGAAACGGGTGGCAGCGGTCTGGGCCGAGCGGCGGGACGAGCTCGCGGAGCAGGGCGAGAAAGTACAGGACATCTTCGACAGCCTCAACGCACCGGGTAATCCTGACGCTGCGCTGCCGGATACCGCCGTCCTCGATGCCGCCCGCGATCAGCTCGCGGGTGCCTTCGATTCAAGCCACGGCGGCTTCGGCAGCGCACCGAAGTTTCCCATGCCAAGCAGCCTCGAAAGGCTGCTCAGACACTGGGCCCGCAGCCGCGAGACCCGCGGCGGGCCTGACCGGGAAGCGCTGGACATGGTGCTGCAGAGCCTCACCCGCATGGCCCGGGGCGGCATCTTCGACCACTTGGGCGGCGGTTTCTGCCGCTACTCGGTGGACGCCGAATGGCTGGTGCCGCACTTCGAAAAGATGCTCTACGACAACGGCGCCCTGCTCGCCCTCTACGCCGATGCCATGGCCATCTCGCCGGACAACCTCTTCGAGGCCGTGGTCCGCGACACCGCGGGTTGGCTGCTGCGGGAAATGCAGCACCCGGACGGCGGCTTCTATGCAGCTCTGGACGCCGATTCGGAAGGCGAGGAAGGACGCTTCTACGTCTGGCACCGGGAGCAGATCCGCCGCCTGCTCGACGCGGACGAATATGCCGTGATCGAGACCCTCTACGGCATCGAAAAACCGGCGAACTTCGAGGGCAGCTGGATTCTCCATCGCCGGGACGCCTGGCGCGCCGTGGTGGAACGCCTGGGCCTGCCGGCAGACGCAGCCGACCGCCTGCTGCAAAGCGGCCGGCAGAAGCTGTTCGAGGCCCGGGAGCAGCGACCCCGTCCTGGCCGCGACGACAAGATTCTGGTGGCCTGGAACGGTCTCGCCATTCGCGGTCTGGCGCGGGCCAGCACCGTTCTCGACGAGCCCGCCTGGGCCGAAGCCGCCACCCGGGCGGTGGATTTCATCCGCAAGGACATGGTCATCGACGGCCGTCTGCACGCCACCTGGATGGATGGGCGCCTCGGCGAACGGGCCTACTTGGAAGACCATGCCTACCTGCTCGACGGGTTGCTGAGCCTGCTCGCCGTGCGCTGGCGCGACGCGGACATGCGCTTCGCGGTGGCCCTGGCCGATGCGCTGCTGCAGCACTTCCTCGATCGTGAGGAAGGCGGCTTCTTCCAGACCGCCCATGATGCAGAGGCCCTGATCTATCGCCCCAAACCCACCCTCGACGAATCGGTCCCCGCCGGCAACGCGGTGGCGGCCAGCGCCCTCGGCCGGCTCGGACATCTGCTGGGCAGGCAGGACTACCTCGATGCGGCCGACGGCGTGCTGCGCTGGGCAGGGCCGGTCATGGGACGCGCCCCCCAGGCTCACGCCGCCCTCTGCCATGCCCTGGAGGAAGCCCTCACACCGCCCCAGCTGCTGCTGATTCGCGGCCGGGATGCGCGGGCCTGGGCGCGGAAGGCCGATGACGAGTACCGTCCGTTCCGGCTGGTCTTCGCCTTGCCCGAAGCCATCGAGACCGCCGAAGACGGCAGTGAGCCCCTGCTGCCCACCTACCTGCCGGCGGATCTGCCCGCGCCCACCACCGCCTGGCTGTGCAGCAACATGACCTGCTCGTTGCCCATCACGGAACTGTCGGCCCTAACGGCCGAACTCGGCGGCGAGAAGGTGGTGAGCCTGCGGCGACCCTGATATCCCATTCTGGGACAAGCGTTACCCCAACGAGTCTGCTGAAACTCTGTGGGAGCTGACGGAGGCGAAGCCGCAGTCGGCGATGCCTGCCGAGCTGCCGCCTCTCCTGGGAGCCTGCGCTTCCACGTTCTACCGCGCAGGCTCCTCGCCCGGAAATCGCTCACTACGCTTCGCTTCGTGAGCTTCCCACAGGGCCTTGCCGCCACGTCCAGCTGATCGCTTGTTCCTTCCGGGACAGCGTGCAGGAACCATCTTGACAGACCTTCACACCCTCAAGGCTTCGCGCCGCGGAAGGTGAAGACATCCGGGCTCTGCAGACGCGGCAGTTCGAGATCCACGAGCAGCGTCTGGTGCGGCCTGAACAAGGCCTCCGCCTCAGCCGCGTCCAGACTGAGGTCGAGAATGTCGTCATCGCCGAAGGTCTGGAAGCCCACGGGCTGGCGATCATCGAGCACCGGGCTGGCCGTGATCGAGAGGCCGAAGCGGGTATCGCCCCGGGCGAGGGCCGACAGCAGCGCAGCCGTATCGAGGTAGATGGCCCGATAGGAGGCATCACCCCGATACAGGTGGACCTTGTTGATCGCCCCGTCGTGGATGGCCTTGGCCAAAGCGCCGCCATCCCGCTTGCGGATGTCGTAGAACTCCAGCAGGTAGTCGTCCACCCCCACGCCGAAATCATCCCGGACCCGCACCACCATGTTCTGCATGGCCGCCGAACCCTTGCGGTCGCCGGGCTTGCGGGTCAGGGCTGCCGTCTCCGCGTCGCAGCGGTCGCAGAAGCCATCGAAGCTGGCATCGTCCACGGTCAGGGCCTGCTCGATGAGATCGAGCACCACCTGCTCCGGCTTGTTGGCTTTCACCTTGCCGTTTAGCGTGATGCTCGCGTGATCGATCTTGTCGAGCAGACGGAATGCCGTCCGGCCCTGGGAGGGCGCCAGCTTGATGGGCTTAGGCACGCTTCGCCACCGGGAGGGATCCTCCGGGTCGGGTTTGGATTCGAAGCGGATGGTCAGATGGGCGCACTGAAGATTGGCGGTGGAGGTGCGCACGGTTCCGTCGCCACCTGTCTCGTTGGCGATGGCGCGAATGCCGCTGTAGCCGGTATTGCCCATGAGCACCGTGCACAGCACCCGTCCCGGCGCGTAGCGTCCCTTGCCGCTGCCGAAGCGGTCGCGCATGGCCAGATCCCACGAGAACGGGCTCGCCAGTTCCAGCCCCTCCAGAATGTGGGTACCGGTGTTGAACAGCGGCTGATTGGGCTGCCGTCTGAAGAAACCCTTGGCGGTCCGGCCCAGAAATGAGCGGCCCTTGTGCGCCAGGGGCGAGCCGAAGTTGGCCGGTGCCAGCATCACCAGATGCTTGATGGGCGATTTGTCCGGCGCGAAGTTGCGATCGAGCCAGTCGCGGATCACCAGCCCGCCGGTGGAGTGAACAATGGCATCCACGCTGTGAGGCTTGCGCGGCAGGCCCCGCTCGGACCAGGCACGCTCCATGGCAGCCTGCAGATCATCGAAGCGCACTTCGTCGTGCATCGACAGGTAGTCACCGATGGAGACCAGTTCGATGTTGAAGTCCGTGAGTCGGCCTTGGAGATGCCTGGCCAGGGCATCGAAGGAATTGCCGTCGTCGCTCCAGCCGTGGAGGATGACCAGGGGACGTCCAGTCATGGCTGCGGTCCTCGCAGAGGTTGAATCCGTACCGCCCGCGCTGCGGGCAGCCGCGCCGAGCATACCGCGTCGGCAGCAACGCCAGTGTAGGTCGGACGCCCGTTGCGCTGTGAGACATTGCGCACAGCCCGGAGCGAGCACCACGCCCATTTGCAGCGCGCAGTGATTCCCGGTTTCATCGTCTACTTAAAACCGCAACGAAGCTGCTGCGGCCCCCGCGAGCCCGGATGCCGGCTGCCAGCTCTGAACGCCTGACAGCTTCGATGACTCGACGTCCCACCCAGACCCAGAGCCTCATCATGTCAGCACAACTATTCCTCATCCTCCCGCTGCTGTTGGCCGCCTGCAGCCGGCCCTCGGCCCCAACGGCAGTACCCGACCCGAAAGGAGCCTCCATGGAGCCCACCGAATCCGCCACTGACTCAGCCAGCCCCATCGAGATCGATCCTGACGCGGATCCCCGGCTCTGGCTCGAGGAGGTGGAAGGCGAGCCTGCGCTGGCCTGGGCCCGGGGTGAGAATCAGCGCAGCTACGCGCGCCTGCGCGATGACCCGCGCTACGCCAAGCGCTTCGAAGCTGCCCTTCAGCTCTATCAGAGCGAGGACAGGATTCCCTACGGCCGCCTGCGCGAAGGGCAGGTCTACAATTTCTGGGAGGACGCCAGCCGTCGCCACGGACTGTGGCGGCGGGCCTCCCTGTCGAGCTATCTGGACGGGGAGCCCCAGTGGGAATCCCTGCTGGATCTCGATGCCCTGGCAGCAGCGGAGGACCGCAACTGGGTCTGGCAGGGTGCGAATTGTGCGCCGGATGGCTCGTCACGCTGTCTGCTCACCCTGTCCGACGGCGGTACCGACGCCGCGGTCCGACGCGAGTTCGATGTGACCGACCAAGGCTTCGTGGACGGCGGCTTCACGACCCCGGACGCCAAGGGCAACGTGGCCTGGGTCCATGAGGACGAGCTGCTCGTGCTGCTGGCCGTGGACCCCGCCGAAACCACCACTTCGGGCTACCCCTTCGTTGCCCGGCGCTGGCAGCGCGGATCTCCTCTGCAGCAAGCCAGGGAGGTCCTGCGCGGAGAGCCAGAGGACGTGGGACTGTGGGCCTTCCGCCTGGAAGGCAACGACGGCGAAGCCCATGTCATCGTCAACCAAAGCCACACCTTCTACGAATCCACCAGCTGGCTGATACCGCCGGAGGGCGAGCCGGTGGCCCTGCCGCTGCCGCGCCAGGCCAGCATCGAAGGCCTCTACCGGGGCCAGCTGATCTTCACGACCAACGAATCCTTCGCTGCCGGCGGCAGCAGCGACCATGCACCCGGTACCGTGCTCTCCTTCGACCTGCAGCGCTATCTGGACACCCGGGAATTGCCTCCCCTGCACACCGTCTTCCTGCCCGGCGAACGCCAGGCCGTGCGCAGCATCGGCGTCACCGCCAGTGCCGTCCTGCTGGTCGTGGACGACAACGTGATCGGCAGCCTCAGGATCATGGAATTCGATGAGGACTGGCAGGGACGGGATGTGGCCCTGCCCGACAACCTGAGCCTGACGCTGGTGGACAGCAACGTCCGGGAAAGTGTGGCTTTCCTGAGTGCCGAGGGTTTCCTGCAACCGGCAACGCTGTACGCCGTCGACGCGGCCAACGCCAACGCCAACGCCAACGCCACCCCGATCCGATCAGCGCCGGCTTGGTTCGACAGCGACGGCCTCATCGTCGAACAATCGCAGGTCGAGTCCCCCGACGGTACCGCCATCCCCTACTTCCTCGTCCGCCGCGAGGACATGGCCTTCGATGGCGACACGCCGACGCTGCTTTATGCCTACGGCGGCTTTCAAGTCGGCATGGCGCCTAACTACTCGGGCATTCGGGGCCGACTCTGGCTGGAGCAGGGCGGCGCCTATGTCCTGGCCAACATCCGCGGCGGCGGCGAGTTCGGGCCCAGCTGGCATCAGGCCGGGCTGAAGACCAAGCGGCAGGTCATCTATGACGATCTCATCGCCGTCGCCGAGGATCTGATCGACCGCAAGGTCACCCGCCCTGTCCGGCTGGCCGTGGACGGGCGCTCCAACGGTGGGCTGCTCACCGGGGTGATGTACACCCAGCGGCCCGAACTGTGGGGTGCCGTGATCAGCGGCGTACCGCTGCTGGACATGCTGCGCTATCACCACCTGCTGGCCGGCGCGAGCTGGATGGGCGAGTACGGCGATCCGGACGATGAAGTCGAGGGGGCCTTCCTGCGCCAGATCTCGCCTTACCACAACGTGAGCCGCGACGGCGTCTACCCGGAGATCTTCCTCTACACCTCCACCAAGGATGATCGGGTACATCCCGGCCACGCCCGCAAGTTCGCCCACCTGCTGAGCGAGGCCGGTCATCCCTATCTGTACTACGAGAACATCGAGGGCGGCCACGCTGGCGCGGCCAACCTCGAAGAGACCGCCCACCGCGACACCATGCTGTTCCAGTTCCTCGTCCAGCGGCTGATGGATCCGCAGTGAACGCGGTCAGAACAACTCTTGGCACACCCCTCAGAACACCAGGGCAAAGGCAAACAGCCCGAGCATGACGAAGGCAATGGCCACTTTGAACACGGCACCGACGATGATGCCGGCCCAGGTGGCGAGGCCCACCCGGGTGGCGCTGTGCAACCCGGGCCGATACATCAGTTCGCCAGCCACAGCGCCGACAAGTGGCCCGAACAGGATGCCCGGCAGGCCGAAGAAGAGGCCGATGACGGTACCGATGGCAGCCCCCACCAGCCCCCCGCGACTGGCACCCACCCGCCTCGCTCCGAGCACGCTGGCCAGCAGATCCACCGCCACGGAGAGCAGGGTGAGGACAGCCAGAATCCACAGGGTCACCGGGCCCACGTGAACGAAATCCTGCGCCCAGGCCAGCAGCCACATGCCTGCGAACATCAGCGGAATACCGGGAATCACCGGTAGCACGACACCGGCAAGACCAATGGCGATAAGCAGTCCTGCAGCAATGTAACTGAGCCAGAGCAGTGACATCTCACGCCTCGGCCGGCCTCATCCCAGCCAGCCCATATGGATTTCCACGCCCGGGGCGACGGACCCTGCCAACGCTCGCCACCGTGACGGCAAGCGCCCTCAGCGTCCTGATGGAACGCGCACCCTTCAGGTGACCCGCGTCCGGATTATTCCACAACAACCCCGTCTCGAGGTCCGGCCATGGTCCCCGGGCGGGCGGCCGTGTTAATAATCACGCATGCTGGCCGCTCGAGAACGCCTGATGCCAAAGTGGATACCCGCCTTTATCCTGGGGGGTGCTCGCCCTCGGGGCCGCACCGTTGCAGGCGGACCCTACCTCGGACTTTTCCGCCCTGGTCGCCGATTTCGATGCCCACGAAAAGGCTCGTGACCCCATCAGCACCGGCCGTGACGGCGACCTCGAAGCCCTCGGCCAATGGCCCGACGGCAGCCCGGGGGCCGTGGAGCGGCGCCTGGAACTCGAGCGCGGTTTCCGGGATCGGCTCCGGGCCATCGATCGCGACGACCTCGACGCACGTGATCAGGTCAGTCATCGCGTGCTCGCCTACCTGCTGGACTCGCGGCTGATGCTCGGGAGATTTCAGAGCCAGCGCATTCCCTTCACCAATGACAGCGGGTTCTTCTCCACGCCCATCCGCTTGGCCAACTCCACCCGTCCGCGCTCGGTGGCCGAAGCGGAGGCCTGGGTTCGACGCCTGAACGCGATTCCCGAGTTCCTCCAAGGCCATCTGGCCTGGATGGAACAAGGTGTCGCCACCGGCTTCGTCCCACCGGAACCTGTGGTGCGCGAGGTCATCGATCAGATCCGCACCATCGCCGAGGCCGAGGCTGATCACAGTGAAATGCTCGCCCCCCTGACCCGGCTGCCAGCCTCCGTACCTGAGTCCGAACGCCAGCGCCTGCAGCAGGCGGCACTGGAGGCCGTCGCTGACCGCGCGCTGCCCGCCTACCGGCACCTGCTCAGCTTCCTCGAACAGGACTATCTGGCTGAGCCACGCCAGTCGCTGGGCATTAGTGAGGTGCCCAATGGGCGCGACTACTATCAGGCCCTGGTGCACTACCACACCACCCTGCAGATCAGCCCGGAGGAGATCCATAAGCGGGGGCTGTCCGAGGTGCAGCGGATCCGGGCCGAAATGGATGCAGTCATCGAAACCACAGGATTCGACGGCAGCTTCGAGGCGTTTCTCGACTACCTGCGCAGCGACCCGCGCTTCTATGCCGAAACGCCCGAAGAGCTGCTGACGGCAGCCAGCCGCATCGCCAAGCTCGCCGACGACGCCATGCCGGCGTTCTTCCGCAAACTGCCCCGTCTGCCCTATGGCATTCGACCCGTACCCGACTCCATGGCCCCCCAATACACCACGGCGCGCTACTGGCCCGGCAATCTCGAAGCCGGTGAGGCGGGTGGCTACATGGTCAACACCTACGCCCTCGATCAGCGCCCGCTGTACGAACTGCCGGCGCTGACCCTGCACGAAGCCGTACCCGGCCACCACCACCAGATCGCCCTGGCCCAGGACATGGGCATCTACCGGACGCCCTACGAGCACTTCGGTCGCCTGACCTACGAAATGTGGCGGGCCTGCCGGCTGGTGGTGGACACCGGACTGCACTGGTACGGCTGGAGTCGGGAGGAAGCGGAAGCCTGCTTCCTGGAAAACTCCGCACTCGCGCCCCACAACATTCGCACGGAAGTCTCGCGCTATATTGCCTGGCCGGGCCAGGCGCTGGCCTACAAGAGCGGCGAACTGCTGATCCGTGCCCTGCGGCAGGAGGCGGAAGCCACTCTGGGTGATCGCTTCGACCTGCGCGCCTTCCACGATCGGCTGCTCGACGAAGGCGCGATGCCGCTGTCCGCGGTCGAAGCTAAGATGCGGGCCTGGATCCGCGAGCAGAATGACACCATCGAATCCTCATGACCCAAAAGGGAAGTAAACGATGCTGGAAATCCGTGACGAGGGCGCCGTTCGCGTCCTGACCCTGGCCCGCGAGAAAGCGCTCAATGCCTTCAACGGCGCCCTCTTCGACGCCTTGGTCGAGGGCCTGCTTCAAGCCCAGGCCGACGACAACGTGGCCGTGGTGGTCATCACCGGCAAGGGTCGAGCCTTCACCGCCGGCGCCGACCTGACGGAAATGGGTCAGAAGACGGCTCCGCCCAAGCATGGCTTCGCCGGCGCGGTGGATCTGCTGATCAACTATCAGAAGCCGGTGATCGCCGCGGTCAACGGAATCGCCATCGGTGTCGGCGGCACGATCTGCGGCCTCGTGGACATCGTCTACGTGGCCGAGAGCGCGCGCATGCGCTGCCCCTTCACCGCGCTTGGCATCAATCCTGAGGCCGGCAGCTCCCTGACCTTCCCGCAGATGATGGGACCACAGCGGGCCGCCTGGTTCCTCTACGCCGCGGACACCTTGAGCGCCCGGGACTGCGTGGAGCAGGGCATGGCCCTGGAGGTTCTCGATGACGAGGGCTTCATCGATGCGGTCCTAACCCGTGCCGCAAAGCTGGCGGCCCAGGCGCCCGCAGCCCTGCGCGAAACCAAGGAACTGCTGTGGGCACCTCGACGGGAGGCGCTGCGTGCCGCCGTGGCGGCCGAGAACGTGGCCCTGACCCGGACCATCGGCAGTGCCGAGAATCGCGAGGCCATTGCCGCCTTCATGGAAAAGCGCACGCCAGACTTCGCCAGCCTGCGTCAGCAAGGCTGAGCCGTCAGGAGAGCGCCCTTTGTCCGGGCTAGAGAGCAGGAGAGCACATGAAACTGGGTCTGATGCTGGGATACTCCGGCGCCGAACTGAACATCCCTTTGGAACGGGTCAAACTGGCCGAGCGCTTAGGCTACGACTCGGTGTGGACCGCCGAAGCCTACGGCTCCGACGCCATCACGCCGCTGGCCTACATAGCAGCCCACACCGAGCGCATCCGGCTCGGCACCGCGGTGCTGCAGTTGGCCGGTCGCACCCCGGCCAACTGCGCCATGGCCATGGCGACCCTGGATGCCCTGGCCGGCGGCCAGCGTGCCATCTGCGGCCTCGGCGTGTCCGGGCCGCAGATCGTCGAGGGCTGGTACGGCCAGCCCTGGGGGCGGCCCTACTACCGCCTGCGGGACTACGTGCGGATCATGAAGAAGATCTTCGCCCGGGAAGAGCCGGTCAGCCATGAGGGCGATGAAATCAGCCTGCCCTACACCGGCCCCGGGGCGCTGGGCGTGGGCAAACCGCTGAAGTCCATCCTGCACATGAATCCCAAGCTGCCCATCTGGCTCGGCTCCGGCATGGAAGCTACGGTGAAGCTCACTGCTGAAGTCGCCGACGGCTGGCTGCCCCTGGGCTACGTACCGGAAACCGCCGGGCTGTACGAAGACTGGATCGCCGAGGGCCTCGCCCGCTCCGGCCGCAGCCGCGACGACTTCGAGATCCAGGCCATGGCCCAGGTGGAAGTCACTGCAGACGTGCAATCCGCCCTCGACCGGCAGAAGCCCACCATCGCCCTCTACGTCGGCGGCATGGGCCACAAGAACAAGAACTTCCACAAGGAGATGATGATCCGCCGCGGCTTCGGCGACGCCGCAGAGCGCATTCAGGAGCTGTATCTGGCCAAGCGCAAGGACGAAGCCATCGCCGCCGTCCCGGACGAGTTCGTCGACCAGGGCGCGCTGGTGGGCCCGGAGGAACGCATCCGCAAGCGCTTCCGCGCCTGGGAGGATTCGGGCGCCTCGGGACTTACCATCGCCGGTGACGAGCGCGCACTGCGGTTCATGGCCGACTGCGCGCGGCTCAACGTGCAGGCCAGCGCCTGAAGTTGGGGCCGGAGCGGGGATTGACGCCCCCGCTCCGGTCAGGCCGCCACAGAGGCCTCGAGGGTTCCACCCCACTTGCGGACGTTGGCCGCGAAGGTCTCGAGCGCCTCGCCCACCTCGGCCATGGGTTTCGGCGGCACCCGGAGCACCCAGCGCTCCACGCCGAGTTCCAGCAGCCGATGCAGTGCCGACTCTTCCAGGGGCAACCCGGTGACGACCACCGCCGGGCGATCACGTCCTAAGTCCTGAGCCTGACTGCGCAACTCGGGAACGAGCTGCTCGAGTTGCTCCAGCGGCGTCACCCGACCGGCCATGGCCGGTACCGCCGCTGGCGTTACCGAAGGCATCCAGCCATCGCCATAGGTGAGCACCCGCTTGAGTACGTTGGGGCCGGCACCTCCGATGAGCACCGGGGGGTGGGGGGACTGCACCGGCTTCGGCCACTGCCAGGATGGCCCGAAGTCCACCAGGCCGCCGTGGTACTCCGCGACCTCCTGAGTCCACAGCACCTTCATGGCTTCCACCCGCTCCCGCATGAGCCGGAAACGGCTGGCCGGATCGGTGCGGTGATGCTGCATTTCGATCTCGTTCCAGCCGGCGCCGATACCGAGCTCGAAACGGCCGCCGCTGATGAGGTCCAGCGTCGATACCGATTTCGCGCAGTTGATGGGATCGCGCTGAGTCACCAGACAGATGGCCGTACCGAGTCGGATGCGCGTGGTGACCGCCGCCGCCGCAGTCAGCGCCACGAAGGGGTCGAGCATAGCGCAGTAGTCCCGCGGCACCTGACCACCGGACGGAAACTCCGTCGCCACCGGCATATGCGAATGCTCGGAAACCCACAAGGACTCGAAGCCGAGTGCCTCCACCGCCTTCGCCACTTCGATGGGCGACGCACTCTGATCCGTGGGAAAGATGCCGATGCCGAACTTCATGAATGGTCCTCCTGAATCCCAAACCCATCCTAACAAGCATGCGTGCTGGAAAGCTTGCGCAACGACCGCCTCCAAGCCAAGGTAACCCCAAATAGTGGACATCCATAAAACTATTGGACATCCACGAAAGTTCTGGAAAGTTCCGGACATCCAGGTTCTTCCTGGGGCCCATCGAGGGGAGTGAAGTCATGAATGCCAAGGCAGCCCTGGTCCGCAGCGCCGGCGGACCCTTCGAGTTCATCGACGTGGAGCTGAGCCCGCCGCGACCCGACGAGGTTCTGGTCCGCATCGTCGCCAGCGGCATTTGCCATACCGACGTGGCGGTACGCAATCAGGATGTGCTTCTGCCCCTGCCCATGGTCCTGGGCCACGAAGGCTCCGGCATCGTCGCGGCCGTCGGCAGCGAAGTCCGCCACCTGGCAGTGGGCGATCACGTGGTGCTGTCAGGGGACTCCTGCGGCCATTGCCGTTCCTGCCATCGCGGTCTGCCCTCCTACTGCGATGAGTTCATCCCCCGCAATCTCAGCGGCCAGCGCGTCGACGGCAGCAGTCCCATGCGTCATGCCAAGGAGGAACTGCGAGGCCGCTTCTGCGGCCAATCGTCCTTCGCTACCCACACCATCGCCAGCGGCCGCTCCGCCATAAAGGTGCCAGACGACTTGCCGCTGGAGCTGCTCGGCCCGCTGGGCTGCGGCCTCACCACCGGCGTCGGGACCGTCATGAACGCCCTGCGCCCCTCCCCGGGATCGAGTCTGGTGGTGTTCGGCGTCGGCACGGTGGGCCTCGCTGCGGTCATGGGCGCGAAGCTCTGCGGCGTCGCTACGATCATTGCCGTGGATCGGCTGGATGCCAGGCTGGATCTCGCCCTGGAGCTGGGCGCTCACCACGCGCTGCGGGCTGACGAGAACGTGGTCGCCAGGATCCGGGAACTCACCGGCGGTGGTGCGGACTTTGCCGTGGAATGCTCCGGTGTTCCCATCGCCGTGAGGCAGGCGGTGGACTGTCTCGGCCGTCCCGGCATGGCTGCCCAGGTCGGTGCCACGCCGGCCGGAACCGAGCTGGCCATGAGCATGGATCACATGGGCTTCGGCCGCGGGCTGAAGGGCGTGGTGATGGGCGATGCCGCAACCGCCACCTTCGTGCCCTATCTGGCCGATCTCCATCGCGCCGGGCAACTGCCCTACGACCGCTTCGTGCGCTACTACGATTTCGCCGACATCGAGCGCGCCATCCACGACTCTTCCGTGACGGGTGAGGTGATCAAGCCCATTCTGACGATGCCCTGAGGTTCAGGTGTGGATGCCTCGCGAGGCTGCTGACTCCCGCCCATCCTCGATCCCGGCCTCGTCCTTCACGCCCATTTGGAGCCGAGGGTCACTCCTGAACATCGATCAGCCACAGGCCGTGGATCCCCTCTGCTCCAGGATCGAGTTCCGCCGAGAGGCTGAAACCGCCGAGGTGCCGTTGGCCGGCGGGGCCCGTCAGGATCCCGGTAAGCGTCCCGCCGCCGTCACTGAAACCAAGCGGATCACCGAACTGCAGGACGTCGATGCTGTCGACGCGCAGATCGGTGACGGCACCGTTGAGGAAGCCACTGAAGGCCACCTCCCAGGTGATTTCATCGGACACCAGGGAACCGTAGCTGACCTCCAGGAAACCGCCGCTGATTGCGCCGTTCGTGAAGTTGATGTCGAAACCGACCAGGACGGAGTCGAGCGGCTGCGGCCCGAAGAATCCGCCGCCGCCCTGGCCCGCGAAAGCGATGGGGTCATCGCCACCGCCGCCGTAACTGAACGTGCCCGAAAGGTTCGCCAAGGCGCTGATCGGCGTCGGATTGACGTTCGCGAAGAACACATTGCTGACGCCCAGACCGCTGACCGGGTCCGACGGCACGTTCTGAACGAAACCGGCACTGCCATCGTTGTCGGCCCAGGCACCCCAGGACACCTCAAAACCCTGAGCCATGAAACTCGGATTGCCTCCTGGAGTGACGTCAGGATCGAAATCAAGGTCCGTGGCGTCGCCGCGACGCAGCACGAAATCGAAGGGCTGGCCGAAGAAGCCCGCTCGCAGGGTGTTCTGCTCCGAGTTGGCACCGACAGGTATCTGCAGCGCGTTGGCACCGAGCACGAAGTCCTCGTTCTCGATGGCGGGACCACTGCGGCCGAGCAGCACGCCCCCACCGGGAACGTCAGGATCGAGAGCATCGAAGACCGCGAGCCCGAAGGAGGGGCGCGGCATCGTCTGATCGCCCCGCAGCCAGGCACCCACCTCTTCCGCACTCAGTCGCGCCTCGACCGCGAGCTGATTGCTGAGGCCAAACAACCCGCCGGCGGAGACCACCGGACCGAACAGCGGATCCGTGCGCAGGCCAAATGCACCGAGAAACACGACCCCATCTGTCCCGGCGAAGAAGCCATCGAGGCTGCTTTCATCGAGGTCCAGGGGAATCCGACCGCGGTAGGCACCGTCGAGGATGCGCAGATCCGCGAAGCTGTTGCCGTTGTTGACCCCGACCTGGCCGTCGAAGAAGACCTGGAAGCCGAACTCTTCGCGCAGGGTAGGCTCGCCGTCACCCTGATCGATGATCGTTCGCTCGTCGACCACGTAAAGGTGCCCGGCAAAGATCTCTCCGCTGGCAAGATCGACGTTGAATGATGCGTCGAATGCGAAGAAGCCGGGGTCGGTGAAGCCATCGCCGATGGCGTCGGCACCGCCTGCCTCGGTGCTGAGCACACCTGAAAAGGTCGTGAAGCCTTCCGCTGCCAGCACCGCAGGCGAACTCGGCTGGGCCGTATAGAAAAGGACCACCTCCGCAAGGCGGTCAAGCCAGTCCCCGCTGTCGGCATCAATGACCAGGGGACGGCCTGGTTCGCCGAACAGGAAGACCTGGAGGATGTCTGCGTCGGAGACCTCGAAAAAGCTGAACAGGTTCGCTGGCGACTCGAACACTGTGGTCGCATTGGTGCGCCGGATGAGCCGCTGCGGTGCGCCGACACCAAATGCAGGGTCGAGCGGGCTGAGCACGACTCCATCGACATCCGCGTAAAGGCCGAGGACCGCATCCGCACCGGGCATGGTCGCAAGTCCGCTCAGACTGCCGGCCCGATCACAGCACTCCGAGCCGACGAAGGCCAGCCCGTTGCCGAACAGGGCTTCCTCCATGGGCGTCAGACTCAGATCCACTCGCCCGAGTAGCGCGTTGCCGACCACCAGGAGCGGATCGAGGCCGTCGTCCAATCCATTGTCGCCCAGGGTCTGGAAGTGGAAGGCGGTCGCGAAAAAATCTGCGCCGGATCCAGTGAAAAAGCCGACCAGACTGCTGCGATCGAGGTCGATGTCGTCCGTGAGCGAGGGTGGAATGTTAATACCGCCACCGGTGACCACGAACTCCACGAAGCTGATCTCATTGTCTGCTGCGATCTGGCCCGTGAAGAAAGCTGTCAGCTGCTGGCCGCCCAATTCGGCGATCGGCGTCTTGAAGACGCCATCGAGGACCTGGCCGCTCAAGAAGTCGACGTTGAACGCCATGTCGACGGTGCTCAACGGTGTCGGCGTCACAAACCCGAGGTCGTCGACATAGAAGCCCTGCACAAGATCCACCAGCTCATAGCGGGCACTGCCCATGAGGTTCCCGAATGGCGTCGGAATGCCGGTGAGGACCAGAACGTTCTGCTGCAGGTCCAGAAATCTGAAGCCATCATCGGAATCGAAGATGCCCGCGGGAGCGCCAAACCCGTGCCACTCGAATGCTGCCAGGTCCTCGGGCAGATCGTCAGTAAAGAACACCGTTTCTGCACCGTCCCTGCGAGCGACGGCCAAAGGTGGGAAGAAAAGGAAGTCTGGATCGGCAGGCGTCGTGAATCCACCGAAGAACAGGAAGTTGAGGCCGAGCAGAGCGTCGTCTCCGCCACTGCTTCGGGGATCGGTTGCGAAACCGGAAATCACACCCGTCGGCTCGCCATCATCGACGAAGCAGCAGTTGGTGCTGACATGGAAGAAGCCCTGATCGAGGGCGATGATCTCAGCCAAGGTCAATGCATTCTCGAAGACCTCCTCTCCGAACAGCGCCAGACCCGAGACGTTGGCTCCGGTCCGCATCGGAAAGCGCATATCGAACACCAGCTGCAGGAACTCGCCGCTGCCGCCGGTGACGAAGCCGGCAAAAGATCCTGTGCCTTCCTCGAAGAAGAAGCTGTCGGATTCGAAGAACTCGAGGAACACCTCGTTTTCGAGAATGGCTCCGATGATGCCTCCATCGAGCTCGGCGAAGAAACTACCGACGGCGAAGTAGGCGTCGGATGGCGCTGCGGGATTCCTGAGCTCGAATTCAACGAATGCTTCAATCTCGCCGAAACTGAAATCCAGGAATGCGTCACCAAAGGCATCGACGACCTCGAAGCCTCCGGTGAAAACGCTCCAGTCCAGCAGATCGAGATCCCGTTCCCCGATCAGCGTCGCCAACGGCGCCGGGGTACCGAGCGCAAACAGGATGTCGCGATCGACGGTGAGCGTTCGCGTCACATCCTCGAGATCGACGAACAGGGTCACGGGCTGGTTGTAGCGTCCCCAGGTCAGCCCTGGAACGCCGCCAACATTGAGTTGCAGCGTCGCCAGACCCCCGGCGCTCTCCTCCAGCAGCAGCACGTCGGAAGATGCGAACACATCCGCCCGGCTGCCGAGGATTCCAGATGGGAAACCGTCAGCGGTGCTGTCGAGGGCCAGGATGGGACTGCTGCCGTCCAGCGTGCCGATTCCCCCTGCCAGGACCACAGGCCCCGGGACCACCGGCCCGTCGCCATCGCCCACATCACCCTGAATGCCGACAGCCAGCGCCAGTCGGTCATCGCCGAGCAGCGCGGTCTGCTGTTCGGGCGACAGGAACGTGCCTTCGATCGGTTCCTCCGGATCCGGGTCCTCGTCGTCGAGCCTCGCCAGCAGCGCCAGTCCGGAGACATCCGCATCGCTTCGCGAAGGCACCCGGAAGTCGAAGGCGAGTTGCAGGAAGGCCGCCATGTCGCCGGTGAAGAATCCGGCCAGCGTGCCTGCCGCCGGCGCCGTCGTTTCAGTGCCGAAATCGAACAGGTTGAAAGTGCCGAACTGGACGTTCTCCAGAACGCCGCCGTTGACGCTGGCCTGGAACTCCGCGAGCAGGCTCGCGCCGCTGGCCGAGTCCACCCCCAGCAGGACGTCGAGAAAGCCGGTCAGCGTACCGCTGCCCAGGTCCAGCAGGCCGCCGGCGAAGACGTCCGCCACCGGCAGCCTGGAACTGACCGCATCCCAGGTGACGATCTCGTAGCTGAAGCTGCCTTCGAGACCGGCGATGCTCATGGGTGTCCCGAGCAGGAAGAGAATGTCCCGGTCGAGCTGCAGAACGCGCGTCGCATCGGTCGCGTCCACGAACAGCGTCACCGGCGCGCTGTAGCGGCCCCAGATCAGGCCCGGGGTGCCGCCGACGTTCTGCTCCAAGGTGAAGGTGCCGCTATCAGCCAGCAGGAGCAGGTCCGCCTCTGCGAGAAGATCATTGCGGCCGGTGACGGTGATGCCCGCCCCCAGGCCGGCGCGGTCGCTGCTCAGTGCCAGCAACGGCGAGTTGAAGGTGGCGATGCCACCGAACAGTCCCGCCGGACCCGGAACGATAGTGCCGTTCTCGTCAATGATGGCGCCCTGGATACCGATGGCCATGCCGACCCGGTCGTCAGCCAGCAGCGCGGCGATCTGCGCCTCGGACAGCACCCCAACGAGGATGGGTGGCAGTTCAGGATCCACCGGGTCGACTGGATCCACGGGATCGATGGGGTCCACGGGATCAATGGGCATCAGGGTCGGCGGCTGCCCGGACCCGGTTTCTGACGGGTCCAAGATTCCGCCCGCTTCCGGGTCGGCAGTGAGAGCCAGGAATTCGGCACCTCCAGGGGACTCGGTTCCAGCGGTCGACTCTGCCCCGCCGGATCCGGTCACCGGCGATGCCGAGTCACTGTCACCCGCATCCAGCGTATCCGTCTCCTCGTCCGGCTCATCCTCATCGAGGCCGGGGGAGGTGGAGAACTGCTCGGGTGACTCCAGCAGGAAGTCGATGCTGCCGTCCGGGTTGACCCGCAGGAAGTTGAAACTCTCGCCGGCACCAATGCGGCCGATGACGCCGGAGCTGCTCTGCACTTCGACACCACCTTGAGTCGCGCCGACGAGAAGCGCACCGCCGGGGTCCTGGTGGGCATCGAAGATCGTGCCGCGGATGCCGATCACCGCCACTGGCGTCTGGACCCGGTAGCCGGCCCGGTTGGCCTCGGCGATGCGTCCGGTCTGGGTGCGGAAGCCGCCCCGGTCCAGATTCAGGGTCTGTCTGCTCGCCGCCGGCGATGCGTCGTCGTGGCGGTACTCATCGAGACGGAGAACCGTGTCCGGCCGCAAGGACACCACGCCCCGATCGGTGAAGCGGACTTGGGCCCGGCCTGTGCCGCCGGTGCGCAGGGTCTCACCCTCGAACACGGCGTCGCTCCGCTGCAGGCGCCGGACGTCACCGCCGGCGGCGACAGCTTCGACGATGCCTAAGGTGACGGTGACGCGGCCTGCGGGCTGCTGCTGGGCAGCCGCCGCGAGAGGCAGGAGGAGGGACAGGAGTACGGGCAGCGCCGAAGCGCCCGCAAAACGAAAGAGTAAGGCCATCATCACGCTTCCCCAGATCGGCGGACGATCCGGAAAGGAGAGAGTCTGCAGGCGTGGGCGGCAATGCGCCGAGCCGCCTGGCGGGGATACAGCAGGCCGCCGCGATCCAATGGACAGACCGCTGTCCCGCAAGAGTCCACTCTCCGTGCCAAGGGAACGGAAAGCTGCCGAGGCCGGAAGGCCATTGCTGGTCACTCACGGGACGGTGAGTCCCACCCTTCCTGAATTTATTATACCGCTCAGGAAAAACTTGTCAGCAAAATTCGATGCCGCGAGGTCAAGACGCCAGTGGAGAATACGGCCCTGCACCGGTTCGCATGCGCGCGATCGATGATCGGCGCTCATGTCAGCTCAGAAGGCTTTTCTCTTGAGGCCACAATGGCTTGGCAGACGGTGGCCGCCGGCTTCCCAGGCAGATCGAACCAGGCAGATCGAACTGACGGGGGCGGGAACGTGGTCGAGGCACTTCATCACCAGCAATAGAGTCAGCGGCTCCGAACGGACCACCTCGAAGTCTGCTCCGCTTCCTGGCGAACGGCGATGAGCGCGTCGATACCTGCCGAAGCCGCAAGAATCAGACGTGGATGCCCAGGGAGGCTGCGATCGCCCCGACCCGCTCACGAACACCTGAGCGTCGGCGGAACCACTGTTCGTTGATCTGCAGGAACTCAACTGATTCCCGTGGCAGGTCGGTGGATGGATAGATGGCTTCGACCACGCAGGCCGCCATGCACGCACCACAATCCGTGCACCGAGCCGGATCGATGAAGGACATCAGGTCACCGGGTTCGGAAAAGATCGCAAACTCCGGACAGACCTCGATACAGGCCTCGCCCTTCACGCCGATACAGGTTTCGGTGATCACGTACGCCACGGCCGTGTTCTCCCCCGGTCCGAACGGCGAGTATAGCTGCCCGGGGTTCCGCGGCCCACCAGACCACTTGGCGCCCCCCCGAAAAATCGATCGAGGTGCCAGCGGGGGTTTGCGGGTCATCCATGGCCCGGGTGCTCCGCCGGCGACGTCTTACTCTCCGGGCGGAAGGCGCCCACAACCTTCGATCGAGAGAATGGCCGCCGGCGCAGCACATTGGTTTCGAATCAGACAGACTCACCCCTGAGTCTTCACCCGCCAGATTGATGACGGAGAGGCCCCATGCCTTGGTTCTACGGCTGGAACGTGATCGCAGTGGCTATGCTGTTCCAGGCGGTCACGTTCGGTATCGGCCTGTACTCATTCACCTTCTGGGTGAGTCCGCTGATGGTCGAGTTCGGGGCCAGCCGCGGCACCGTTCTGTTCGCCGTGACGATCACTACCCTGGGCATCGGCGTGATGGCTCCCTTCGTCGGTCCGGCCCTCGACCGGATGTCCATCCGGACCCTGGTGTGTTCCGGGGCGTTGGTGTTCGCCACCGGGCTGGCCTTGATGGCCCTGACGACGTCTATCTGGCAGGTGATCGTCATTTATGCCTCCCTGATTGCAGCCGGACTGATTCTGGCCGGGCCCATCGCCGGTCAGACCCTGGCGGCAAAGTGGTTTCGGGGCCGGCGCGGCCTGGCGCTGGGCCTGGTGACTGTCGGCACCTCGATCGGCGGCTTTCTGTTCCCGCCCATAGTCACGGAACTTCTGGGCAGCTTCGGCTGGCGGCAGGCTCACCTCATTCTTGCGGTCGCAGTCCTCGTGATCATCATTCCGCCCACCTGGCTCGTCATACGCAACAGTCCCGAGGAGCGCGGCGTCGCGCCGGAACCGGAAAGCCCGGCGTCGGAGGCCGCCTCCGCCCACTTCGCGAGCAGCCCATGGACGACCCGCAGGATCCTCTCCGAGCGCACCTTCTGGATCATGATGATTGCATTTCTGGGGCCGACCATGGCGTTCGGCGGCATCCAGCAGAACCTTGGCCCCTACACCGCAGATCTCGGCATCTCGCTCCAGCGGGCGGCCTACTTGATGTCGGTGATCTCGGCGACCATGATCGGCGGCAAGATCTTTTTCGGCAGCGTCGCCGACCGCTGGGACAACCGCTATCTGTACTGGATAGCGGTCAGTGCGCTGGTCCTGGCCATCCTGCTGATGCTGGGAGAGCCCAGCTATATCGGGATGCTCGGCATCTGCACGCTGCTCGGAATCGCGGCGGGAGGCTTTCTGCCGTTGATGGGCGCCATCGTCAGCACCCGCTTCGGTCCCCATGCCTTCGGTCAGGTGATGGGCCTGCTCATCCCTTTCCTCACCCTCAGTGCCTTCGGGCCATCCTTCGCCGGCTGGATTCGGGATATCGCCGGGAGCTATGACGTGGCTTGGCTCGTCTTCCTGGCACTGCTCGCGCCCCCGGTCCTGGCCATGGCCCTGCTGCCGCGCAAGCGTGTCTAGCCCGCATATCTCACCGATTCACGGCTGCGGACGCGGATCTACCGGTAAATCCATCGTTGCGCTCGGCCCGGGTGCTCGACGTACTGTCGAGTACGCCTGCGCGCCCGGCCTGTCGCGCGCCTTGTCTTTCCCGGCA
>JAFIFJ010000055.1 GCA_020832085.1 Gammaproteobacteria bacterium | reverse complement strand
TGTGCCAATGCTGACGCCGTCGTCGCCTTTCTCGAGGCGTGCGACGGTGCTTTCGGAGACGCTGATCCGCTGCGCGAAGTCCTTCATCGAGATCCGACGCTTCAGCCTTGCCGTCTTGATGTTCGCGCCCAAGGCCTCGAGAGCCCGGCGTGCGCTTACGGAGTTCACTTTAGCCGCCATATCTGACTCCTTGGAGAAGATTAGTCTCCAAATCTGACAGTTAGCGCATTTGGCGCCAGCGCGCAACTTCTACGGCGCGAGTCAAGGTCAGCTGACAACGGTCCTTCAAAGGGATCCACCTGCTACATCGCTCTCGAGCGTGGCAAGGCCCGGCGGTACATAGAGTGGTGCAGGGAAGCGTTGAGAGCGTGGTCAGGCTGCTTGCGATTACTCAATAGATCAATATAGTGCAGTGTGCACTGAGTATTTGTATAAATATGAGTGTTAACGATGAGCCCCCCGACGTCGACACGCCCGAATCCAACGATCCGCGCGCTCCGCGCACTCACGGCCGTGCTTCCCGCGAAGGTGCCCATCGAGGCGTGCGGCGAAGGCGTGGTGGCCATTGCTGACTGCACGCTTCGGCTCCTCTGGGTGGGTGACGGTGCACTGCGCGATGTTCGCCCAGTGCTTGCGCGCGAGTCGGATTCGCCCGACATCGTGGCGGCGCGGCACCTTTCGCCGGCGGCCCGGGAAAGACTGACCGAGGCGGGCATTGGCTGGGTCGACGAATCGGGCGCGGCCGAGATTGTGCTGCCGACACTTGTGGTGTCACGCAGTGGACGGCCTTTCGAGCCTGCGCGCGTCCTGCACTGGACGCCGGCGGCGGTGGCTGTCGCTGAAGCGTTGTTGTGCGGGACGGCTGCCACGGTGGCCGCGACCGAAGCTGCCACAGGCTTGTCGGCTGGGAGTTGCACCTCGGCGCTGCGCTTCCTGACGGAGCAGGGTTGGCTCGCCGCGCAAGCCTCCCGGGGCAGGCATTCCGCCCGCCGGGTCAATGATGCAGATGGCCTGCTCACCGCTTATGCAGATGAGGTGGCGGAACGCGCACGGCAGCGGCCGGTGGGCATCAGCGTCGGCCTTCAGGGTCGGGATCTGATCGCGGCGCTGGCGGCCTGCGGGAAACGCTGGTCCGCAGCCGAGATGCCCTGGGCGGCCACGGGAGCGGCTGCGGCGTCGGTAGTCGCTCCGTACCTGACGAATGTGTCGGCTGCGGAGGTCTATCTGGATGCGGACACGGAGACGGCACTGGAAACGGCGGCGGCGCTGGCCGATCTGCGGCCGATAGAGGGCGGCCGGCTGACGCTGCGGCCCTTTCCGACCGCGACGACCAGCCGGCTGGCACAGCGCATCGACGATCTCAGCGTGGCGCCCTGGCCACGTGTCTACGCCGACCTGCGCCTTGCGGGCGTGCGCGGTGAGGAAGCGGCCGAGCACCTGCGGGAGGTGGTCCATGGATGCGGAGCCTTCGCGATCAAGGTTTCCTCTTTGCCCATGCAGATTGCGAGTTCAGCTGACATCGTCGTTTAGTTGCTGCAACGCTGAGATCAGATTGGGGATGTCGTCCTGGATGATGCTCCAGACGGTATCGTCGTCGATGCCAAGGTAGGCATGAATGATGCGATTGCGGGTGGCGATGATCTGTCGCCACGGGATCTCGGGATGTTCCGTGCGGACATCCTCAGGAATGCGCGTTGCTGATTCGCCGATCAAGGCGAGATTTCGCAAAGTCGCGTCATACGTCAGGCGATCGGCAACAAAGGACGCCTGGTCGAGATCCAGGGTGTACGTCTGTACCCGGGTTGCGAACTCCAACATGTCAGAGATGTAGAACCGCCATTCGCGCTCGCCATGTCCAGTGTCAGACATGGACTGCTTCGCGCTCGATAAAAGGGCGCAGTTCCTGACGCAAGGCCTTGTCGGTCACCAAGTCGACCGGTCGACCGAGCAGATCCTCCAGATAGAACTGCAACCCGAAGTAGCGGGCGGACGTGGCGGGACCATCGAAGGTGACGAGCACATCGATGTCGCTGTCGGCGCCTGCCATGTCTCTGGCCAGAGAGCCGAACAGGGCCAGATCCACGACGCCGAAACGTCGCGTCAGCTCAGGCTTGACCGATTTCAATTGCCGTAGGACGTCGTCCCGGGTCATGACCAGCTCTCCAGACTGCCGCTTGTATTGTCTCAACCATTGACTGGGTTGTCGTCGTCACAGGTGTTGTTCAGGAAGATTGGATGATCCTGCCCTCGATGGCGTTCCTGAGGACATCCTCCGTGAACTCCCCACGCGCTGCTTCGCAGTCGATCACAGGTTCTGTAACCCTTCGCCGCCGCTGCGCTTGGCAGCGCTGCCGCGGACCAGATCCGCCGGGTACTTGCGGGCGTTCAGGGCCATCTTCTCGTTCACCGCGGTGGGGATGTCGATGCCGAGCTTGTCCACGATGCGTGCGAGGTAGATCTGGATGTCCGCGATCTCCTGGGCGGCGGCGCTGCGGGTGGCGTCATCGAGGTCCAAGGACTGGGCTTCGCTCAGCCATTGGAAGACTTCGACCAGCTCGGAGGCCTCCACGGACAGCGCCATGGTCGGATTCTTCGGTGAGTGGAATTGCTCCCAGTCCCGGTCGGCGGCGAAGCGCCGCAGCGTCTGCTGGAGGGCTTCGATGTCGAGCGTTCCGGGCATGGTGACCACTTGGGCGTCTTTCGCGGCTTGAAGAATACACACGTGGGGGCCGGGGGTGGGCGAGCGGGATGAAGGTGGTTCGCGGTTGCTGTGAGCCCCTGGCCCGGTGGCCTGTAAGCGATCTTCCCCTCAGTGGGACATGGGGCTCCCGCTCGGGTAAGTGAGCGTTGTGGGGGATTGCGCGGTGTCTGAACTGCCGAGTGAGGTGTTGACGGACTCTGGGGCCAGGGCTGGCGGATCGCGTACGGACGTTCGGGAGCAAGAGCCTGAGGAGCATGTGGTGGCAGGGGCATCTTGTGGCGCAGGAGCGTTCATTGGAGGAGCGCTGGGCGTCGAGGGTATTGAGTTGACACGACTGCATTTTGACACTACATATGGTGTCACATGAGCTCGCCGGATCGGGTTCAGTCGGCCATCGATGTCCTCGCGACCCGGCCGTCCAATCTCCGCTGCGAGGAGGTTGTCGCTTTGCTGGAGGGGTTGGGCTTCGTCGTCCGTGACGGCAGGAAGCAGGGCCACAAGGTCGTCACCCATCCTGTGCTTGATGATTTCCTGAGTACGAGTTTTTCCTGCGGACATGGACGCAACCCCATCGTCAAGGCAGCTTACGCCGTCATCCTCAAGCGAGTGCTGACGATTCACGCCGACGCCCTGCGGGATCATTTGACGAGGTGACCATGACCATCGATGCACAAGCCTATGGTGTAACGATTCGGCGGGATACGTTCGAGGGAGAGATCCTGTTCGAGGCGCGAGTGCGGGAATTCCCGGATCTCGTGACCTATGGTGATTCCCATGATGAAGCCTACGCACTGATGGTCGATGCCATCGAAACCACCGCCGAAGCCTTCGCCGAGACGGGCCGTACGGTACCGCCCGTGCACCAGGTTCCTGAGGAGTTCAGCGGCCGTGTCACGCTGCGTCTGCCCAAGACACTGCACCGGGCTCTGGCCATGGCGGCTGATGCCGAAGGGGTCAGCCTCAACCAGCACCTGGTCAACGTTCTGAGCTACTTCAGTGGCTACTGCGCCGCTCCGCTGGGTTCGGTGGCCCAGGGCGAATGGCCCGGGGCGCCTCAGGCGCAGCCACCAGCGGACCGGCGCCGCAGTCTGTAGAACGGGAATGGCTGTTCGACAGAACGTACAATGAAAGATACCAACGACGGGGTCAGACTAGCGCAAAGTTAGGATAACTTGCTGAAAATATTGAGGATCTATTCGTGGCGCGGTGCCATTTTCGGCCTTAGAGCCGCGGTTTTGGTACCGAAAAGCGCTCTCCAAGGAAAATCGTGGCGGGTGCGATAGGCCGCGCGAGGTCGGCTGGGAACGAGTGCCCCTTAGAGCCTCGCTTTACCCGCTCAAAACGCGCATCTAAGCCCCGGAACGGGAGGTTGGTGGGTCATTTGTCATTTTGAATCAATGGGTTGGATGAGATTTTCGTGGTCTGACCCCGCTTCCCCATTACGAGCGCGGCAGGAAGGCGCGCAGTGCGTTGGCGAGCTGCGCCACGGCATCGGCGTCGGGCACGGGCAGTTTCACGTAGCGCTGTCCCGTTGTCGGATCCTGCTCGATCAGGGCATCGGCTGAAGCCCCATCGCGGGCAAGTTCGCTGAGGACGCGGGCGCCGAGTTCGAGCAACGGCTGCCACGGATTCTCCGGTATCCCGGAAGATGGCCTGGAAGCCGCGGTTGTCTCCGGCATGGGTGTCGGCCCGGGGGGTATTTCGGCCTCGGGTACTGGAGGCTTGCCGGGCGCTTCATCCTTGCCCGGATGCGAGCCTGGCTGCCGGTCTGCAGTCAGTTGCTCGACGCCTTCCATGAACCGGGACAGGCGTGTGCCCTCGAGGGAAACGGTGGCTGCGCCGCCGTCCAGCGCGCCGGCGAACATCGATTCCTTGAAGTCCAGGAGTGCCAGAATGCGCCGTTCGATGCCCTCTTCGGCGACGAAGTTCTCGACCCGCACCGGGGACTGCTGACCGAGACGATGCACGCGTCCGATGCGTTGCTTGAGCACCGCGGGGTTCCAGGGCAGGTCCACGTTCACCACCGCCGTCGCATGCTGCAGGTTCAGGCCCACACCGCCGGAATCGGTCGCCAGGAAGATGCGGCACGCGGGGTCATCCCGGAAACGAGCGACGAGTGAACCTCGCTTCTTGCCGGGAACGCCACCGTGAAACCAAACGTGCTGCCAGCCTGCAGTATCGAAAGCGCGGGCCAGCAGTTCGTGCATCTTCAGCCAGGCGCTGAACACCACCACCTTGGTGTCAGGTTCCTCCAGCAATTCGCTGATCACCGCCAGGATCTCGTCGAGCTTGTTGCCGTGGTCGGTGGCGGGGTCGATGAGATAGGTGCTGTTGCTGACCATACGCATCGTCTGCAGGGCCGACATCAGCCGCTTCTGGTCGGCGTCCGACAGGAATCGCTGCCGGCGCCACTTGGCAACGATGCGGGCAACGATGTCCTGCTGCTCCGCATGGACCTCGAGCTGCTGGCGGGTGAGGGGCACGAACCAGGTCTTCTCGCTCCGCTCCGGCAATTGCGTCAGCACTTCCTGACGCCGGCGGCGAATCATGATGGGTGCCAGCGTCCGGCCGATCGCGTCCAGCTTCTGGTAGCCGGTGACCCGGCCGCTGTCGTCGCGGAGCTGATGCTCGCGCAGAAAGCGCCAGGTGGGGCCCAGTCTCGCTCGGTCGACGAGCTGAACGATGGACAGTAGCTCTTCGAGGCGGTTCTCGAGCGGGGTGCCCGTCAGGACGAACGCATGCCGGGTCGGCAGGCGTTTCAGGAAACGGGCCGCGCGCGTGTTCCAGTTCTTGATGCGCTGCGCCTCGTCGGCGATCAGCAGGTCGGGCTGCCAGGCCACCACCAGCTCGAAGTCGCGGATCAATGTGTCGTAGCTGAGAATGAGGTACTCAGAAGGGGCGGCATACAGTCGCGCCCGCTCCGACTTGTTGCCGCTGACCACTTGCGTGCTGCGACCCGAGAAACGTTCGATCTCGCTGGCCCACTGCCCGGTCAGCGACGTGGGACAGACGATGACTGCGCGCGTTACGTGGAAATGCCGACGCAGGAGTTCGGCCGCTGCAAGCGCCTGGATGGTTTTGCCGAGCCCCATTTCGTCGGCAATGATTGCGCTGCCTGCGCGCGCGGCGAACAGTGCGCCCTCGGCCTGGTAGGGATACAGCTTCTGACGCAGCAGCGCCTGCAATGCTGGGCTGGACGGTCCCTCCGGGTAAAGCCGTGCAAGCTCTGTCACGCGCGCCTGCGCGTCGAGGTGCGTCGTGACGAGTCCGCGCACGTCGTCGTAGACGCGCAGGGCATGGCCTGCGCGTTGCGCTGCGCGGACGAATGCAGCGAGCTCGCCGAACCGGTTCTGCGGCAGCACCCACCCCCCGGATGCATCGAACAGCCGCCCGGCGCGCCGGAGCAGGGCCGGTGGACAGTCCCGTCCGGGCCGGAAGCAGACCTGCCGCTGCACACCGTAGCGCAGCCAGATTTCGCTGAACTCGGGCTCGAACCCGGTCCGGAAAGCACGTTTGCCGCCACGCTTGCGTTCGAGCCTGCCCAGCGTGAACTCGATGTGCTTGCAGGTGCCGAGTTCGTTGGTGGCGAAGTCCGGACAGGAACAGAAGTTCTCGCCGAGTCCTTCGCCGCGGATGGCCACCCGGTAGGCGCCGCCGGACGCCGGATTGGTGACCTGGAACTCTGAGAAAATCGGTTCGTTGCCGAGATTGAGCAGTTCGAAGTCCTGCTCGCGACCGAACTGTCGCCGCAGTGCCACCTGCCACGCCTCGACGGTCATGTCCTCCGGTTCGTGCAGGGGTGATACCCGCCGGGGCCTAGCGGCCTGCTCGGCCTTCCCCTTGCGTTTGTGCGCCGTTGCGGTGGGCCGACGCTTGGCTTGTGTCGCCATGGTGATCCTTCAGGTGGAAGTGATGGGGGTAACGGACGTTGGTCCGCCGGTGGCGCTGCAGCCCGGCCAGGCTCCGGATCACTCGCCTGCGGGCCAAAGACAGTCGCTACTGGCTCGCGCCTGTCGCTTCGCCTCCCGCCGTGCTGCTTTCTTCTCCGCCTGCAGGCGAGCACGTTCCTCGATCGAGATGACAGACTCAGGCTGGCTGCGCTTGAATTGCTTTGCGTAGATCTGTTCGATGAACACCGGCAGCGGCGCCTTCCACGGCTGCTGTTTCGTGTTTGCCAGCGAACCCAGCTTTTTGGGATTCAGTCCAAGCTCCCGCGCCATCTGAACCTGTGCGTGGGACAGCCCATAGCGCTTGCGAGCATCAATCCAGGCCTGGAGTTTCTGGTCAATCTTCACTCTTCTCCACTCCTCCCACCAAGACGGGGTCAGACCAGCACAACTAGCTGAAAAAGCTAGCAATGCTCGCCTTCGACGGCTAGTTGGGCCCATTTGTTGTCTTGAATCAATGGGATGGAGAATCTTCGCGTGGTCTGACCCCGCCTCGCCTCTTCGCGGCCTCATGTCGTGGTCAGCCGGCCACAGCACGTCACCGCCCGAGTACGATGTCGATTCCGCTCATCACCTGATCGAGTTTTTTCGGCGCCAACCTGCCTGCTCGTTCGGTTAGAAACTCTCGGTCAATGGCAACGATCTGGGAGACATTCGCCACTGAATCTTCAGGTAGACCTGTGGCCTGCGCCGACAACGGTACGTTACCGGGAGCGCGAGCCCACTTCAGGTTGCTCGTCAATGGAACACAAACAATGGTGGCAACTCTGCTTCGGTTGAAACTGTTGCCTTGCACCACGACGACCGGTCTCCTCAATCCAGGCCCGGAACCTTCTGGCTCAGGAAGATCCGCCCACCAGACGTCTCCCTGAGCCGGCTCTAC
>JAFIFJ010000003.1 GCA_020832085.1 Gammaproteobacteria bacterium | reverse complement strand
CCGGAAACCGTACAGCGAGAAGCCAATCAGTGGTCGGCTCAACAACTCGGGCACCCACACGAATAGCTTGATCGAATTGTTAAAGAGCACCGCATATCCAGCTCTGGCAGCCTCTTCGGCCACCGCTTGCTGGGTCGGGAGAAAATGTCTCCCCGCGGTCAGGGCTGCGCATTATACATAGGGCCAAAGGGGTGACAAGCGTTTTCTTCGCAGCCTGTGGAGGTTGTCCTGCGGCCCAGGAAACACGCGGTTTTCAGCGCGTTCAGGGCGTCCCAGGACGTCAGCCGTCGAGCTTCACCAGCCCCCAGTTGCGCTTGCCGCGACGCAGCAGCAGAAACCCGCCATCGAGCGGCGCAAAAGCGTCCAAGGCCTCGTCCACCCGGGTGACGGCAATCCCATTGATCTGAACCGCCCCACTCTTGATCAGCTGCATGGCCTGGGAGTTCGAGCGCGCCAGATCCAGTTCCACCAGCACGGCGCCGACGCGGCGCGTGGTGTCGGCAGCGGTGCTGGGTAAGCCATCCTGGGCAAGCTGGGCGAGATCCTCCGCTCCCAGGCTCTCGATGGCTCCTGAGAACAGCGCCTCGGTAATGCGCTGCGCCGACGCCACGCCGGCCTCACCATGCACCAGACGGGTGGCCTCCTGGGCCAGCGCGCGCTGGGCCTGGCGCTGCTCCGGAGCCTGAGCGACGGCCACATCGAGGGCCTCGATCTCCTCCCTGCCCAGGAAGGTGAACAGACGCAGGAAGGAGCTGACGTCCTCGTCGGCCGAATTGATCCAGAACTGGTAGAAGCTGTAGGGCGAGGTGCGCCGCGGATCCAGCCAGACGGTGCCGCTCTCGGTCTTGCCGAACTTACTGCCGTCGGCTTTGGTCACCAGCGGCAGGGTCAGGGCATGCACCTGCCGGGCGAGCATGCGCCGGACCAGATCCATCCCGGCAGTGATGTTGCCCCACTGATCCGAACCGCCGATCTGCAGACTGCAATCGTAGCGCCGCGCCAGCTCGACGTAGTCATAGGACTGCAGCAGGCTGTAGCTGAACTCCGTGTAGGAGATGCCGCTGTCCTCCCGCTCCAGGCGGGCGCGCACGGCCTCCTTGCGCACCATCTCATTGACCGAAAAGTGCTTGCCCACGTCCCGCAGGAAGGCAATCACGTCCAAGGCCGCGGTCCACTCCAGGTTATCCACCACCAGACCCGCATGGGGGCCGGCATCGAGATCGATGAAGGCACTGACCTGGGCACGGATGCTGGCGACCCAGGCTGCGACGATGTCCCGCTCGTTGAGCGAGCGCTCGGCAGCCTTGAAGCTCGGATCACCGATCAGACCCGTGGCACCGCCCACCAGCGCGATGGGGCGATGCCCGGCCAGCTGGAAGCGGCGCAATGCCAGCAGCGGCACTAGACTGCCGATGTGCAGACTGTCTGCTGTCGGATCGAAGCCGGCATAGAGGGTGCGCGAAGCGCCGGAGAGGTGGTGGTCGAGGACGGCAGGGTCCGAGGTCTGGTGGACCAGACCACGCCACCTGAACTCGGCGAGCAGGGACATGTCGGCATTCCGGTGTCGTAAGAAAGGCGCCAACCATACTCAGCCAGGAGCCGAAAACAAGCAGGCACCAATGTGTTCCTGGGTGCTGATTCCGCAAGCAACCTGTGGTTATACTGGCGTCAACATTGAGAAGCCATCAAGAAAAATGGCTCAACTCTTTGATTGGAAAATTGATTTTCATGCGAACTGGACCTTCGGGGGACACCATCCGCTTTCCAAGACACCACTTGCGCATCGCCGTCGGCATGGCGCTGACGCTGGGCTTCCTGATGCTGATCTGGCCCCAGGGCGAGGATGGCGGCAGCGCCGAGCCCATCGCTGAAGCCCACGTGCTTGCCATCGCGGAGCCCGCCCTGCCCCTGGCCGCCACGGGCATTGCCGCCATGCTGACTTTCGCCGAGCCCGAAGTCGAAGCCCTCCCGGAGCTCCCGCTGGAGCCCGAAGCGGCACTGCAGGCGGCCTGGAAGGAAGAGCGCGTCCGCCGGGGCGACAGCCTTGCCCGCATCTTCCAGCGCCAGGGCCTGAGCCCGGCGGAACTGCACGCCATTCTCCAAAGCGGCGCCGAGGCGAAGCGTCTGACCCGCATTCACCCCGGCGAGGTTCTGCAGTACCGCACCGACGACGACGGCCGCCTGCTGGCCGTGCGCTACGAGTTCAGCCCCCTGGAGGCCATGGAGGCGACCCGCCCCGATGCGCAGTCCCGCTTCAGCAGCCGCCTGGTGCAGCGGGCCCCGGAAACCCGCATCGCCTTCAGCGAAGGCCGCATCGACTCTTCCTTGTTCGTCGCCGCCGCCCGCAGCGGGTTGCCAGACGCCACGATCATGAATCTGGCCAATATCTTCCAGTGGGACATCGACTTCGTTCACGACATCCGTCCCGGCGACAGCTTTCACGTGCTCTACGAGGAAAAGTGGCTGGACGGCGAGAAGATCGGCCACGGCGCCATCGTTGCCGCCGAGTTCAGCAACCGCGGTCGGGTGCATCGGGCCGTCCGCTACACGGCCAGCGACGGTCACACCAACTACTTCACCCCGGAAGGCCGCAGCATGCGCCGGGCCTTCCTGCGCGCCCCCGTCGAGTTCTCGCGCATCAGTTCCAATTTCAACATGCGGCGCATGCACCCGATCCACAACCGGGTGGTGCCTCACCGCGGCATCGACTACGCCGCGCCCACGGGCACCCCGGTCATGGCCGCCGGCGACGGCGTGGTCACCACCGCCGCCAGCCACCACGCCAACGGCAACTACATCATCATCCGCCACGGCGAGCAGTATCAGACCAAGTATCTGCATCTGCACCGCTTCGGTCGCGGCATTCGCAACGGCGCCCGGGTCCGGCAGGGACAGATCATCGGCTACGTGGGCATGACCGGCTGGGCCACAGGCCCCCATCTGCACTACGAGTTCCTGGTCAATGGCGTGCACCAGAATCCGCGCACCGTGAATCTGCCCCAGGCGGAGCCCATCGCCGAGAGTGAGCGCGAACGCTTCCTGACCACGACCCGGGAAGTCATGGCTGCCCTGGCCGAACAGCGGTCCGACGAACAGGTGGCGCTGACCACTCCGGCCTCCGCTGCGGGGGAATGATCCGGCCATGGCGAAGGCGTCCCCGACGGAGGCGCTGTATGCCGGCTGCATGTCCGGCACCAGCCTGGACGGTATCGATCTGGTCATTGCCGACTTGGCAGCGGCCACCCCGCGGCTGATCGCCGCCCGCACCCTGGACATTCCCGCCCCGCTGCGGCGCGACCTGCTCACCTTGTGCCAGCCCGGCGCGGATCACCTGGAACTCTTCGGTTACTGCGACGTCGTCCTGGCCGAGACCATCGCCTGCGGCCTCAACGATCTGCTGGCCGAGCACGCCATCGAACCCGCTCGCATCCTGGCGCTGGGCAGTCACGGTCAGACCGTTCGCCACCAGCCCGGCGGCCAGCATCCCTTCACCCTCCAGATCGGGGATCCGAACGTGATTGCCGAACGAACGGGGCTCACGGTCGTCGCAGACTTCCGTCGCCGCGATCTCGCTGCCGGCGGCCAGGGCGCACCCCTGGTGCCGGCCTTTCACGCGGCGCTGTTCACGGCTGCCGAGGATCGGGTCATCGTCAATATCGGCGGCATGGCCAACATCACCATCCTGCCCGCCGGTCAGCCGGCGGCTGCCAGCGGTTTCGACACCGGTCCGGGCAATGTCCTGCTCGATGCCTGGGCCGAGCGGGAGCTCGGCCGCCCCCTGGACGACGGCGGCCAATGGGCCAGCCAGGCGCGGCCGGATCCCGAGCTGCTCGCAGCACTCTGGAACGATCCCTACTTCGAGCGCGCTGCCCCCAAGAGCACCGGACGGGAACACTTCAACATGGACTGGCTGCAGGCACGGCTAAAGCGCCCCGTTGCCCCAGCCGTGGTGCAGGCGACGCTGACGGAACTCACCGCCCGCAGCATCACCCATGGCATCCATCACACCGCAGGCGTGAAACCGAAGCAGGTGCTGGTCTGCGGTGGCGGGCGCCACAACACCCTGCTCATGCAACGGCTTGCCATCGCGCTGCCGGATGCGGAACTCGGCACCACGGAGCAGCTGGGTCTGGATGGGGACTGGGTGGAAGCAGTGGCCTTCGCCTGGCTGGCCAAACAGCGCCTGGACGGGCTGCCCGGCAATCTGCCCGCCGTCACTGGGGCCGCCGGTCCCCGCATCCTCGGGGCGATCTATCCAGGGAACTGATCAGTCAAGCTCACAGCCATGTGAACCTCGGACTCAGGACAGCAGGACAGAGCGACCTTCAACGGGGCTCGAGCGGGCGGACGCGCGCAACGCGCGCCCCACACGGTGCCAGCGGCTCAGAGCGAGAAGGAGTTGCCGCAGCCGCAGGTGGCCGAGGCGTTCGGGTTGTCCACCACGAACTGGGATCCGGAGAGATCCTCGCGATAGTCGATGCGGGCACCGACCAGGTACTGATAGCTCATGGCGTCAACGAGCACGGTGACGCCGTTCTGCTCCACGGCAGCATCGTCTTCCGCCTGATCCTCATCGAAAGTGAAGCCGTAGGAGAACCCGGAACAGCCGCCACCCGTGACGAAGACCCGCAGCTTGAGCGCCGGATTGCCTTCGTCCTCGAGCAGTGTTTGCACTTTGCTGGCCGCTGCCTCCGTCACGGACAGCACTTCAGGAAGCTGGGTCTGGACAATGCTCATGGATTCACCTGCACAGTGGGAGCCGACAGTTCTCCCCACATCAGTCGGTAGGCCTGCACGCCGCCATCGGCGAGCTGCCATGAAACGATTATGGGGTCAACCCTGAGATTTTCCAACCACCGACGATCGCGGCCCCATGGCGTCCCCTTCACTGCCGCGATCCGCACCCATTGGCGGCTCACGCCCGCCGATCGCCGTCGGCGCCGCTGCCTTCTCTCCATTGGGGGTGTAAACGAGGCTGCCATCCACCCGCGCGCCCATCACCATCTCGATCAGGTGGTAGAAGACGTTGCCTTCCACCCGCGCCTCGGCTGCCAGCTCCACATGCTTCGAGGAATAGATGTCACCCACCACACGGCCGTTGATGACCACGTTGGGCACCCGGATCTCGCCGCTGACCGAGCCCTTGGCGCTCACCGTCAGCCCGGCATCCGATTCCGGCTCTGCGCAGACGTTGCCGTGAATCTCACCATTGACCAGCAGCTGGTCGGAAAAGTGGACATCGCCCTCGATGCGCGTGTTGGCTGCGATCAGCGTCGCGCCCTTGCCCACGGCTGCAGCCTCTTTCGGCGCCGCCACTTCCTTACTGCCGCTACCCTTCTTGTCACGCTCACCGAACATCGTCACGCCTCCTGTATGTTCCAACCGAATGTGCGCTCCAGGAGGAACCCGTCCGGGTCGGCCCCACGCGCAATCACCTCGACCCCCTCAGGGCGAAACCCCTCCGGAAGTTCGATCTCACCGACCAGATCCTGGAAATAGCGGAACCGGAACGGCATGGGGTAGCCCCCATCGCCTACCCGGTCCACCTCGAAGACTGCAGCAGCACCATCCTGTTCGCCCAGCACGCTGAGCTCGACCTGACCGCTGATCTCTTCGCGCTGCTCCGCCGACTGTACGAGAAGCAACCTGAAGCGTACACCACGCCCGTCGATCCGCTCGATCAGTTCGAGGCGGGCGATCTGCAGGCCCTCCGCGTCGTCCGCCGCCATGATGCTGCGGTAGATTCGCACCTCGTCTTCCAGCGCGGCAATGCGATTGGCTTGCTCCACCAGGGTGCCGCGCACGTGCTCATCAAAGCCGCTGCCGATGAGCTGGCCCACCTCCACCTCGCCCAGAGCGCGCTCCAGTGCGTCCCGCTCCTCCAGCAGCGCTGCGTGCCGCAGGCTGAGGGAGCGCAGCTCCGCCCCCATGAACGCCGCGGCGCGGTCGCCCTGATAGCGCCCAAAACCCCAACCCGCAAGGGCGGCGATGACCACCGCTGCCAGACCGGTGAGCAGCAGATTGCGCTCCCGATGGGGCCGATGAGCAATCACCGTCAGATCATCGGGCGGTGGCCGCGACGACGGCCGAAAGTCGTTCATACTGAATCCTTTACCTGACTCGAGTGGCCGCGCCCCGCGCTCCTGCCCACCCGACTCCCCTGCCCCCGGCCCTGCCCGCCGGCCCCCTCGTCCACCGTCCCAGTCAATGTAGCACCCCCAACCGATTCCCACCTCTGCCAGACCCCTGCCCCCAAATAGTGGACATCCACAAACTTTTCTGGATGTCCACTATTTGGGGAGCTGTCATGGGCGGCGCTTCGCCAGTGCTACTGGTGGCAGGGTGCGCAGGCGTGCAGAATCGCCCACCGGGTGGATTCGTGGAGACCTGTCGTTGTTGTGGCTGAAAGCATTGCATCTGGCCTTCATGGTCTGCTGGTTTGCGGGGCTGTTCTACCTGCCCCGCCTGTTCGTCTACCACGCCATGACCACCGCCACCTCTGTCCATGAGCAGCTGGTGACCATGGAGCGCCGCCTGTACCGTTTCGTCACGCCGTTCGCGGTTCTGACGGTGTTCTTCGGCATCTGGCTGCTGGCCCTGAATCCGGGCTACTACCTCAGCGCCGGCTGGATGCAGGTGAAGCTGGTCCTGGTCGTGCTGCTGATCGTCTATCACCTCTACTGCGGTCGCCTGCTGCGGGAGCTGGCCGATGGCAGCAATACCCGCAGCCACCGTTATTTCCGCATCTTCAACGAGTTGCCGGTGTTCGTTCTGTTCCCGGTGGTCATTCTCGCCGTCGTCCGGCCCTTCTAAGCCCCCCGAGGTGGATGTTCGGCCCAAGGTTGCTGAGAATGGACCGCGATCGGGCCCAACGGTTCCCCCGGTCACTCGAGCCTGCCCACAGGAGCACCCATGAGCGGCAATCATTCGAACCGGGAGCGATCCCAGACCCTCTTCGACCGTGCCAATGGAGTCATCCCCGGCGGCGTGAACTCCCCGGTACGCGCCTTCCGCGGCGTCGGCGGTTCACCCGTGTTCATGGCCGATGCCAACGGCCCCTACCTGTTCGACGTCGACGGCAACCGCTACATCGACTACATCGGCTCCTGGGGCCCCATGCTGCTCGGTCACGGTGACGAGAGCGTCATCGCAGCCGTCCATGCCCAGGTGGACCGGGCGCTGGGATTCGGCGCTCCCACCGAGATCGAAATCCGCATGGCGGAGAAGATCGTCGAAATGGTGCCCTCAGTGGACATGGTGAGGATGGTGAATTCCGGCACCGAAGCCACCATGAGCGCCATCCGCCTCGCCCGCGGCCACACCGGGCGCGACACGGTGGTGAAGTTCGAGGGCTGCTACCACGGCCACGTGGATGCCCTGCTGGTGAAAGCCGGCTCCGGCGCCCTCACCCTCGGCGTCCCGGACTCCCCCGGCGTCCCGGCGGACGTGGCGCGCCACACCCTCAACCTGCCCTACAACGACCTGGCAGCCGTGCGCGACCTGTTCGCAGCGAAGGGATCCGAGATCGCCTGCGTCATCGTTGAGCCCATCGCCGGCAACATGAACTGCATCCCGCCGGCGCCGGGCTTCCTCGAAACCCTCCGCGAATGCTGCGACGCCCACGGCGCCATCCTGATCTTCGACGAAGTCATGACCGGCTTCCGCGTGGCCCCCGGCGGCGCCCAGGAGCTCTACGGCGTGACCCCGGACCTGACCACCCTCGGCAAGGTCGTCGGCGGCGGCCTGCCCGTGGGCGCCTTCGGCGGCCGTGAAGCGATCATGTCCAGCATCGCTCCCCTGGGCCCGGTCTATCAGGCCGGGACCCTGTCCGGCAATCCGCTGGCCATGGCCGCGGGCCTTGCCATGCTCGATGCCATTTCGGAGCCGGGTTTCCACACCCGCCTCGCTGAGCAGACCCACCGCCTGACCGCGGGCGCGCGCGCGGTCGCAGCCCGCCACGGCGTACCGTTCACGACCAACCACGTCTGCGGCATGTTCGGCTTCTTCTTTACCGACGCCGCCGAGGTGGCCGGCTTCGCCGACGTCAGCGCCTGCGATGTGGCCTTCTTCAAGCGCTTCTTCCACGGCATGCTCGACGCGGGCGTCTACCTCGCACCATCGGCCTTCGAGGCCGGCTTCCTCTCCGCCACCCACGACGAAGCCGTGATCGATGCCACCCTCGAAGCGATGGACACCACCCTCGCCGTACTGACCCGCTGATTGCACAGGAAACCCAAATGCAAAAGTCCTTTCACGTCTACGGCATCGGCAATGCGCTGGTGGACATGGAGTATCCCGTCGACGACGCCTTCATCGAGCGCCATGCCATCGCCAAGGGCCACATGACCCTGGTGGACGCAGAGCGACAGGCCCTGCTGACCCGGGATCTGGCCGGCATCGAGGCCAAGCGCGGCTCCGGCGGCTCCGCGGCCAATACGCTGATTGCCGTCAGCGGCTTCGGTGCCAAGGCCTTCTATTCCTGCAAGGTGGCCGACGACGAAGCTGGTCGCTTCTTCGTCCGCGACCTTGAAGCGGCCGGCGTGGCCACCAACGCCCACAACCATCACGAACCCGGCGTCACCGGTCGCTGCCTCGTCCTGATCACGCCCGACGCCGAGCGCACCATGAACAGCTACCTGGGTATCTCGGTCACCCTCGGCGCCCACCAGGTGGACGAGGCGGCGCTGCTGGACTCCGAATGCCTGTACATGGAGGGCTACCTCTGCAGTTCCGACAGCGCCCGGCAGGCCGTGATCCACGCCCGGGAACTGGCGCTCGCCAAAGGCGTGAAGCTGTTCGCCACCCTGTCCGATCCGAGCATGGTGGAGATCTTCAGGCCCCAGCTCGCCGCCATGATCGGCGAACACGTGGATCATCTGTTCTGCAACGAGGAAGAGGCCCTGGGCTGGACCGGTGCCGATGACGTGGAGGGCGCCATCGAGGCCCTGCGCAAACAGGCCAGCAGCTTCTGCATCACCCGCGGCAGTCGCGGCTCCCTGGTGTTCGACGGCAAGCGCCGCATCGACATCGAGGCCGAAGCCGTCAAGGCCGTGGACACCAACGGCGCCGGCGACATTTATGCCGGAGCCTTCATCTACGGCCTGACCCACGGCCTCGGCTATGAGGGCGCCGGCCGCCTAGCCAATCGCGCCGCCGCCCGCCTCATCACCCGCTTCGGCGCGCGGCTGCCCTTCGCCGAACACAAGACACTGCTCGACTGACAGCCAGCCGCTCAGCGGCAAGGCAAGGCACCCGTGGGCGCACTTTTGACGGGATCGAAATGCGTCGCACGCAGTGCGCCGCGAAGCGGGGCGCGCCAGGGATGGCGCGCAGCAGCGGACTCGCCCGCGAATGGCCCCGCTCAGAGGCCCTCCCAGCTGCAGCTGTTCCCACCACGGAGCAGCCTCGTCAATCAGCGCGAGCCAGCACAGGAAGGGGCCTCACCAGCCTGATCTCACGGGCGTCCAGCTGGGCCTGCCAGGCGACCACCGTGACACCGGCGTCCATGGCGCGACGCAAGGCATCTCCGTAGCGCGGATCGATATCGTCCGCTGGCGCGACCCGTTCGATGCCCGTGTGCTGAACGCAGTAACACAGCGCCGCCGGCAGCCCACTACGGGCCCGCTCCGTGAGATCCTCCAGGTGCCGGCGCGCCCGCTCGCTCACCGCATCCGGAAACAGCCCCAGCCCGCCGTCTAAGCCCAGCGTCACGCTCTTCACTTCCAGATGGCAGCCATCGCCGCGAGCCCCACCCTCGAGTACGAAGTCGACCCGGCTGCGCCCCGTTTTCACCTCCCTACGCAAGCCCGTGTAGTCACGAAACTCGGGAATCCATCGCGCCTGCAGCGCTTCCGCCACCAGCGCGTTGGCCCGGCCGGTGTGGATGCCGATCCGGTGCCCGTGAGGCGTCTGAACCTGCTCCCAGGTGTGCGGATACTTGCGCCCAGGATTGGCCGACGTGGAATACCAGATCCGCCCGCCCTCGGGCATACAGCCGCGCATGGATCCCGTATTGGGGCAGTGCAGGGTCAGTTCCCGGCCGCCAGGCAGCACCACGTCCGCCAGGAAACGCTTGTAGCGCCGCAGCAGCCGAGCCTCGGCCAGGGGCGGCTCATAGCGCATCGGTGAACGCCGCCAGGGCCGCAGCCATGCGCTCCAGCGCCAGGTCGATGCGGCCGATGTCCGCCGTGTAGGCAAAGCGGACGTGCGCTTCGGCCCGGTACTCACCAAAGTCCGTGCCCGGCGTCGCGGCCACGCCGTGTCCGGCCAGCAGCCGGTCACAGAAGGTCGCACTGTCGATACCACGCCGCTGCAGCGCGACCGGCAGCTCTGCATAGACGTAGAACGCGCCTTCGGGCACCCGCGGCACGCCGAACTCCAGCTGCTGCAGGCCTGCCACCAGCCGATTGCGGCGATCGCAGAAGGCACGCCGCCGCTGTTCGTGGATGACCATGGCCGGTTCACTCAGGGCGGCCAGCGCCGCATGCTGACCAATGCTCGAAGGGGCGATGTAGAAGTTCTGCGCCAGCCGCTCGATCAGCGTCACCGCGGATTCCGGGACCACCATCCAACCGATGCGCCAGCCGGTCATGCCGAAGTACTTGGAGAAACTGTTGAGCACGAACACCGGCGCATCCGGATCCCTGACCAGCTCCAGCACCGTGCCGACACGATCAGCCGCCACCGCCCCGTGCTGCGCAGCCGCAGGCAGAGCCTGAAGCTCGGCCGGATAAACCAGCCCCTGATAGATCTCGTCCACCAGCAGCCAGCCCTGCTTCGCCGCCGCCAGCTCGGCCAGTGCCGCCAGATCGTCCCGCGCCAGCACACTGCCCGTGGGATTGGCCGGCGTGGCCACCAGCATGCCCCGGGTCCTGCCGCTCCAGTGGGCAGCCGCCAGTCCGGCATCGAGCTGATAGGCGGTATCGGGTCCCACCGGCAGCAGCCGCGGCACCGCACCGGCAAACAGGGGAATGTAACGATTGCAGGGATACCCGGGGTCCGCCAGCAGCAGTTCGTCTCCCGGCTCCAGCAGCAATGCCGACAGCAGCATCAAGGCGCCGCTGGCACCGGCGGTGATCACCACCCGCTGCGGATCCACCGTTACGGCGTGGTAATCCCGGTAGTAGTCCGCCACCGCCTGCCGCAGCGCCGGCAGGCCCAGGGCACTGGTGTAGCCAGTATGGCCGGCGGCAATGGCTGCCTGACCGGCTTCGAGGATGGGGTCGGCAGAAACGAAATCGGGTTCACCGACCTCCATGTGCACCACGTCCATCCCGCCCGCTTCCAGCTTCCGGGCCCGGTCCATCAGTTCCATGACCTGGAACGCCCGAATGGCCTCCGTCCGTTGCGCAAACCGCATGCGAATATTCCCAGCTCCAAAGCCCGCGGGATTCTCCTGATGACACGGCAAGGCGTCCACCACCGGCAGCTCATGGCGGAGCGCCGACGGCGTACAATGCGCCGCCATGACCCATCCGTACATCAGTCGTTTCGCGCCCTCTCCCAGCGGCCCGCTGCATTTCGGTTCGCTGCTCGCGGCCGTGGCCGGCTGGCTCGACGCCCGCGCCGCCGGCGGCCTGTGGCTGCTGCGCATCGAGGACATCGACCCACCGCGAGAGCCCAGTGGCGCCAAGCAGTGGATTCTCGATGCGCTCATCGCCCACGGCCTGCACTACGACGGCGAAGCCATGCTGCAGAGCGGCCGCGACGCCGCCTATGCCGCGGCCCTCGATGAGTTGGCCGCCGCCGGCATGCTGTTTCGCTGCACCTGCACCCGTCAGGACCTGCGCGCCCACGGTGGGGTATATCCGGGCACCTGTCGTGAGCGCGGCATGACGCCCCTGCCCGATGGCACACCCCATGCGCTCCGGGTTCGGGTCCCGGACGGGGACGCCGCCCGCATCCGCTTCCAAGACCGGCTGCGGGGAGCGTTCGAATTCGATCTCGCCGCCGAGCAGGGGGACTTCATCGTCCGCCGCAAGGACGGCCTCTGGGCCTATCAGCTGGCGGTGGTGGTGGACGATGCCGAGCAGGGCATTACCGACGTGGTTCGCGGCGTGGACCTGCTCGACTCGACTCCGCGCCAGATCCATCTGCAGCGTCTGCTCGGCCTGCCCACGCCGCGCTACCTGCATCTGCCCATCCTGGTGGATGAGCGCGGCGACAAACTGTCCAAGCAGGCCGGGGCCCAGGGACTCGACCTCGCCACCCCCCGCGCCAACCTGGCCCGGGCCCTGGCCTGGCTGGATCTGCCGGCCGACCCGGGCCTGGATGTCGGTGTGCAACTGCAACGGGCACTGGCCGTCTATCGCCCGCAGAACCTGCCCCCGGGCCCCATTCACCTGTGCTGAAACCATGCGCATGAACGTGGATCTGTTACCCTTGCGCCGGCAATCCGCAGCGGCCCCAAACCAGTGCGGACCAAGGGATGACGCAGCATGAGCCAGGTCCTGATCGTCGAACCCACCTCCCCCTCCCGGGCCGCCCTGAAGCGCCTGCTGGAGGAGTACGGCCATGCCGTCACCGAGGCGGGCAGCATCACCGAGGCCCGCAGCCACGATCTGGAATCCTTCGCCCTGATCCTGGCCGATCTTCGCCTGCCCTCGGGGCTCGGCACCGATCTCGTACCCCTGGCCGGCGACGTGCCGGTGGTGATCATGGCCCACCATGCCAGCCTGCGCGCCGCCGTGGATGCCATGAAACTCGGCGCCGCCGAATTCATCCCCCGGCCCTTTGATCACGACGAACTGCTGCTGACCCTGCAGCGGGTACAGAAGACTCAGCGCATCGCGCGGCAGAACGCGGTGCTGAAATCAGACCTCTCCCGTGAGTACCCCATCGGCGGCATGATCGGCAGTTCCCGGGTCATGCACACGCTCTTCAGCCGCATCGCCAAGGTTGCGCCCACGGAATCCACCGTGCTCATCCTGGGCGAATCCGGTACCGGCAAGGAACTGGTGGCCCGGGCCCTGCACGACCAGAGCCGCCGCAGCGACGCGCCCATGATCTCGCTCAACTGCGCCGCCATTCCCGAAAGCCTCATCGAATCCGAACTCTTCGGCCACGAAAAGGGGGCCTTCACCGGCGCCCAGACCACCCGCCGCGGGCTGGTGGAGGCGGCGGACGGCGGCTCACTGTTCCTCGATGAGATCGGCGAACTGCCCATGGAAGCCCAGGCGCGGCTGCTGCGGGTGCTGCAGGAAGGCGAGATTCGCCGCCTCGGCGCCATCGAGACCCGGCAGGTGAACGTGCGCCTCATTGCGGCCACCCACCGTGACCTGCAGGCCCTGGTCCGACGCAGCGAATTCCGGGAGGACCTGTTCTATCGCCTCAACGTGGTCACCCTGAGCCTGCCGCCGCTGCGGGACCGGGGCGAAGACATCGTCGAGCTGGCCAACCAGCTGCTGGAACGGGCCAGTCACCGCCTGCACAAGACCAACCTGACGTTTGCGCCCAGCGCCATGGAGGCCATGAAGCGCTACCACTGGCCGGGCAACGTCCGCGAACTCGAAAATGCCATCGAGCGCGCCGTCATCCTCTCCGACGGTGCGGAGATCACCATCGATCTGCTGGCCATCGGACCGGGCCTGGAGCGGCCCGCTCCGGCCGAGGCCGCGCCCGCCGCCGAGGCCCCAGCGCAGGAGCCGGCCGAGGCGGACAACTCCGAGTCCCTGGAGGACTACTTCATCCGCTTCGTACTCGAACATCAGGACGAAATGACGGAGACGGAGATCGCTCAGCGCCTGGGAATCAGTCGCAAGAGCCTGTGGGAGCGGCGCCAGCGCCTGGGCATCCCCCGGCGCCGAACAGGCAGCCGCGGGCCCCGCCGCAGCCAGCCTGAGGGCTGAGATCGGCCACTCGAATGCTACCTAAATACACATGTGTTACCTAACACCGCGCTGTAACACACAAGAAACATCTGATTGGGTAACACTTCTCCAACAAGGCCCCGCTGGTCATCTACGTAAATAATCCTAGATCATTGTTTTAATTGAACTTAGTGACATGACCTAAAACATGGCACGAAAGTCGCTCCTTGAAACATGTCGAAGCCATGACGGTTGTTGAAACAGGTTTCAAAGAACCCGAACAAACGGGGGGAGGGGCGTCAGCGCAGACCGGCGAGCTGTCACCATGAAGGTGGGGGCACTCGGACAGCCCAAACAGACCGGCCCAGCCGGCAGGCCGTTCGAGGTCGAGAGAGCAGTACGATCGCCAACACGACTGACGCAGCACGGGCAGAAAGGCGGACCAGCCGCCACGAACGATAAGCGGGGGCCACCCGCAGCCGAGACCACCGGCCGGCAACTGGCGTCGGGAAGACGCAGGAGCCGGAGAAGGACCTCGAAACACTAAAAGGGAAAGACTTCGGTCTTTCCCTTTTTCTTTCCTGATGCGAGCTGGCCCAGCAGGCGTGAAACCTGGCGATTCGCCATGCCGCGCCGTCCCCGCCCGGAACCGTGTCTGTTATCATGCACGGCCTGTCAATCCCCCTTAGGTCCAACATTGACTTCAGCACCCTCCAGCGATTCCCCGGATCTGCGCCCCCCGGTACTGACAGGTACCCGTGCCCGCATCATCCCCAGAGATCAGCACCCCATCTCCCGCAGCCAGATCAGCGAAAATGCCCTGAAGGTGCTCTACCGCCTGATCAGCGCCGGACATCAGGCCTTCCTGGTGGGCGGGGGCATCCGCGATCTGCTCGTGGGCCTCGATCCGAAGGACTTCGACATCGCCACCGACGCCAGTCCAGAGCAGGTGCGCGACCTGTTCCGCAATGCCCGGCTGATCGGCCGCCGCTTCCGGCTGGCCCATGTGCGCTTCGGCCGCGAGATCATCGAAGTGGCCACCTTTCGCGGCTCGGCGGCGGATGAAGGTACACCTGCCATCGAGCGCGAAGACCTGCCGAGCCGCCGCCGCTCCACCCGCGACAACGAACCCGCCGCGGCCCTGTCCGGCAGCGGCATGATCCTGCGTGACAATGTCTACGGCAGCATCGACGACGACGCCGCACGCCGCGATTTCACCATCAACGCGCTCTACTACACCCCGGCGGACTTCTGCGTCTACGACTTCGCTGGTGGCATCGAGGACATCAAAGCCAGACTCGTGCGCCTGATCGGCGATCCGGCGCAGCGCTACCGGGAGGATCCGGTGCGCATCCTCCGCGCCCTGCGCTTCGCGGCCAAACTCGATTTCGACATCGAAGCCGCCACGTCCGACGCCATCGACGACACCGCCGAACTGCTGCTCGACGTCCCCCCAGCCCGCCTCTTCGACGAAGTGGTGAAACTGCTTCTGCACGGCAAGGGCGTGGAGACCTTCGAACTGCTGTGGGAATACGAGATCTTCGACCTGCTGTTCCCGGAGGCTGCGCGCCGCATCGAAGCTGACCCGGATCAGATCAAGGTCATCGAGACCGCCCTGGCCAACACCGACCGCCGCATTGCCGAGGACCAGCCCGTCACGCCCGGCTTCCTCTACGCGGCCCTGCTCTGGCCTGCCGTAGAAGCCCACCGGGAACGGCTGGCGGCCGAAGGCGAAACGCCCCGCGACGCGCTCTATCTCGCCGGCGGCGAAGCCATCGCCCGCCAGCAGGCCCACACCTCGGTGCCCAAGCGCTTCGCCACCTTCATGCGCGAAACCTGGGAACTGCAGCCCCGGCTGGAGTCGCCCAACCCGCGCCAGATCGACCGCGTGATCAGCCACCCGCGCTTCCGCGCCGCCTATGACTTCCTGGTGGTCCGCGAGCGCGCCGGCCACGACACCCATGGCATGGGCGACTGGTGGACCCGCTTCCAGGCCGCCGACGCAGACGCCCAGCGCAGCATGCTGGACAACCTGCGCCCCGGCGCCGGCCGCGACAGCGATGCTCCCAGAAAGCGCCGCCGCCGGCGCCGCAAACCCGCCGGGGCCTGACAACAGCCTTGCGGATGACGCCCGCCGGCAATGTGGGCGCGGCCGCAACGCAGCCTGTGAGGCCCAGACGCGAAGGCGGCGCAGCCACCTGCATGCTCGCAGCCTGGAGAAAACCCCTCTTATGAAACATACGACAACCATTTGATTTTGAATTAACTTTTCAGACTGGAACACGCCCTTGTGGGCGCATGCTGCCAGGAGCAGCGTGCGTCGCCCGCAGGGCGCCCCGTAGGGGGGCGGACCATGGATGGTCCGCAACAGCGCCCTATTCGCGCAGCGAATGGGCCGATTGCGAGGCGTTGTGCCGAAGCTGAAGGCACCGGCTTCGCTGCACGTCATGCCAATCGGCGCATCGCATGTTTCTTCCGCGACAGCGTGAACGAACATTCTTGGCGAACTCCCAAACCACTTCCACCGCCCGCACGCAAGCCTGCTGTGATGCCCGCTCCTGTGCTTCAATGCGGCTATCAGCCTGAAGGAATCGCCGCGCCGGAATGAGCCGCCCTGAGACCACACCTCCGCGCTTCATCGTGGTCGAAGGCCCGATCGGCGTCGGCAAGACCTCCCTGGCCAGGCGTCTGGCGGAAACCTTTCGTTACGACACCCTGTTCGAGGCCCCCGAGGACAACCCCTTCCTCGCCCGCTTCTACGAGGAGGAGCGCCGCCACGCCCTGCCCACCCAGCTGTTCTTCCTGCTGCAGCGCGCCGAGCAGCTGCGGGCCCTGCGCCAGGAGGATCTCTTCGGTGCCGGCCGCGTGGCCGATTTCCTCATCAACAAGGATCAGCTGTTTGCCGAACTGAACCTCGACCCCGACGAGCTCAACCTCTACCGGCAGGTCTATGACCACCTCACCATCGCCGCCCCGGTACCCGACCTGGTGGTCTACCTGCAGGCGCCGCCGCCGGTACTCACCCGCCGCATCCAGCGCCGGGGCATCGCCGCCGAGCAGCACATCGACCGCGGCTACCTCGAACGGCTCGTCGAGGCCTATGCCCAGTACTTCCACTACTACGACGATGGCCCCCTGCTGATCGTCAACGCCGCCGAAATTGACCTGGTGGATGACCAGTCCCAGTATGATCGCCTCGTCGACGTGATCCGCAACGCAGGCGGCTCGCGCAGCTACTTCAATCCCCATCCAACCCTGATCTGAGCCGGGAGAGGGCATGAGCAGTCAGACGGCGGTGAAGCGCACCAACCTCACTACGCTTACGAAAATGAAGGAGCGCGGCGAGAAATTCGCCAGCCTCACCGCCTACGACGCCTGCTTCGCCGAGATGATCTCCGGCGCCGGCGTCGAGGTGCTGCTGGTGGGCGATTCCCTGGGCATGGTCCTGCAGGGCCACGACAGCACCCTGCCGGTGACCCTGGACAACATCGTCTACCACATGGAGTGCGTACGCCGCGGCAATCAGGGCGCCTTCATCATGGCCGACCTGCCCTTCATGAGTTACGCCCACGAGCGGCAGGCACTGGAAAGCTCCGCCGCCCTCATGCGCGCCGGTGCCCACATGGTCAAACTCGAAGGCGGTGCCTGGCTCACCAGCACCACCACCCAACTCGCCGAACGAGGCATTCCGGTCTGCGCCCACATGGGCCTCACGCCCCAGTCCATCAACCGCCTCGGCGGCTACCGGGTCCAGGGCCGCGATCCCGCCAAGGCCCAGGCCATGATCGACGAGGCCAAGATGCTCGAGGAGGCCGGCGCCAGCATCCTCCTGCTCGAGTGCGTCCCTGTGGACCTCGCTGGCGCCATCACCGAAGCGCTGACGATTCCGGTGATCGGCATCGGCGCCGGCCGCGAGGTGGACGGCCAGATCATGGTCATGCATGACATGCTCGGCATCACCCCGCCGTCCATCAAGCTGCCGAAGTTCGTCAAGAACTTCCTGCCAGAGAGCAGCGACGGCGTCCGCGGCGCCTTCGTCGCCTACCGCGAAGCGGTCAAGACCGGCGCCTTCCCGGCCGATGAACATTGCTTCTTCTGAACCATGAGCAACGAGCCCTGCAATCCTCACCAAGCGCCGTCGCCCTCACCTTCCTGTAGGCGAGCGCCCGTGCCCGCTGCAAGCCCGCCGCCGGCCGGGATGCTGCGAGACGCCACTGTGGGAAGTTTCCCGGAGCGCAGCGCAGGGGAACGATCGCTTGGACTTCGAACGAAGTTGTGCAGATCGGCCCCAGGCGCTGCGCTCCGGGAGCCTTGCCACAAGCGCCAAGCCCCCACGCCCTGCCAAGCCGCGGGCATCTCCTGTAGACAAGCTCGCGTGCGCGCCGCCAGCCTGCCAACTTCAGGCCATCGGGCCCGCATGGACAGCTCCCCATGATCACCGTCAGCACCATCGCCGAAGTCCGCCAGCATGTGCAGGCCGCCCGCGCCAAAGGCCAGCGCATCGGTTTCGTGCCCACCATGGGCAACCTGCACGCCGGCCATCTGGCCTTGGCCGATGCCGCCCGGGCCAATGCCGACTTCGTCGTCGCCAGCATCTTCGTCAACCCACTGCAGTTCGGTCCCAACGAGGATCTCGACGCCTACCCGCGCACCCTAGAAGCCGATCAGCAGGGCCTCACCGACCATGGCGTCGACCTGCTGTTCGCCCCAGCGGTGGCCGAGGTCTATCCCGACGGCATGACCCTGCAGACCCGGGTCAGCGTCCCCGGCCTCGGAGACATCCTCTGTGGCGCCAGCCGCCCGGGTCACTTCGACGGCGTCGCCACCGTGGTCACCAAGCTGTTCCAGATCGTGCAGCCCGATCTGGCGGTCTTCGGCCGCAAGGATTTCCAACAGCTCACCCTGATCCGCCGCATGGTGCGCGATCTGTCCATGCCGGTGACCATCCTCGACGTGCCCACCGCCCGCGCCGAGGACGGCCTCGCCCTGTCCTCCCGCAACCACTATCTGAGCGCGGACGAGCGCGCCAAAGCCCCGGCCCTGTACCGGACCCTGAATCAAATCGCCGAACAGCTTCAGCAAGGCGGCGCAGACCTGATCAAGGTTCGAAAGCAAGCACTCACAAACCTCGAAGACTCCGGTTTTCGGCCGGACTACGTGGAGATCCGGCATCGCCACACCCTGCAGGAGCCGCTGCAGGAGGACCGGGAACTGGTGATCCTGGCCGCCGCCTGGATGGGCAAGACCCGCCTCATCGACAATCTCGTTGTCGACCGTCCGGCCAGCTCATGAGCAGCATTGATGCCACCCACCTGCCGGCCTGGCGGCTCCTGAGTGAGCGGGTCCGCGACCTGCCCCATCTCAGGGAGCTTTTGGACGCGGACCCCCAACGCTTCCAACACTTCCGCGTCGACGCACCCGGCATGCGCCTGGACCTTTCCCGCCAGCGCTGGGATGACGGCATCCGCGGCCAACTCGTGGCCCTGGCCGAAGAGGCCGGAATAGACGCCGCCCGCAGACAACTGTTCGAAGCCAACACCTTCAATCCCACCGAAGGCCGCGCCGTCCTTCACACCGCGCTGCGCACTCACGCAGGAAAGTCCATCGACGTCGACGGCACCGATGCGGTAGCGGCCGTCCACGCCGCCCTCGAAGGCATGCGCAGGCTCTGCACATCCGTCCGCAACGGAAGCTGGCGCGGAGCCACCGGCAAGGCCATCCGCGACGTGGTCAACATCGGTATCGGCGGTTCCTTCTTAGGCCCGGCCATGGTCTGCGATGCCCTCGGCACCAGCGACGGTCCCAACGTTCACTTCCTGGCCAACATCGACGGCACCGAGGCCGCCCGCCTGCTGCCGGCCCTGGATCCCACCCGGACCCTGTTCATCATCGCCTCGAAGTCCTTCGGCACCCTGGAGACCCGCAGCAATGCTCTGACCGTGCGCAGCTGGCTGCTGGAACGCGGCATCGCCCCGGAGGACCTGCGCAGGCACTTCGTGGCCATCTCCACCAACATCGCCGCCGCCGCCGAGTTCGGGCTGCCGGAAGCGAACCTGCTGCCCTTGTGGGACTGGGTGGGCGGGCGCTACTCGGTCACCTCCACCATCGGCCTGCCCATTGCGCTGGGCCACGGCTACGAGGTGTTCGAGCGCCTGCTGGCCGGTGCCCGAGCCATGGACGAGCACTTCCGCGACGCGCCGCTGGCCGCCAATGCCCCGGTGCTGTTGGCCCTGGCCGAACTCTGGAACCAGAACTTCCTCGGCACCGAGTCCCACGCCGTCCTGCCCTACGCCACGGCCCTCGATCTGCTGCCCGACTATCTGCAGCAGCTGGAAATGGAGAGCAACGGCAAGTCCGTCCGCAGCGACGGCAGCCCGGTCACCACTCGCACCGGCACCATTCTCTGGGGCAATGTGGGCACCAATGGCCAGCACGCCTACCATCAGCTGCTGCATCAGGGTACGGCACCGTTCTCTGCCCAGTTCATCCTGCCGCTGGCACCCGGCCATACCCTGGACGAACACCACGACTGGCTCGCCGCCCACTGCTTCGCCCAGGCCGAAGTCTTCGCCCGTGGCCGCAGCGCCGCTGACGTGCAGGCCGAACTCGAAGCTTCAGGGATGATTCCGGAAGCCGCCGCTGCTGCCGCGCCCCACCGCGCCATGCCCGGCAATCATCCGAGTACAGTGCTCCTGCTCGACGATCTCGGCCCCGAAAGTCTCGGCGCCCTGATCGCCCTGCATGAACACAAGGTCTTCGTCCAAGGTATGATCTGGGGCATCAACTCGTTCGACCAATGGGGCGTGGAACTCGGCAAGGTGCTGGGCACCACCATCCACGGCGCGCTGACGGATGCCCAGGGTGGCGCTCACAGCGTGGACCCGACGACCCGCGCGCTGGTCGCGCTGTACCGCGAGCGCCGGCGTTAGCCGAACCGCATCAAGTCCGAAGGCAGTGATCAAGGGGAGCACCATGTCCGAATCCAAAATCTATCCGGTCCCGGAGACCTTCGCCGATGCCCTGATCGACGCCGCCAGCTACGAGCGGCTGTACCAGGAATCCATCGACGATCCGGATGGCTTCTGGTCGCGCATGGCACGGGAACACCTGCACTGGTTCTCGGACGACTGGAAGACCGTCTGCAAGGCCGACATGCCCAAGGGCCGGGTCAGCTGGTTCGAGGGCGGGACGCTGAACGCCAGCTACAACTGCCTCGACCGCCACCTCGACACCCGCGGCGATCAGACCGCCATCATCTGGGAAGGCGACGACCCCAGCGAGTCCAAGCACATCACCTACCGCGAAGCCCACGCCGAAGTCTGCCGGCTGGCCAACGTGCTCAAGGACCGCGGCGTGAACAAGGGCGACCGGGTCTGCATCTACATGCCCATGATCCCGGAAGCGGCCTACGCCATGCTGGCCTGCGCCCGCATCGGTGCCATGCAC
>JAFIFJ010000159.1 GCA_020832085.1 Gammaproteobacteria bacterium | reverse complement strand
CCTCGTCGTCAGTCGACAGCGTTCCGGTCAGGGTCGTCGTCCCACCACTCACCGACAGGCCACCGTCGAAGCTGCCACCCGCGTTGAACGTCACACCACCGGCGTTCACGAAGCTGCCTGCTCCTGAGACCACAGGTCCCTCAGCAAACGTCACGTCGAACCCGCCCGCACCCGCCAGTGCTGTGATGCTCGCCGCGTTCATCGCCGCGTTGAACGCAATCGTTCCAGTCGTGTCTACCAGCAGGATGTCGTTGGCAGCCACGGCCCCAAACATCGCACCGCCGCTGTCCTCGACCGTGAGGTCACCGCCACCCGCGAGTGAGGCCACGGCAATCGTTCCGCCACCCGCATTCAACGTGAATGCATTGGTGTCGGACGCCACCGCGCCGGTCGTGATCACGCCACCATTGCTGGTCAATGTGACGGCCTCGGCAAGGGTGATCGCGCCGTCAAGGGATATCGCACCACCAGCCGTGGTGTAGTTCGCGCCGCTCAGGTTGATCGTGTCCGCCGTCACCGATTGTGCACCGCTCGTGAACACATCGCTTAGGTCAGCCGTCGTCGCGCTCGTCACCGTGAAGCTGCCAAGCGCGGCATCGTCACCTGCGGCAGTGCCCACCACACCCGTGATCTCGACGTCACCGTCACCTGCCAGCAGAGTCAAGGTATTGCCCACCGTCGCAGCACTCGCGACCGTGCCATCGAACACAATGTCGTCGCCTGCTACACCGCCGCTCGTCACCGTCACGTTGTCGTTCAGTACCGTACTGCCGATGAAGCTCAGCGCAGCACCGGCGGTGTAGGTCGTCCCGCTCAGATTGATCGTGTCCGCAGTGACCGACTGCGCACCACTGGTGAAGACATCGTTCAGATCGGCGGTGGTCGCACTCGTCACCGTGAAGCTCGTCAGGTTGTTCGCATTGACCGCCGCCGTACCTACGACACCGGCTACGTCCACAGCACCCGTCCCGGCGATCAGATTCAGCGCAAATGCGCCGTCCACCATACCGCCCAGGTTGATGTCTCCGGCTCCGACGCCTGTGTTCAGCGTCGTGTCCGCAGTCAGGATCACGTCGTCCTGAAACGCAATGTTTCCGTCATCGGTCGTCAACGTGGTCCCGACAAAAATCCGATTCGCAGCGTCGACAACGATCTCACCGCCGGCATCGAGCAGCCCCTCGATCCGGATGTCTGCGCTCCCCGGCGCAAATGCGCCAGACTCAAGTCTGATATCCCGACCAGCCATGATCTGCTCGTTCAGACCATCCGCCACAACGAAAACGCTTTCCCCGCTCGCACCTTCATCGGTCGTGAACAGCGTCGATCCACGCAAAATGGCATCCCGTCCGGCGATGATCTGCCCGGCATCGCGCAGAAGAATTCCACCTACACCGCTTTCATCAAAGTCGGCGGTAAGCATGACGTCGGAATCTGCACCCATCGCATGAATCAGATTCTGGACGATGATGTCCCGAGGCGCGGTAACCACGATCGTGTCGGCATCCACCAACGCGACATTGATGACCACGTCCTGCCCGCCGCCGTACAGCTCAATGTTGTGATCGCCAACGTTCGGCGCAGCATTCAACGTGATGCCCCCGCCTTGGACGATCAACGCACCTGCTGCGCCTGCGGGTAGCGTCGTGAGAACGCCGTCGACGGTTATCGAAGTTCCGATCGGTGTACCGGGACTACCAACGAGGATCGGCGCTCCCTCGGAAGTCACATCGTTGAGCCTGACCGTGTCAGCGAAAGTCACGGTGATTCCGAAGAGGGACTCTGTGCCACCAACGCTTCCGGCTATGTCGATGTCAGCACCCGTTGCCGAAAGCACCAATCCTTCGACGCCGGCAGTCGTCGCGTCGACATTTGCATGGATCGAAATGTCGCCGCCGGCGCCACCGGTCGTCGTCAGCGTCCTGCTCCCGCCCGCCAACGTGATGTCACCATCGTAAGTTTGGCTGCCCGTCGTCGTCACGTCCGCAGCCAATGCCGTCGTCCCGCTCACGCTCAGGCTCAGCAGATTCGAGATGTCGTCGTTCAGCGCCAGGTTTCCAGCGATCGCCAACGCATCCGCCGCGTCATTCGTCCCCGCTGCTCCACCGACCAGCGTAATCACCGAACCCGTCAGCGTCCGCGTCTCATCGCCGCTCAGCGTCACCAGACCCGTGTAGGCCTGGGTCCCCGTCGTCACCACGTTCGCCGCCAGGGCTGTCGCCCCACTCACGTTCAAGCTCAGCAGGTTCGTGATGTCTTCGTTCAGCGCCAAGTTGCCCTGGATGGCTAGCGCATCCTCCACGGAGTCGGTGCCCGCAGCACCACCGCCCAGCGTGATCGTCGAACCCGTCAGCGTCCGCGTCGCATCACCGCTCAGCGTCACCAGACCGGTATAGTCCTGGGTCCCGCTGGTCGTCACGTCCGCCGCCAGGGCCGTCGTCCCGCTCACGTTCAGCGTCGCCAGATTCGTGACATTCGCGTTCAGCACCAGATCACCCTGTACGTCCAGGTTCTCCGTGCCCGCGTCGCCCGTCGCACCACCGGTCAGCGTGACCTCGCTGCCATCCAGCACCAGCGTCGCCGTATCCACGGTCACCTGACCGCCATAGCTCTGGGTCCCCGTGGTCATCACGTTCGCGCCCAGCGTCGACACCCCGGAAACGTTCAGGCTCGCCAGGTCCGTGATCGCCGCGTTCAGTGCCAGCACGCCCTGGATGTCCAAGGCATCATTCGCATCCGTACCGGTGGCACCACCGCCCAGCGTGATCGTCGAACCCGTCAGCGTCCGCGTCGCATCGCCGCTCAGCGTCACCAGACCGGTATAGTCCTGGGTCCCGCTGGTCGTCACGTCCGCCGCCAGGGCCGTCGTCCCGCTCACGTTCAGCGTCGCCAAACTCGTGACATTCGCGCTCAGCGCCAGATCACCCTGAACGTCCAGGTTCTCCGTGCCCGCGTCGCCCGTCGCACCACCACTCAGCGTTATCGTCGTGCCAGTCAGGGTCGTGTCCGCACCCAGCGTCACCGCGCCGGCGTAGCTCTGCGATCCGTCACCCGTCCCCGCCGGGGCGGCCGTCGTCACCGTCCCGGCATTCAAATTGATGTCGCTTGCCGTGACGCTCAGCTGGCCCAGCGCACCATCTGCAGCGCCACCAATGGCGCCGCCCAGCGTCGCCGTGTCGCCATCCAGGCTCAGCGTGAAGTACTCCGTCGCTTCACTGTCAATGGTCGACGCGAAGCTGATGCCCCCCGTCGCCGTCAGCGCCGTGTCTGCACTCAGCGTCACCGCGCCGGCGTAGCTCTGCGATCCGTCACCCGTCCCCGCCGGGGCGGCCGTCGTCACCGTCCCGGCATTCAGATCGATCGTCGTCGCCGTGACGCTCAGCTGGCCCAGCGCGCCATCTATAGCGCCACCAATGGCGCCGCCCAGCGTCGCCGCGCTGCCAACCAGGCTCAGCGTGAAGTACTCCGTCGCTTCACTGTCCACCGTCCCGGAAAAACTAATGACGCCGGCACCAGCACCAATGGTGATGTCAGTCCCCAAAACCACATCACCCAACAACGTGTCACCGAAGGCAATATTTCCGCCATCCGTAGACACGTTTGCATTGAGAGTGATGCTGTTGGAGTCAAAAGTGATTCCGCCGCTTCCCGCATTTACGACTTCCGCATCGACGAAGATCGAGCCGCTGGCGGCAGTAGTCAGCGTGAGATTATTCACATGATTGTAAGCACCACTGTTTCCCTGCTGATTTGGGCTCTCAGCGACGGTGATATCGCCGTCCTGGCCGGCGTCAAAACCGCCAGCAGTCGTCACAGACACGTTCGCCATGCTGAGGTTCGTTAGGATCGTCGACCACGTCAGCGTACTCTCCGCGTCGGGGGCAGGGTCCTCCGTCACGAATGGATCAACATCTGTATCTATTCCGACGTCTGCTGCGTCGTCGGTGATATTAATGTTGGTTGGGTCAAGGAGAAGCGTGCCCACAACGCCCATCGGGGCTGACAGATCGGCAAGGCCTCGGTATTCGAGCACGCCTTTTCCAGATACCTCCGCGAACCCACCATCCCCATCCTCAGGCCCACCCCGCGCACTGATCTCCCCATGGAACCGCGTCGTGTTATCCGCCCAGACAATGACCTCACCACCGTCGCCGGAGACGGTAGCGTCCGCAGCGATCCGCGCATCGGGCCCGACGTAGGTATGGCTGGCGGTAGGTGTGTCGCCCTTGCCCTGGAAGGCGCCGCCGATCTTGATGTCGCCGCCGCCGCTGGCACCGGAAGCGTCGATGCGGCCGCCGGTGACGGCGACGCGATCACCGAGCACTTCGATGTTGCCGCCCCGTCCGCTGTCAGAGGTGGCCTCGATGGTGCCGCGGGTGAACGTGTCGCCCTCGGCCGCGAAGAGGCGGATCTCGCCGTCCACCTCCTGGGCCTGATTGGCGCGCAGGATGCCCTCGTTGTTTACCGCCATGGAGAACAGATCCCGGGCCGCCTTGGCGGTGAGCAGGATCTGGCCGCCGTTGGCCTGGATTTCGCCGAAGTTGGCCACTGCGGCGTCGCCGCCGGTGCCGCCGAGCGCAGCTTCGGTGACGCGCACACCGATCAGACGCTCCGCATCGAAGGTGACGAAGGCCTTGGAGCCGCTGGCCAGGTTGACCCGGCCCATGTCCGCCACGATCAGACCTTCGTTGATGACCTCGTCACCGAGCAGGGTGATGCTGCCGCCGGTGGCGGCGGTGAGGGTGCCGCGGTTGATGATCTTGCCGGCGATGTCAGCGCTGAACTCGAGTTCGAGCAGGCCGTCCATCACCCGGTCGACGTCTACGTTCAGGGTGGACGCCAGGAGGCTGGCCGTGTCGACGCGGGAACCTTCGCCGAACACCACACCCCGCGGATTGAGCAGCATGACCTGACCGTTGGCGGTCAGGGTGCCGAAGATCTGGGTGGCGGATTCGCCGGTGACGCGCCCGACGAAAAGGGATTCCACGCCGGGCTGGCTGATGTTGACGCCATGGTTCTTGGCGATGTCGAAGCTCTGGAAGTCCGCCGCCATGCGCTGGCTGAACTGGTCGATCTGCATCTGGGTCGCGGACGGCGTACTGATGCTGCCCTGACCGTGGGTGATGGTCCCACCCTGAGGCAGGCCGGAGGCGTAGGCCGGAGTCAGCCAGCAGGCCAGCCAGAGGCCGAGGATGGCCTTGCCTGTGCCCGGGGAGCGGCGGATGAAGAAATCGCGAAGCTCAGCGTTCATCGTTTGGTGCTCCCCTGCTTCAGCGGCTGTTACGCGAACGGAACGTCGACATATCGAAGTCGAAGGTCAGGTCCATGTAGACCCGACGCTTGTCATCGATGAAGGTCGCAAACACCGGATCCTGGAAACTGAGATTCTCAGGCCAAGCCACGCTCACACTGCCCCGCAACAGGTAGTTGCCCCGCGGGTTCTTGAACAGGTTGTACTCGAAACCGAGACCGTAGCCCCGGAACTCAAACCACCTGTCTTCCTGGGTCGCCAAGTTGATGTTCTGGGCGTTGGTCACGCCGTAGGCGTAGTCATAGAACACATAGGGGCGGAAGAATTCGCTGAAGCGCTGGTTGGCGAACCCCATATCGAAGTCCAGCGCCTCAGGCAGTTCCCAGTACACCTGCAGGCTGGCAAACGCAGCCTTGTCCACCGAGATGTCGTCCGTCAGCAGGTTACGCACGGCTTCCGCACCGCCCAGAGAGAACCGGTTCACCGCCGGCAGGAACTGGTCTGAGTACTGGCTGTTCAGGCGGAACAGGAGTGAGTGCCGCGACTCCCAGCCTGGGGAGAACGGTATCGGCAGCTCGAACAGCTTGTAGATCCGGGCCGTCTGCGTGAACAGGTAGAACTGCTTGTCCTGGCCTGAGAATGTGCCGGCGGCCGGCGCCGGGAGCGGCTGGCCTTCGATCCGACCTGAGGTGAGCGACCCCACCCGGAGACCCGTGCTGCCGTCGATGATCATGCGCCAGTCCGGGATCAGCATGTCGTAGCGCAGCGTCGTGCCGACCTCCAGGATCTCCTGATCCTGGTCTGCCGCACCACCGAGGTCCAGCTTGGAGTCCTTGAAGGTCAGATGAACGGTCTGGCTCAGATTGCGTTCCCGGCTTCGCAGCCAATGGGTCCCGAACAAGAGGTCGTAGTTGCGGGTTTCACCTTCGATCCGCTGCTGGCCATCGCCGATGGCGAACTCGTTGCTGCTCGCGCCGAGTTCCACGAAGTTGCGCAGGCCCAGCACCGGGCGCTGGTAGCGGGCGTTGTAGAGCGTCACCTCGTTCGGGCCTTCCGAGCGCAGGAACTGCAGGGCCAACTGATCCGCTGCGCCGGTGGGATCATAGATGGTGGCGCCGATCATGCCCCGGGTCCGGCCAGTCACGTCGGCTCCGTGATTGTCCAGGCGCGTGAAAGCGCTCCAGCGCCGCTCGTTGCTGACGTTGAGGTCGAGTTGCGTCTCGCCCGGGTTCCGACCCGGGACAAACACCCCGCTGATGTCCAGACCTCCAAGGTCATTCACCAGCCGCAGGCGTTCTTCGATTTCCTCCACCTTGACCGTCTTGCCAGTCACGTCTGAGAACGCCTGAGTCAGACCGGGGGCTTTGTAGATCTCGTTGTTGACCACCTCGACCTGGCCGAGCACGCCGGGATACACCCGCAGCTCCACCACGCCGCCGCGCACCGTCTGGGGCGGCACCACCACCTGGGCCAGCAGCAGGCCGGTGGCGCGGATTTCGTCCTGCACCTCCCGCGCTACCGCCTCGAGATCGAACACCGAGATACCACGACGGCCGTCGAGTTCGTCGATCAGGTCCACGAGTTCATCGAACAGCGCCACCTTGGTGACCTGGGTCTCGTCGTCACGACCCCGCACCCGTTCGAGGAAGCGGGCGATTTCGCGCAGCTCCTCATTAGAGAAGCCCTGTTCCTCGATCTCCTGTTCCGCCGCCTGGCGAGCGATTCCGGCCATGGCCACTTCACGCAGCGCGTGCAGCTCCAGCCCCCGCACCGGGTCGTCACTGATGCCTGTGATTCGCACGTCGGTGACGTCAAAGAAAGGACCCGCAATGGGTGTCATCGGCCGGACCGGGGCTTCGGGAATCTCGATGGGGGCCAGGCGGTCCGTATCCAGGTCGGAGGCGCGACCTGTGTCCATCTGGGGGAAGTCGCCCACGGTTTGGGCGAAAGTCGAGGAGGTCAGCAGGAAAAAACCGGAAACCACAGAACTGACAAGCACACGGACGCGCGCTGTCGACTCGAGCTTTGGCAGCACTTTCATCACCCCGAAGCAGTCGGCCCCGACTTTGGGCCGGTTTCCGTGCCGTTTCAGGACGCGCTGACGCCGTGGGCCTCTGGAGGTCAATGCTGACCTCGAAGGAGGCAGACCGTGGCCACCCTCCTTAGGTCCTGCAGCCGCTATCCTGCCCCCGACACCCCCAGACGAACTCAGAGGGTACTCCAACCCCAAAGGTCTTGGAAGGCAAGTCACAGTCAGTGCGCCAACCCTGTCCCACTTCCGGTCAGTGCAACCCCTCCGCTCGCGCCAACCGACCGCAGGTGGTCAAGGCAGAGGCAATGACCTAGGGGCGGATCTCGCGCAAAACCCGGAAGCCGGTGACCGCATCCCCACTGCCGGAATGAGTGGCCCGGGTCTGCAGATTGCAATCCGCCAGCGGATCCGAATGTTTGCCGCCCACAGCCAGCAGCCCGCTGCTCCCCATGACCCACTCCTGGGCATTGCCCACATGATTGATCACGCCCCAGGCATTGGGCGCGCCCTGGGTCACGGCCACGAGACGCTCGCCCCGCACCACACCACGGATATTGGAGTAACAGTTGCGATTGCTGTCCAGGGGCGACCCGCCCGCATCCGCGGCATGCAGCCATTCCCGCTCCGTCGGCAGACGGTAGGTGTAGCCGGTCTGGGCGCTGAGCCACTCGGTATAGCGCCGGGCCGCATCGGCCGTGATGCCCGTTGCCGGCATCCGCGGGCCGCCGGGTGCCGGCGTACCGCAATTGGTGGCCTCGCAGAAGGCGTTGAACTCCCCTACCGAAACCTCGTACTTGCCGATGCCATAAATGCCGCCGCTGTTGCCGGGGACCACGACCACCGCCGGAGCATTGCCCCCAACGGCCAGCTCATCCACACAGAAACTGGTGCGACCATTGCCGATGTAGGTCCGGCTCGAACAGGGGTCGGGTGCCTCGACGGCAGCCAGCCCCTCGTGACTGGCCACCGCCAGGATGAGCCCCTGGGACTGCAGCACTTCCACGGGGCTGCGGGTGACCCGATTGCTGGCACATTCGGCGGCGTAATTCAGGGCCTCACGCTGGTCCGCTTCCTGCAGCTGCTGGAACTCTTCCAGGGCAGCCCGGATCTCGCCGGGCTGATGACAGCGGCCGGCGAAGGTCGGAAACACCCTGTCGTCACGCATGGCCTCGTAGGCTCGCCTGCGCTCGAGTTCGGCCTGGGAGCGCTGCTGGGCCAGCAGTTCGGCCCGGTCCTCTTCGGCCTGCCTGCTGCTGGCCGTGGCGATGGCCCGGTCGATGTGATCCTGCCAGCGCGTACGCATGTCCTGGAGCGTCGCGGAGAGTTCGTTTAGCACATCCGGCCGCGTCGGATACCGCTGGATGGCCCGGTTGAGCACCTCCTGAGCGTCGCGGATGTTGCTCACCTGACTGCGTGCGGACTCCAGCCGGGAGGGATCGGCCACGAAGCGATCTCCGTCACGAATGGTCGGAATGCGCGGCAGTTCGTCATCGGGGGTGAGCCGTTGGATCTCCGTGAGGTAGACGCCCAGCGCCTGATCCCGTGCCGTGGCAATGGCTTCGGCATCGCTCTCCTCCACGGCATTGAGTCCGAATCCCCGCAGACGCTGCAGAATGTCGGCCCGTTCGCGATCGGCAGCCGAGCCGCCGAACGGCCCGGCCAGCAGGCGATAGCCCGCGCCGCTGCGCTCAGGTGCCTGGACCCTGAGCGGGATGCCAAGCTGCTCGAAGACCTGCCTGCGAACGGTCTCTGCAGCGGCCTCACTGTCGTGGGTACCGACCACGATGACCGGGGTGGCGGACTCCTCCCAGCGCCGAATGTCACGCTGGACGAACTCTTCCCAGACCGGGCTGAAAACCGGCGTGGCCAGCTGCTCCTCGACGCCGCTGCGGGCGTTTTCGATACGGGTGTCGAGTTCGACCCACTCCCTGGGAACCTCGATGGCTGCTTCTCCGGGTCCGATGACACCGCCGAAGTAGAGACCGGCGATCACCGCTGCCATGCCGGTGGCGGTGATCAGTGCATACTTCAGCCCGGTACCGGTAACGCCGAAGAACTCTTCGAGAAAGACCTGAGCATCCGGGGTGCGGTCTTCGCGCCGGAAGGCCAGGGCGTGCTTGAGCGCATTCCACTCGCGGCGGGTCAACCCGTCAGGACGCTGGGGGACCATGTTCTGGGCTTCGGCTATCGGCGCCTTCTTGCGGTCGAAGGGGTGCCGGCCGGTGAGCAGCTGGTAGCCGACAATGCCGAGTGCGTAGACGTCGTCCTGGGGCGCCGGGTCCTTGCCCTCGAACATCTCGCAGGCGGCGTAGGCCGGCGTCAGGGCACCAAGGGCACCGGCGTCGAACAGGGTCTTGTCGGTGCCGTCGTCCTTGCCCAGGGTGTCTTCCGAAACGGGACCCCGCTTGGCTGCCTTCTCCTCCCCCGGAGCGGCCGCGGCACGGGCAATGCCGAAGTCGAACACCTTTGCCGCGCCCGAAGACGTCAGGAAGATGTTGCCCGGCTTGAAATCCGAGTGAATCAGGCCCTGGGCGTGGGCATAGGCCAGCGCCGAGGCGATGTCCTTGATGATGGCGAAGGCCCGTTCCTTGTCGACGCCCTGCTTGTGCTTCTTCAGGAACTTGTCGAGGGGATCACCCTGCATCAGTTCCATGACCATGTAGGCCGTCTGACCGTCGCGGTCGAAGTCGTAGACGGAGGCGATGCTCGGGTGCGACAGCCGCTGCGTGCGGCTGGATTCACGCTGCAGCGCGATGAAGGCGTCCGGGTGTTCGGCAAAGTTTTCGTTGAGGACCTTGACCGCCACATGGGGATTGCGGTCGCGGGCTTCCTGCTTCACCAGGTCGACGGCCTTGTAGACGCCGCCCATGCCGCCTTCACCGAGTTTGTCCTCCAGAACGAAGCGGCCCTTGAGCACGGTGCCGCTTCCCAGGGCAGCTGCCGTGGGTTTGGCGGCAGCCTTCGTCCCTGTGGTCGCCCCCGTGTTCTGCACGGTGGGCTCATCATCACCGACGGCCGTCGTCGTAACCGTCGCGGTTGCCGGACCACGCACCGTCGCATCTTCGTCGGCTCCGGCCGCAGCCGTCGATTCCGTGGCGGCACGAACGGTGGCGTCAGCGTCTTCCGCGGCTCCGACGCCTCGAACCAGGGTCTGGACGGTGGGGTCGTCGTCACCCACCGGCAGCTGCGCACCCGGCCGCACCGTCGGATCGTCATCGGCGGGCGACCCTGGCGTCGCAGCTCCGGCGATGGTCGGATCCTCATCATCTGGAAGATCGTCGTCGAGGCCGCGGCTGCGGAGCCGGGTAGCGTCTTCTGAGTCCTTGGCGACCGGCGGCGGCGCACCACGAGCGATGGTCCGATCCAACTCGCCGCTGCCACCACCGGACGAGGGGCGGATGTGGGTCAGCTCGAGCTCTTCATCCTCGATCTGAGGCGGCTCGTCCGGACTGCGGAACAGCGTCTGGTCGTCCTCTTCGTAGGACGGGTCCGGCTTGCTGGGGGTATCGGAACGGCCAGGGGGCAGCACAGCCTGCACGCGCATCTGCGTCCGCTCGTCTTCGTCCTCCTCGGAACCGGCATCGCCGGCGGCAGCCGCGCGCATCTGGGTGCGGTCGCCTTCGTCTTCGTCGGACCCGGCATCGTCGGTGCGAGCCTCGCGCAACTGGGTGCGATTGGCTTCGTCCTCCTCGGGCTCGTCATCGTCGCCGGGAGGCAGCCGTATCTGCGTGCGGTCGCCTTCATCCTGCCGGAGTTTGGAGGGATCGGCGGCATCGTCCTTGCCGCGGAATTCGGTGGGATCGCTGTCATCCACGTCTTCATTGGCGCCATCGCCGGAGCGCAGCTCGGTACGGTCCTCCTGATCCGAAAGGCCACCTTTGCGGAATTCGGTAGGGTCGTCGCCTTCGGTCCGGGAACCGTTCCGAAACTCGGTCGGGTCGTCTCCGTCGCCCGGGCCTTTGCGGTCAGAATCGTTCATGCGCGCCCTCGAGGAATACCCCCGTACCCAAAGGAGGACCAACTATAACAACCCCCAATGGCTTTGGAAGCGCCGGAAACGGTTCGCAGCTCCGGTCGTTCCCGCCATCTGCGCACAGCCCGCTTGCACCGAAGCCCGCGCACCGATCCAATGCTGTCTTCGCTTGGTGAGGAAGAGGGCAAATGGGAGAGTTGACGTATCCATTCGAGGGCTGGCCGCAGCCGGGGACGACCCGGGAGATCGCACCCGGCGTCCGCTGGCTGCGCATGCCGATGCCGGGTTCGCTGAACCACATCAACCTCTATGCCCTCGAGGACGAGGCGGGCTGGACGCTGGTGGACATGGGCCTGGGCGACGAGCGGACCCGCGAGCTTTGGGAGCAGCTGTTCAGCGGCGAGCTGTCCGGGCGCCCCGTGCAGCGCCTGCTGGCCACCCACATGCATCCGGATCACGTTGGCCAGGCCGGCTACCTGAGCGATCGCTGGCAGGCGCCGCTGTACATGACCCGCGGCGAGTACTATCAGGCCCGCGCCTTCTCTCACGGCGGCGGCATGGGCAGCATGAGCTGGGAGGGCGAGGCATTCTATCGGGGTGCCGGACTGACGGCGGACGATCTTGCCACCATGCGCAAGAGCTTCAGCGGCGGCTACGGGGCGAGCATTACCCCCCTGCCCCTGGGCCATCATCGGCTCCAGCATGGCGATGTGCTCACCATCGGCGGCCGGGACTGGCAGGTGCTGGTCGGATCCGGACACTCACCCGAACACGCCTGCCTCTACTGTCGCCAGCTCGGCATCCTCATCGCCGGCGATCAGGTCCTGCCCGTGATCACGTCCAACGTCAGCGTGCACCCCAATGAACCCATGGCGAACCCACTCAAGGAGTGGCTGGAGTCCCACGACCGCTTCCTGTCCCTGCCGGACGAGACCCTGGTTCTGCCCGCCCATGGCGAGCCCTTCCGCGGCCTGCGCAAAAGGCTGCGGGCGCTCATCGCCCACCACGAGGATCGCATGCTGGCGCTGGAGGAGTACTGCACCACGCCAGCCATTGCCCGCGACATGCTGCCAGTGCTGTTCCGGCGCAAGCTCGATTCCCGGCAGATGATCATGGCGCTGGGCGAGTGCATTGCTCACCTGCACCTGCTGATCCATCGCGATCGCATCGAGCGGGTCACCGGCGAGGACGGCATCTGGCGCTTTCGCTCCATCGATCCGGATCTCGCCCGCCGGCTGCGCGCCGAGCGGGATGTGCCGGACGACGGCCCGATGATGGTGTGAGGGTGGCGTCAGACGGAAAGCTTCGATCGGAGGCTGCGTTGTGGGAGCTCACGAAGCGAAGCGTAGTGAGCGATTGCCTGCCACCCCCATCGCATCGCATGGTGTCCGCGACAGCGCCAACCACGTTGGTGGACCGCTACAGCACCTCGAAGCGATAACCCTCGCCGTCGCTGCGCACGCGACCGGCGGTGGGGGTGGCGAAATGGGTGCCGATGACCAGACAGTCCCGGGCTGCCAGATCCGCCAGCATGCGCTCTCGGGTGGCCCGGGCCACGTCGCCATCCACATCGGCACTGCTGCCCCAGTCCGTGCGCGCCATCTGGCAGGGGTGATGGACGAAGTCGCCGGTGATCAGCGCCCGCTCGCCGCCATCCTCGATCACCACGCTGACGTGGCCCGGGGTGTGGCCGGGAGACGGCAGCAGGCGCACTTGGGGACAGATCACGGTGTCCATGTCCACCAGATCGGCGAGCCCCGCCTCGATGATGGGCCGGACCGAATCGCACATGACCGGCCCCCAGGCGGCCTCGTCCTCGTGCACGTCCCAGTGCTCCCACTCGGTGCGGCTGAACAGGTAGCGGGCATTGGCAAAGGTCGGCACCCAGGTCCCGTCCACCAGCATCGTGTTCCAGCCCACGTGATCCACATGCAGATGGGTGCAAAGCACGGTGTCGATGCTGTCCGGCGGATAGCCCGCCGCCACGAGCTTGTCGAGGAACGCCGTCTGCATCCTGTTCCAGGCGGGTACCGTGCGCTGTTTGTCGTTGCCGATGCAGGTATCCACCATGATGCGGTGATCGCCCGTATCGATCACCAGCGCATGAACGCTCATGATCAGCTCACCGTCATCATTCATGAAATGCGGCGCCAGCCAGGGGATCTGGAGGCAGGCTTCTGGCGTCGCGGCGGGCAGAATGAACTTCGACCCCCCGGTGGCTTCGACTTCCACCACGCGGGTGATCTTCACCGCGCCCACCTGCCAACTGAGTGCTGCCGTCATCGATCGTTCTCCGTTGCGGGTTGAATCGTTGCAGCCCTGTGGTCACGGGGCCGCCGGGGTGACCTCGATGGCCCATTCCAGATACCCGCTGCCCACGGCCAGGGCCGGCAGGATCACGACCTGAGGGACCTCGTAGGGGTGCTCGCGCTCGATCCAGGCGGAAGCCGCCTGCGCCAGCGTGCGCCGGGTCTTGATCATCAGCCGCACCTCCGGATCCTCGGCCACGGCGTCGTCCCAGATGTACAGGCTGTCGATCTGGGACAGCTGCACGCAGGCGGCCAGACCCGCCGTGAGCAGCCCCTTCGCCAGCGCCCGGGCCTCGTCCTCGGTGGCCGTGGTGGTCAACAGCACACAGAGATCCGGCGTGCTGCCGTCCTCATCTCCAGTTAGGCTCACCCTATTGCCCTCCCCACTCCCTCACTGGTGTTCTGACATGCAATGCCGAACCGGCTGCGGCGCCTGCTGCATCGCACCTTCCATTCGCGATCCGCTGCCGGGCATGCCAGAGGGCAAACCCGCAGGTGTCCCCTGCATCCATCTCACCGCAGAGCTGCGCTGCGGGCTCTGGGGACACCCCGACCGGCCCCGGGCCTGCGACGGCTTCCAGGCCGAGCCGGCATTCTGCGGCAGCGACCGCCGCAGTGCCCTCGAGCTGCTCGAAGCCATCGAGATCGCCACGCTACCGTCAACCCGAGACTGAAGCCGCCAGTTCGGCATAGCGGTCGAGCATGGGCACCACCTTGTCCGCCCCGGCCGCCGGCACGCCGAAGACGATGCGCTTGAATCCCATGTCCAGGTAGCGCTTGACCCGATCAGGGTCCGGCCCGGTTCCGAAAAGAGTGAGATCGAGGCTGTCGAAGTCGCGGCCGGCGGCGGCCATCGCCGCGCGCAGCTCGGCCATGCTGGCGGCCAGATCGACGCCACCACGGTCAATGGGCATCCAGCCGTCCGCGTACTCCGCAATGCGGGCAAAGGCGTACTTCGAAGCCGCCCCCAGCAGAATCGGTGGCCCGCCGGGCCGGGAGGGCTTGGGCCAAGCGTGGATGGGATCGAAGTCCACGTACTCGCCGTGAAACTCGGCGGCCTCCTGATTCCAGATCTCACGCATGGCCATGACCCGCTCCCGCAGCACGGCCCAGCGCTGCTTGAAGGCCACGCCATGATTGGCCATCTCCTCGGCGTTCCAGCCGGCCCCCACTCCCAGCAGCACCCGGCCGCCGGAAAGGTGATCCAAAGTCGCCACCTGCTTGGCCATGAGGATGGGATCCCGCTCCGTCACCAGCGAGATGCCCGTTGCCAGCCGCAGGGTCGTCGTCACGGCAGCCGCGGCACCGAGGGCAACGAAAGGATCCTGAGTCCGGTAGTACCAGCGCGGCAACTCGTCACCGCCGGGCCAGGGGGACTCGCGCTTGACGGGAATGTGGGTGTGCTCGGGCAGGAACAGGGATTCGAAGCCCCGCGCCTCCAAGGCGCTGGCGAGCTGGACCACGCTCATGGCGTCGTCGGTGGCAAACATCGTCACGCCGAACGCCGGGCGCTCGCTTCCCATGGGTGTCCCCTCTCTCCGGAGCCGATCACCGGAAACGGATCAGCATCGCGAGAGGTTGCCACAGGCATCGGCAGAGGCAAGTGCCGGAAGCACAACGACGCCCCCCGGCAGACGGATCTGTCAGGAGGGCTCAGAGCAGGGTGAATTCGTCGAACAGCACCCGACTGGACTCGATGCGGGAGACGTAGCGCTGGCCTGCCAGCTGGTACTGGGCGTGGCGCAGGTTGCCGGGACCCACGTTGTAGAGCCGCAGCGCGCAGTCCAGATCCCCGCACTCAGCCTTGTAGAAGGCCAGGACCTGGGCACCGCAGTAGATGTTCTGCTCAGGATCGAGGAGGTCGAAACCACCGCAGAAGTCCCGCCAGATCTGCGGCATCACCTGCGCCGGCCCAATGGCGCCCGCCCAGGACCGGACCCGTTTGCGGAACGAGCTTTCGGTGTGAATGAGGCTGGCGATGATTTCCGGCTCCAGCTGGTAACGCCAGCTGGCCTCCAGGATCCAGTCGGAAAACGTCATGGCACGCTTGGGCTCGAGTCCGAAGATCGTCTCGAGACGGCGGGCGAACTCCTCGACGTCGTAGGGCGTGACCACGGGCGCAGGATCCTGAGACGGCAGGGCGAGATCCTTCACCACAGCGGGCAGGGGCTGGACCACCTGGGCGATGGTCAGGGCCATGATGGCTGCAATCGGTACGGCTGCGACCGGCAGCAGGGCCATGCGGGCCGGTATCGAAACACTGGCCCACGCCTGCGCGACCACGTCGCGCAGGCGTGAAAACAGGGCTTTGGTGATCAGGAGCGGTGACGGTGCCAAGGTCACGTCGCACCTCCGGGATGGCTGAGTTGTCGCGATTGTACTCAGCCTTCACCAGAAATCCATTCTTTTTCAAGATTTGGGAAAGAGAAGTGAAGCGCTCCCCGACCCGGTTCAGGCGGCCTGCAGGTCGTCGATGATGCGCTTCTGCTCTTCGGCGGGAATCGTGCCGTAGGCTGCGGAAGTGCGGTCGATGAGATCGCCGTAACGCTGTTTCATCTTGGCTGCCACGTCCTTGGGCTCGGCCACCACGGCGAATTTCTGCAGGATGTCGTCGGTGATGATCTCTCCCATCTCCTTCCACTTGCCTTCCTTGGACATGGTGTTGAGCACCGGCTGCAGCTCACCCGCGCCGATGGAATCGAGCACACCCTTGTAGGCCGGCGTCGAGCCGTAGAAGCCGATCTGCCGGGTCACGGTCTCCCGGGCCTGGGCGAAGGTCCGCTCGTCGGTACCCGTGACCACGAAGCAGGGATAGGAAATCTGAAAGTCAGAGCGCTTGCGTCCGGATGCGGCCAGCCCCTTTTCGACATTGGGCAGCGTCACGGTCCTGAGGTACTCCTCGGTGGTGAAAGCATGGGCGATGACACCGTCGGCCACTTCGCCTGCGACCTGGGTCATGATCGGCCCCACCGCCGCCAGGAACACCTTGGGCGGGCCGTACTCGGTGTTGGTCGGCGTGAAGAACGGCGTCATCAGAGTGTGCTGGTAGAACTCACCCCGGAAGTCCAGCGGGGTGCCGTTGTACCAGTTGTCCCAGATCGCGCGCATGGCGAGGATGAACTCCCGCATCCGCGGTGCCGGCGACGACCAGGGCATGGAGAAGCGCTTGGTGATATGGGGGCGGATCTGGGAGCCGAGTCCCATGATGAAGCGGCCCTTGGAGTGGGCGTTGAGATCGTGGCCGATGTTCGCCAGCGTCATCGGCGTCCGCGCAAAGGCTACGGCAATTGAGGTGATCAGTTCGATCTTGCTGCTCTCGCCCGCAGCCAGCAGCAGCGGAAAGAAGGGGTCATGGGAAGTCTCAGCGGTCATCGCACCGCTGTAGCCCATCTCTTCGAGCTGACGAACGCTCTGTGGGACCTTGTCGAGTTCCATGGTCAAGCCGCCATCAACGCGCATGTACTTACCTCCAGAGGAATGAATTCGAAAAGCTGAATTGAAACGGATTCTAGCCTGCCAGTGGTTGCGTGGTACAACGACCTCCGGCTCAATCCGAGAACAGCAGGCCCGGGGCCGAGCAGCCGCCTTCCCAGCGGACCACCTCGTGACCGGCAGCATCCAGCCGGACCTGATAGGCCACGGCGTTGGGCTGCCGCAGCCTGAGCACGCTTTCCCGCTCGAGCCCCAGGACCCCTCCGAGCAGCACCCGCACCAGCGTTCCATGGGACACCAGCAGCAGGCGCTGCATCGGCCGCTGCAGGAGTTCATCAAGCAGCGGGGTCACCCGCTCGACCATGTCATCGTAGTTCTCCCCGAGGGGAGCACGATAGCCCCAGGGATCCTGAATGCGGCGGTCGGCCTCCTCGGGCACGGCGGCGCTGACTTCATCCAGCGTCCAACCCTCGAACTGCCCCATGCAGCGCTCTTCGAGTCTGGAGTCGAGTTCCACCTCGAGCTTTAGGGCATCGGCCAGTATCTTCGCTGTGGCCTGAGTCCGGCCCAGCGGACTGGCCACGATCAGATCCGGTGGGTGTACCGCCAGCCAGCTCAGGTGCGCACGGACCTGCTGGCGCCCGACGTCGGTCAGCGGCGAATCGGCGCGCCCCTGCAGGCGACCGCTGGCGTTCCACTCCGTTTCACCGTGACGAATGAAGATCAACTCCTGAACCACTTCACCCTACCCCCCACAAGCTTGATACTCTTGAAATCGAGGGCTCAGGCCCCATCCATGCTTCGACGTCATCCATCATCGCGGAGTTGTCCCGACATGCGCATCCTGTTGTTCATCGCGACCAATATCGCGGTGCTCGCGCTAGCAAGCATCACGCTGAGCATTCTCGGCGTCGGCACCATGCTCGACGAGAGCGGCACCGGCCTCAATCTAACCTCGCTGCTCATCATGTGCGCGGTGTTCGGTGCCTCCGGGTCCATCATCTCGCTGTTCATCTCCAAGTGGATGGCCAAGCGATCCACCGGAACCCAGGTCATCGAGCAGCCCCGCAACGCCACCGAGCGCTGGCTGCTCGATACGGTGAAGGAGTTGTCCGACAAGGCCGGCATCGGCATGCCAGAGGTGGGCATCTTCGATGCCGCCCAGCCCAACGCCTTCGCCACCGGCTGGAACCGCAACAATTCGCTGGTGGCGGTCAGCACCGGCCTGATGCAGAACATGCGTCCGGAAGAGGTCCGGGCCGTGCTCGCTCACGAGATCGGTCACGTGGCCAACGGCGACATGATCACCCTGGCGCTGGTGCAGGGCGTGGTGAATACCTTCGTGATGTTCTTCGCGCGCATCATCGGCTTCTTCGTCGACCGGGTGGTATTCAAGAACGATCGCGGCCTCGGCCCCGGCTACTGGATCGTCACCATCGTCGCCCAGATCGTCCTGGGTATCTTCGCCATGATGATCGTCATGTGGTTCTCCCGCTTCCGCGAGTTCCGGGCGGATGCCTCCGGCGCCGACCTTGCCGGCCGCCAGCACATGATCGCGGCGCTGGAGCGTCTGCGAGTGGGCAGCGAAATGCCCGATGCCATGCCCGCCAGCATGCAGGCCTTCGGCATCAACCAAGGCCTGCGCCAAGGCATGCAGGCCATGTTCTCCTCGCACCCGCCCCTGGAGGACCGCATCGCGGCCCTGAAGAACGCGGGGTGAGGCTGCTTGCCCCTCGACCCGCTCCTTAGTGGACAGCCGGTGCCCCAATTGGCGAGGCCGGTCGGACGCAACGCAGGCTGCTTTCGATCGAAGCGGTTCAGATCGGCCCCCTGCGCTGCGCTCCGGGAGCCTTCCCACATGAGGGCGCCGCCGCCATCGAAGGATGCGCAAGGGACGAGCGAGACGCCCTGTGGGAAGTTTCCCGCAGCGCAGCGCAGGGGAACGATCGTGTGGCGCCTGCAACAGTTCGTTCAACCTCGCTGAGGAACCAGCCGGATGGTCGAGGTGCCTTTGGCAAGCACCTCGCCCTCGGCATCGAGCAGGCGCCCCTCGCAGAACACCGTCTGCTTGCCGGCCCGCTCGATCCAGCCTTCCGCCCGCACCCTGCCCGGGCCCGCGGGCCGGAAGAAGCTGATCTTGATCTCCAACGTGGCGATCCAGAACGCCTGCCCGCGCTGGGCGAGCACCGCATGGGCCATGGCCGAGTCGATCCAGCCGGTGACAAAGCCACCCTGGGCCACGCCGCCGGAATGGCAGAACTCCGGCTTGACGGTGAAGCGCAGCGCCGCAAAACCCCGCTCGGCGTCGAGTTCGGTACAGACCCCGTCGCCGAGCGCCTGCAGCACCGACGGTTCGGCGCCATCGACCTTCTCAGCCTCGCTCATTCCTTCGACTCCCGCTTTGACTCGCGATAGTCCCCGAAGTCCTTGTCGCGCTTGGACAGGGCCTGGGTGAGGCCGCCTTCGGCAATGTCCTTCAGGTGGCTGCGTGCCGAGGGGGTGAGCATGGACAGGGTCTGCAGCTCGGTGCCCGAGCGGATGGCGGCACGCATGCCCATCAGTTCCATCTGCCGGTGCACGGCGCGCTTGTTGATCTGCTGGATGTCCGGCGGCACCCGGGCGATCTTTTCCGCCACCTTCAGTACTTCCGCCTCGAGCTGATCCGCCGGGAAGGCCCGGTTGGCAAAGCCGCACTCCGCCGCCTCGATCCCGGAGATGGAATCACCGGTGAGCATCATCTCCATGGCGCGGCGCAGGCCGACGATCCAGGGATAGAACTGATTGTCGGGGGGGCTGATGGACCGCACCACCGGGTAGCCGATCTTCGCATCCTCAGCGGCGTAGACCAGATCACAGGCGGTGGCCAGCTCAGTGCCGCCGGCCAGACAGTAGCCTTCCACCTGAGCGATCACCGGCTTGGCCAGATCCCACATCTGCAGGAAACCGTCCACCACGTGCCGGGGCCAGTTGCCGAGACCGCCTGCGGTGTGAAAGGGCTGATTCTGGCGGGAGTCCTGCTTGAGGTCGTAGCCGGCGGAGAAGTTGCCGCCGGCGCCGCGCAGGATCGTGACCCGAAGCTCCAGGTCGTGATCCGCCTGGATCAAGGCATCGAACAGTTCCGTGCGCAGCAGGTTGGACAGCGGGTTGCGCTTGTCCGGACGGTTCAGCGTGATGCGCTGAACCCCGGGCAGCGGCCGGTCGACGATGATCCACTGGTAGTCAGTCATGGCCGACGATCCTCAAGGCTGGAATTGATCGGCGGTGAAGGCGTCCAGGCTGGCCTGGGTCTCCTCCTTCGACACACCGAGCGGAGCGATGATGGCAGTGTCGATGCCGGTATCGAGGGCCCAGCGGATGCGCTCCTGGCACTCCGCGGGGGAACCGATCACCGCGATCTCGTCGACGATGTCGTCGGTGAGGGCACCGGTGGTCTTGTCCCGGTCCTTGGCCGCCCAGCCCTCGCGGATCTGCGCGGCGGCATCTTCGTAGCCGGCCCAGTCCAGAAAGGCGTTGTACTGAGGCGTAGCGTAGTAGGGCGCGAACGCCGCCCGGAAGGCATCACGGGCCCGCGCCTTGTCGTCGGTGACGCAGACCATGAAGCGGTTCACCACCTCCGGCGTCTCGCTCTTGCCGCCGCGCTTGGCGCCGATCTTCACGTGCTCGATCATCTTCGGCAGCGCGCGCTTGGGCCAAAGGTTGAAAATCACACCGTCCGACACTTCGGCGGCGGTCTCGATCATTTTCGAACGCAGGGCCGCCATGTAGATGGGCGGCGGATTCTCCAGGGGCGGCTGGCGGTAGCCCCGGCTGTTGAGCGTCTCGCCGCTGAAGTCCGACTTTTCGCCCGCCAGCATGGATCGCACCAGCTGCACGGTCTCCTTGACCCGGGTCATGGGCTTTTCCAGCGGGATACCGTTCCAGCCCGTCATCATGGCCACGCTGGAGGAACCGAGGCCCATCACAAAGCGACCGGGCAGCTGCTGGCTGACCGTATAGGCCGTGGCCGCAAGCACGGTGGGAGAGCGGGTGTACACCGGCGTCACCGCAATGCCGATGCGGATCGACTTGCTGTGATCGCCGAGAATGGCTGCCAGGGTCAGGGCATCCGGCGCACCGCCGTCACCGAACCAGGCGTCCGTATAGCCTTTGGACTCCGCCCACTGCACCCGGTCGATGGTGTCCTTGACCCGTGGACCACCGGGCAGCGTCACCGCCACGCGCTTGCGTTGTGTCATGTTCTCTCCCTCATTGTCGTTGAACGCCAAGGATTACTGGCGCTGACAGTGTGCGTCCAGGCATCCGGTTGTTTTGGTTCGATCCCGATCCCGATCCCGACAGCGATCCCGATAGCGAATTCGACTGTTCCAGGACTTTCAACGAATGGGTTCGTGGTGGTCGGCGCTCGGGACTGCACGCCAGCACCCTTGCCGGTGAAGGCGGCAAGCCTCGCATCCGCCCCGCGGGGGATCAAGTGGAGGCGGCCCATTGGGCGGTGCTATCCTCCGCCACCCCCGATCAACGAGGACCACCCTGCATGACCGAGACCGCCGTCATCACTGCCGTTCGCCCCGGCCATGAGTTCGACCAGGCCGCCCTCGCCCGCTTCCTCGAACCCTATGTTCCCGGCGCCCGCGACGGCCTCGAGATCCGTCAGTTCGAAGGTGGGCAGTCCAATCCCACCTTCCTGCTGAAGGTGGGTGAGCGTGAATTCGTGATGCGCAAGCAGCCCCCCGGCGAGCTGCTGCCCTCCGCCCACCAGGTGGATCGCGAGTACCGGGTGATGGCTGCGCTGGCGGACACGGACGTTCCGGTCCCGAAGATGATCGCGCTGTGCGAGGACAGCAGCGTCGTCGGCACCAAGTTCTACGTCATGGAGAAGGTGGAAGGACGGGTCTACAGCGACCTGCTGCTCGAAGACCTGCCCAAGGCCGATCGTCGCGCCATCTATCTGGACATGGTGCGGGTGCTGGCGGCACTGCATGCCGTGGACCATGAGGCCGTTGGGCTGGCCGAGTTCGGCAAGCCCGGCAACTACTACAGTCGGCAGATCTCACGCTGGTCCCGTCAGTACGAAGCCTCGAAGACCGAAGACCTGCCCGCCATGGACAAGCTCATGGCCTGGCTGCCCGAGCAGATTCCGGAATCTGACGAGGTCTGCGTCGTGCACGGTGATTACCGCCTGGGCAACGTCATGCTGCATCCCACTGAGCCGCGCATCGTTGCGGTGCTGGACTGGGAGCTGTCCACCCTGGGCCACCCGCTGGCCGATCTGGGCTACCTGTGCATGGACTACCATTCGCCCGGCTACGACGGCCAGGGCTTGGGCGATGCCGATCTGGCCGCTCGCGGCATTCCCGACGAAGCGGAGATGGTGGCCCACTACTGCAAGCTCAGCGGCAGGCCGCAGATCGAGAACTGGACGTTCTACGTGGTCTACAACCTGTTCCGCTCCGGCGCCATCATCCAGGGCGTGTACAAGCGTGGCCTCGACGGCAATGCCAGCTCCGAGCAGGCGCTGGGCTACAAGGATGTCTGCCGCCTGCGCTCAGAACTGGCGTGGCAGCTGGTGAAATCGAAAGGGCTGGCATGAGCGCACAGCCGTAGCAGCACCCCCACTGTGGGAGACTGCTATCGCGAAGCGATGCAGCGATCCGCATGACACTCAGCGAAGGCAACGGCATGAGCCCCGGCAAGGTGCCCAGCAAAGGCGCCCAGCGATAGCCCCATCCGCCTGCGGCGGATAGGGCTCTGTTGCGGGTCATCCGGGGCCCGTCCCACTTCGGAGCGCTGCGCGACCTGTTTCGCTCCAGGCGAAACAGTCCCACAGGTCCTCGATCAGAGCATGATCTCCGCCATCAGTTCGATGGCTTCCTTCTGGGCGCTGCCGATGAGCATGCTGCCCACCTGATTGGCCTTGCCCGCTTCCTTCCAGCGCGCCGCGCGCTCGCGGATGCGGTCTGCCGGACCCACCAGATGGCAGGCGTCGATCAGTTCCGCCGGCACCGCGGCCATGGCCTCATCCTTCTTGCCGGCCAGGTACAGATCCTGGATCTTCACCGCCGCTTCCTCGAAGCCGAGACGCTTGGCGTAATCATTGTAGAAGTTCTTGTCCCGGGCACCCATGCCGCCGATGTACAGCGCCATGCTGCCGCGGATCGGCATCATGCACTGCTCGACGTCATCACCCACCACCACGGTCACGAAGGGGGCTACGTCGAAGTCCTTCAGGCCCTTGCCGTTGCCGGCCTTGGCGAAGCCCTTGTCGATGGGATCGGCCAGGACGCTGTACTTCTCAGGGTCCATCCAGATCGGGAAGAAGCCGTCGCAGACTTCCGCTGCCGCCGCGACCCCGTTGGGGGTAATGGTGGCGGCGTAGATCGGAATGTCCTCTTCGCACTTCATGATGCTCTTCAGCGGCTTGCCGAGGCCGGTGGCGCCCGGGCCCGTGTAGGGCAGCTGATACTCGGTGCCATCGAAGGTCGCACGATCTTCGCGGGCGAAGATCATCTTCATGATCTGGGTGTATTCCTTCAGGCGCGTCACCGGCTTGCCGTAGGGCACGCCATGCCAGCCCTCCACCACCTGGGGGCCGGAAGCGCCAAGACCGACGATGAAGCGGCCGCCGGACAGCTGCGCCAGGGTCATGGCGGTCATGGCCGCCATGGCCGGCGAACGCGCCGGCATCTGCATGATGGCCGTGCCGACGCGAATCTTGGTGGTGTTGGCGAGGATCCAGGTCGCTGGCGTGATGGCATCGGAGCCGTAGGCCTCCGACGTCCAGACTGAATCGTAGCCCAGTGCTTCCGCATGCTTGATCGCATCCATCGGAAGACTGAGCTTGGCACCGGAATAGCCGGCGAGCATGCCTAGCCTCATGGGACTCTCCTATTTAGGGGCTGGGGCGCAGATACGCCATTCAATGACAGAACGAACCGCCGCGCAGTATAGGGCCCCCGGCAACCCGGTGACAGACCGGGTACCGCTGCCAGACAGACGCCGCGCAGTCCGCCGGCCCTGCTACCATGCGTTCTCCTTCTGGATGCGGGGTGCACGCTGTGGTGAGTTGGCAGACTCGAATGGTCAACGGCTTCCTCAGGCTGGCCGTGAAACGCCGGCTGGCAGCCCAGACGCTCGATGCCGGACAGGTCACGGCAACCCGCTCGCGGCTGGCCAGAATGGCCGCCCGCAACCGTCTGCCGCCGGATGTGATCATCGAGCCCGTGGCTGCCGGCGGCGTCGGCGCCGAGTGGGTCAGCGCTCCGGGGCTTCGCGTGCCGGGCAAGACGCTGCTCTACCTGCATGGCGGCGGCTACACCGTGGGCAATCCCGAACTCTATCGCATCTTCACCTGGCGGCTGGCCGAGGCGGGCTGCTGCCGGGTGCTGGCCATCGACTATCGACTGGCGCCCGAGCATCCCTATCCCGCGGCCGTCGACGATGCCGTGGCTGCTTACCGCTGGCTGCTCGAGCAGGGCCATGACGGTCACGATCTGGCCGTGGCCGGAGACTCCGCCGGCGGCAATTTGACGCTGGTGCTGCTGCAGCGTCTGCGTGAGGAGGGCCTGCCCATGCCGGCCTCGGCGCTGTGCTTCTCACCCTGGACGGATCTCACCGGCAGTGGCGCCTCGGTGATTCTCAACGCCCGCCGGGACCCCATGCTGCCCGGCCACCGGCTGCGGGATGCTGCCGACCTCTACGCGCCGGGGGCTGACCATCGCGATCCGCTCATCTCGCCGCTGTTCGCCGACTATCGGGACTTCCCGCCCCTCTCCATCCACGTTGGTTCCACCGAAGTGCTGCTCGACGATTCCATCCGCGTGGCCGACCGGGCGCGCAGCGCAGGGGTTTCGGTAGACCTCAAGGTCTGGCCATCCCAGCCCCACGTCTTTCCGGTTCTCGCCCGGGTGATTCCAGAAGGACGCACAGCCCTGGCCATGAGCGGACGTCACCTGCTGGCCCATTGGCTCATGGCCCGCCGTCGACCATGACGAAGAGCGGCGAGCAGCAACCGGCCGCACGGCTGCGCCATCTGCTTGAGGAGAACCGCGCCCTGGCCGACGCCGAACACGCTGATCCGGCCTTTCTCGCCCGGCTTCGGCAACTGCAACGCTGGCAGTGTGCACGCCTGACCCGAAGCCACGCCGATCTGGCAGCCCAGCCGCGCTACGCGCCGGGCGTCACCTTCTTCATCGACGATCTCTATGCGCCACGGGACTTCTCCGCCCGCGACGCCGACGTCGAGCATGCATTGCCCTACATGGTGCGCCTGCTGCCGGGCAAGGTGCTGGCCACCGCCGCCGACGCCATGGCCCTGCAGGTGCTGACCCGGAAGCTCGATGCCGCCATGGTGACCGCCCTGTTTCCCGATGCTGGCGCGGATGCCGATGCCGAAGACATCGATGGGGCCCGCTACGCCGAGGCCTACCGCATCTGCAATGCCTTCGACGATCGCCGCCGCCAGATCGCGCTGCTGCAGACCCTTGCCGAGCGCCTCGAAGGTTACGTGCACTCCCCCATGCTTTACGCCACCCTGCGCATGGCCCACACCCCGGCGAAACTCATCGGGCTCGGCGATCTGCAGACATTCCTGGAGCGGGGCTTCTCGGCATTCCGCCATATGCGTGGATCCGAGCACTTCGTCCGCACCATCGTTGATCGGGAGACCCGCTATCTGGACGCCATCGCTGCAGGCAGTTCAGACCCATTCCAGAGCGAAGCGGGAACGCAGTAACATTCGGCCAGACCGAGAGAGGAGCTATAAGTGGCGAAGAAGAAGGCCTATCAGGAACCGCCGAAGGTCCGGCGGCTGCGGCGCTGGATCATCGGCGGATTCGGCGGCCTGCTGGTAGTGGTGGGTGCCATCGGCATCTGGGCCATCTTTGCCGGCGTCCCCGCGGGCCTCGATGAAGGTCGCCACTACGATACCCTGGCCGGCGCCGACCGCCCTCGAAATGGACCCATCGTCGTCACGGAGTACTTCTCCTACGGCTGCGTGCACTGCCGCAACTTCGACCCGCAGATCGAGAGCTGGGCCGCACGGCTACCCGACGATGTCCACTTCGAGCGCGTCCCCGTGAGCTTCTCACCGGCTTGGCGCAATCTGGCCCGCGCCTACTATGCGCTGGAGGAACTCGACATTCGCGAGCGCAACCACCAGCGCATCTTCGATGCCATCCACGTATCCGGTCTCAATCTGGCGACTCCGGAATCTGTTGCGCAGCTGGTGGGCGGCCAGGGCACCGACGCTCAGACCTTTCGTCGCACCATGCAGTCTCCTGCGGTGCGTCAGAAAGTGGAGGAAGCCGAACGGCGCACCCGCGAGACAGCCATCGCTGCCGTCCCGACCATCGTGGTGGACGACCGCTACCGCATCAGCAGCGGCGAACTGAGCCGCCGCCAGATTCTCGATGTGGCCGACCGGCTCATCGAACGGGAGCGGGAACTGCGTTCAGGAAACGCTACTTCCCCTTGAAGGCGGGCTTGCGGCCTTCGGAGAACGCGGCGATACCCTCACGGCCGTCGTCGCTGGCAGCCCGGGCGGCGATGTGGCGGGTCTCGAGTTCCATCTGGGTCTCGAGCCCATTGCCGAAGGTCGCCAGCAGCAGATCCTTCACGGCCCCATAGGAACCGGTGGCCCCCTGTGCCAGAGTCTCGGCCCGGGCCACCGCTGCGTCGAGGGCCTGACCCTCCGGCACCACTTCATTGATCAGGCCCCAGTCCAGGGCCTCGGCAGCGGTGAGACGACGGTTGGTGAGCATCAGCTCCCGGGCCCGGCGATCCCCCACGAGACGCGGCAGG
>JAFIFJ010000145.1 GCA_020832085.1 Gammaproteobacteria bacterium | reverse complement strand
ATAGCGGCCGGTCTCAAGGGCTGCCAGACCATAGTGGAAGTCGAACTCGGCGCGGCCTTCGTAGCGCTCCTCCGCCGCCTGACCGAGTTCGAAGGCACGCTGGTACTGGCCCTGGTTCACCAGCTCCCGCAGCGTGTTGATGGTGTCCACCTGCTGGGCCAGGACTGTCATGGGCACAGCGAACACCATCATGAGGAAGGCCCTTGCCACCTGGTCCTTGATGCCCCTGATCAATGCGACCTCCTTGCGCTCACGTCTATCCGACATTGCTCCGGCCGCCACTACTGACCATTCCCAGGCGGCAAGGCCAGAGCTCCACGATCAATGACCCACAGCCCCTGCAGCCTTTCCGTGCCAAGGGAGTCGAAGTCGACGGCGAAGCTGAAGCCGCCCACATGGCGCTCAGCCATCGGCCCGGTGACCAGGCCCGTCATCGCCCCGTGGCCCGAATTGACGATCCCGATACCACTGCCAAACTCCGTGACCAGAATGGAGTTGACCGTGAAGTCCGTGATGGCGCCGTTGAGGAACCCATTGAACTCGACATCCCATTCGATCTGAGTGGAAAACTCAGCGCCGTAGGTCGCAAACAGAAAGCCGTCCGTAATCGCTCCCGTGCCGAAATTGAGGTCGAAGGCGACCTCCAGTGAGTCGAGGCTGTACTGAACGCCGCCGAGCACGGATCCACCACCGGCGCCGATGTGGGCAATGGGGCCGAATCCAGGTCCTCCCGCGTAGGCGAAGGATCCCGTCAGGTCAGCAAGGCCGCTGATGGGAGTGGGATTGACGTTGACGAAAAAGACGTCACTGACCTCCGGATTGATCACGGCGCTGTCGCTGTTGATAAAGATTCTGGCCGCGCTGCCGTCGTCGTCCCTCCACGCGCCCCAGGACACCCTGAATTCCGCAAAGTCGCTGGGCATGCCGCTCGGCGTGACGTCAGGATTGAAGTCGAAGTCGAAGGCGTTTTCCCGCCGCAGCAGAAACTCGAAGGGTTGGGCGAAGAAGTCGGCTCGATCAGTGCGCATGAAACCGCCGGTGAGCAGGTCCGTTCTGCGCAGGGGATTGGCACCCATGACGAAGTTCTCAGCCCCGTTGGGATCATTGGAGCGGCCGAGTAGGACGCCACCGGACGGGACAGCGCCCGATGAATCGCTGGCAAACACTGCCATGCCCAAACTCGGCCGCTTGGCACCGCCGGCGTCAAGGCGGAACCAGCCTGCCGCTTCGTCGAGGTTCAGGCGAAACTCTTCGTCGAGCTGATTGCTGAGTCCGAAGATGCCCGAGGCCGTCCGCAACGGGCCAAAACCCTCCTTGGTGGCCAGGGCGTAACCGCCGAGGAACACGATCCCGTTCTCGCCTGCGAAGAATCCGTTCAGAGAACTCTCTTCGAGGTCCAGCGGCACCCATCCGTGATAGACGCCGTCGAGAATGTCGAGAGCCGCGAAACTGTTGCCGTTGTCCACCCCCACCCTGCCGCTGAAGAACACCTCGAAACCCAACTCCTGGAGGATTTCGCCGAAGCCAAAGGGAAGGAATGCGCGCTCATCCACGAGGAAGAGATGGCCAGCGAAGATGTCGCCGCTGGCGAGATCGACATTGAAGGAGGCATTGAAGCCCAGGAAGCTGGCGCCGGCATTGCTCTCGAAACCGAATTGGGTTGCCGACTGGTCGAAGGTGAAGGCACCCGTTGAGCCGGCGAAGGTCGTGAAGCCCTCCGCCTGCAGGGTGGCCACGCTGGAAGGCATGGCGGTCTGGAACAGCACCAGCTCGTCGAGACGGCCGATGATGCTTCCCGTGGCGGCATCTAGATTGAGCGCGGGACTGAAGCCGCCGAACCAGTCGACCTCAGTGATGACCGCATCCGAGACAGCGCTGAAGAAGAGATTCTGGACTTCGAATTCCGCAAAAGATCCGGCACGGCGAATGATTTCGTTCGGCGTTCCGACACCGAACAGTGGGTCGGTGGGGCTGATGTCATCACCGTTGGCATCAACGTAGACCCCGAGCACAGCATCGAGCCCTGCCGCCGTCGCGAAGCCGGCAGCGGCGCCAGGCGCGAAGCAGCAATCCGCGCCAACGAAACCGAGGCCGTTGCCAAAAAGGGCCGCTTCCGCCGCGGTCAATGCCAGATCCTGACGGCCCAGCACGGCCGTGCCGATGGCCAGGATCGGGGTCAGGCCATCGTCGAGGAAGTTGTTGCCGACGGTCTGAAAGCGGAACGCCGCGGCAAAGCGGTTGCCACCCGTGTTGGCAAAGAATCCAGCGAGGTCGCTCTCGTCGAAATTGAGTTCGTCGAACGCGCCGAATACATCCATGCCGCCAGCAAAGATGTCGAAGGCGACGAAAGGATTCTGATTGCTGAAAGCCACCTGCCCATCGAACAGTGCAAACAGCGTCGCGAAACCGGATTCCGCCGCGCCAAGACCGCCATCGATATCAATGGGCGCGAAGAAGACACCATCCGTCAAGGCTCCGGTGCTGAAATTGACGTTGAAGGAAAACTCGACATCCAGCAGGGGTCCCGGCTCGAAGCCCGAAGCGCCATTGATCAGCACGAAGCCACTGAAATCCAGCAACTCGAAACGCGCCGACCCGATGAGATTGGCGGTCGGGGTGGGAATGCCCGTCAGGATTTGCAGAGACTGGCCAAAGGTCGCGAGCACTTCGCCGGTCACGGCATCGTGGGCACGTACCGGACCAGTCTGCCCCTGCCATTCGAAGCCGAACAGGTCGCTTCCGAAATCCCGGGTTGACGCCACCGTGGAGGTGCCCCGCCGAATCACCACGTCGGGCGGGAAGAACACGAACTCGGGATCGAGCGGGTCAGCGGCCTCGAAGGGGCCGACGAGATTGAAACCAAGCAGGGTGTCGGCACCGCCGCTGGCCACCGGGTTGGTGGCGAAGCCGCCGAGGGCTCCAGTGGGGCCACCCTGGAAATCGTCGAAGCAGCAGAGCGCGGCCACGAACACCTTCCCGCCATTGAGCAGATCCACCTCCGCTGGCGTCAAGGCACCGTCGGGAAGATCCGTCTGCCGCTGCAGCAGCGCCAGCCCGCGGACATCGGCGTCGCTGCGGGAGGGCACTCTGAAGTCGAAAGCCAGTTGCAGGAAGGACGCCGCGTCACCGGTGAAGAATCCCGCCAGGCTACCCTCCGCGTCGACGGTGGTCTCGGTGGCGAACTCGAACAGGTCGAACACCCCAAACTGGATGCCTTCCAGCACGCCACCGTTGACCTGACTCTGGAACTCGGCGAACAGGCTCAGGCCGGACGCCGAGTCGGCGCCAAAGAGGATGTCGATGAACCCGGCGTAGACTCCCGTTCCGAGATCGAGGGAGCCGCTGGCCAGCACCATGGAGATGGGCAGCCCCGAACTGATGGCATCCCAGGCCGTCAGCTCATAGAAAAAGATGCCTTGCAGGTCGGCAATGTCCGTCGGCCTTCCCAGCACGAACAGCAGGTCCCGGTCGAGTTCCAGGATCCGGGTATTGTCCAGCGGGTCGACAAACACGCTCACCGGTGCGGCATAGCGTCCCCAAACCAGACCGGGAACCCCACCCTTGTCCACCTGCAGCGTGAACTCGCCACTACCCGGAAGCAGGAAGATGTCGGCTTCATCGAGAATGGCCTGCCGGTTGCTGCCGGCAATGCCGGTACCGAGACCACTGCGATCGCTGCTCAATGCCAGCAGCGGCGAATTGAAAGCGGCCAGACCGCCGAACAACCCCGAAGGGCCGGGCTGAAGATTGCCGCTGGCATCCACCGTCGCACCCTGGACGCCCACCGCCAGACCGAAGCGGTTATCCGCCAGCAGGGCCGCGGTCTGTTGGGGCGAAAGCACGGGAGCGGGACCTACGGGCGCAAGCGGCTCCGTGGTGGGCGGTATTCCTGAACCTGTCTCGGAGGGAGAGGTGATTCCGGTGGTGCCCGGATTGGTGGTCTGGCTGACGAAATTGGCGCCGGCGGTCGGGTCCGTGCCGGCGGTCGATTCCACTGACGAGGCGTCACCGTCAGCCGCGCTGAGCGCGTCGGCTTCCTCGTCCTCCTCGCCTTCTTCCACCCCCGGCGTAACTGAGAAGGCATCGGGTGTCTCGAGCAGGTAGTCGATGCTGCCGTCGGGGTTCACGCGGAGGAAATTGAAGTTCTCGCCGGCGCCGATGCGGCCGACAATGCCGGTGTTGCTCTGGACCTCGACGCCACCCTGACTGCTGCCGACGAGCAGGCCCCCGCCCACCTCCTGATGTGCGTCGAACACCGTGCCCCGAATGCCGATGACGGCCACTGGGGTCTGTACCCGGTAGGCCTGACGACTGGCCTGGGCAACGCGCCCGGTCTGGGTCCGGAAACCACCGCGATCCAGATTCAGCTGCTGGCGACCTGCTGCGGGATCGTTGCTCTCGTACGCGTAGTCGCTGATCGCGAGCGCCGTGTCCGGACGCAGGGACAGGATCCCCCGATCCGTAAAGCGAATCTGGGCACGGCCCTGGGGCCCCGAGCGCAGGGTATCCCCCTGAAAAACAGGATCGCCGCGGCTCAGACGACGGACGCTGCCGTCAGCCGCGACAGCCTCGAGATGACCCAAGGTCACAGTGACGCGCCCAGCCGGCTGCTGCTGGGCAAAGGCCCAGGGCGTAAACGTTCCGAACAGGCACAGCAGTACGACAAGCGCCGCAGCGCCCGGTAGGCGAAGTGAAGACATTTGCATGGCCGCAGGTTCCCAGAATCGAAGCACGATCCAGGAAGGAGAGAGCCGACGCGCTTGTGGCGACGGTGGGCCATCCCTTCCCAACGTCTGGACTCTAACCCAGGACCGAGGCGGCAGGAGACAACTTTTTTCAGGGGCGGCAGCCAGGACGTGATCCGCGGCGCCGTCCTGCCGTCAGCGGATCAGTGCAGGGGTTCAGTCGTCCACCGGTTTGGCGACGAACGCTCCCTCTGCAAAGCGGTCCCGATTGCCAAGTTCGCGCAGGCTGAAGCCACCGACGAATCCTTCCGCCTCACGCGTGAACAGTCCCTGGATGTCGGAGCCGACGCGATCGACTTCCACGGTTCCGCCGACGCCGAAACCGCTGATCGTCCCGGATGTGACATCGAGTTCCGCGTGCCCACCTCTCACTGCACCGGCGAAGGCGACCCGGAACTCTTCGGCACCGCCGCCGACCTGCAGCAGCAGGTGTCCATCGCGGATCCTGCCTTCACCGAGATCGACCACCGCATTGAAGAACACGTCGAAATCGGTGAACTCCCCGCCGCTGGCCCGGCCGATGGCCTGATCACCACGGAAGGCTGCTTTGACGTTGAGGTCAGCGACCCGGACATCACCCACCACGACGAAGGTCAGGTCGTCCCGCAACACGGCCGCCTGAGCTTCGCCGTTGGGACCCACCAGCAGGATCGGACCCTCGCCGGGCGCGGGCCGGGCGAACCGGCCCCAGGTGACGTCGAAACCGCCGACTCGGGAGTCTCCCGACGTCACGGGCGCCCCGCCACCCCGCAGCACCGCTTCGCGTCCATCCGGCAGCGTGAACGCCACCAGCGCACTGCCATCGTCTGCAGTGGCACCGCGACCGGCAACGATGCTGCCATCCGGCAGCAGCCCCATCAGCAGGGCGCTCGGCTGCATGGTGTCGAGCTGCCGCCGCTCCGCTTCGGACAGCGCAAACAGCTCGGAAATCGAGCGGTCCGCCAGGTCGAGCAGGGTCTGCAGATCATTGGCATCTTCACCAGGATTGAGGCGCACGCCTTCCTCCTGAGCCGCCAACCGGGTCCCGCCGTCATCAGCAACGCCTGCTCCTTCAGTCCCTGCTGCGGCCGAAGCCACCTCCGTCGCCTCGGAAGTCGTGCCGCCCCCGGCAATGCCTTCACCGAAGCCCTCGGGTGCGACAACCAGACCCTCCGGCGCACGGCCCGCCCGGGCGCGGGCGTAGAGGAATTCCGCATCCCGGCCGAGGTTGACCGCGCCGTGCTCGTTGTAGACCCGGATGCCGCCGTCCCAGACGCCGATGATCCAGGCATTGGCCGACTCCTGCGCGGCTTCAAAATGGGTCCCGCGGATACCGATGCTGGCCACGGGAGTCTCCACTTCGAAAGCGGAGGGATCCTGTCGGGCGATGGTTCCGGTGATGGTCCGAATGGCGCCCTGCAGGGCCCGCAGCAGGATGCGATCCGGCCCGGCCGCCGGACGCCCGCTGCGATAGACCGCCAGTTCGATGCGGGTATCGCCACGCAGGGAAAGCACACCGCCGTCGTCGAAGCGGACCTGCAGGGCAGCGCCAGCACCGGTGACAAGGGTGTCTCCCTCGAGCACCTCATCACGGCGGGCCAAGGCACGGCTCGAACCATCCGCAGCCAGCGCCGTGGCATCGCCGCGGGCAAGCACCACGCGACCGACCGGGTCTGACGCCAGGAGGGACATCGACGCCAGCAGCAGCGAAAGCGCCAGCAGTCCTGACAGGAAGGGACCTCGCATCATCATCACCATGGCGTCACTCCCGTCAGAATCGATAGCGCAGGGCGGCTTCGACCCGCGCCCGGTCGTACTCAAAAAGGTCCAGCGTGCCGTCCACCCGGGTGTAGCTCAGTTCCCCACGGGCGCTGAGCGCCGGACTCATGATCCAGTTCCAGCCGGCACTGCCGGCATACATGACTTCCTCCCTGCGCTCCGCGAACACAGGATGGGGCGCATGGTAGCGGCTGCCCTGCAGCATCAGGCGCATGTAAGGCACGTGGCCATCCCCAAGCAGGTGCTGCCACGTGGCCGCCAGGCTGGCGAAGTCACGCCCGTGATGTTCACCGTCGCTGCTTCGTGCCTCATCCCGCCCTGCCAGCAGGTCCAGACTGAGCAGGTCGCGCTCGAAGAGCCGCGATGCGCTGAGAAGCAGCAGAAACTGGTCCACGTCGCGGCTGTCGGCGTCCGGAAACCGGATCACGGACAGGCGCGCCTGGGCCTGCAGCTCCCAGTCCCGAACTTCGGTGATCCAACTACCCGAGATGCCGCCACTCCACTGGAATTCGCTGCCGTCGAGCCGGACATGGCCGACGTGCACGGCGGCCCGCAGGCGATGGTCTTCCATGCTGATGTTGTAACCGGCCTCCGCCCGATAAATATCGAGGTCGAATTGACCGGCGGAAAAGTGATCGCGCAGGGACGCCGCCAGGACCACATCGAGAGCCCGGCGCCGGGACAGGGGGTGCTGATAGGCAAGCTGCCCCCGGGTGGAGCTGTAGCCACTCTTGGTGGAACGACCATCGGCACTCAGCGGAACCGTGCCGATCGGAGTGGCAATGGTCTCCAGACTGCTGGCCGAATTGACGTTGTCGTCGTAACCCACACCGAGTTCGATGAAGCCGGCCAGGCTGGGCCGCTGCTGCGCACGCAGCCGCGACACCTCGGCGAGGTAGGCGCGGATGCTGCGGCTGACCTCGGCCGGAGGACTGGCGGCCAACACGGCCTGGAACTCCCCCTCGGCCTGATCGAGTTCACCGCCGAGGAAGTGGGCACGCGCCAGATGGGCCCGGACCTGGACCTGGTCGGGCTGGAAGAACAGCACCCGCTGCAGGGCGAACACCGCCTCCTGCTGCCGGCCACTCTCCAGCGCTGCGAGACCGTAGAGATAGTCGAAGCCGGGATCACCTTCCCATACGTCCCGCAGCAAGGCCGCCAGTCGCAGGGCTTCTTCGAATCGCTCGGCGCGGACCGCCGCGGCGAGTTCGCGCAAGGGTTCCCGGTCCACATCCATGGACTGCATGGGATCCGCTGCCTGCACCCTGGAACCGTCATGCCGCGCCGTGACGCTGCGCTCACCCTGCTCCATCCGTGCTGCAATCAGCAACGGGCGCAGTCCGGGCGTTTCCGGCGCGATGAATTCCACCCGCTCCAGCGCCAGCAGCGCCTCCGCCGTCCTGCCCGTGGCCAGCGCAGCACGGCCGAGCAGAACATCGAAGGCCGGATCGCCTTCATGCTCACCCCTCAGTTCCTGCAGCCTGCCCCAGGCCCGGTCCGGCTCGCTGCCGATCCAGCGCAGCAGCGCTTCGCCCTCGTCGCTGCGGGCAAAGTCCACCCGTGCCCCCGCCGCCAGGGCGGAGGAGAGCAGCAAACAGAGCAGCATGGTGACGGCGGGACGGATCATGACCGGACGCTCCCAGCGACCGTCAATGGATTGTCAACAGTTGATGTTACCACTTTGTGCATCGCCGTCCGCCGCCCCTGACAGCCGTCCCGATGGCTGGCCCCGGGCACCCTACGGGCGGTCACGGCTCTTCTCCCCGAACAACGGCGCCACTATGCTCCAACCCCTGCCAGACGTTTGCCCCGGATAGGAGATCGGCTTGCCCCGCCTGCGCCGCCGACTGACCGCAGTCATCGTTTCAGGGGTGGTCACGCTGCTGGTGGTCATGCTGGAGCTCAACGCCCGCACCGATGCCGTGGTGCCGCAGATCGGCGCGCTCGCGCGTTCACTGGAGGCCATCGCCTACGACCTGCGCCTGCGGGCGCTGACGCCAGCTTTCCCCGACCTGAAGCAGCCCGTGGTGATCGTCGATCTAGACGAGGCCAGTCTCGAGCGCATCGGCCAGTTCCCCTGGCCACGGGCCACCACAGCCCGACTGATCGAAAGGATCATGGAGGCGGGAGCCGCGGTGGTGGCCCTGGATATGGTGTTCGCCGAGCCGGAGATCAATCCCGTCGCGCGCATCGTCGATGTCGCCCCGGGCACCCTGTCTGCGCCCACCCTCACCGAGCTCAAGGACCACGCAGAACAGTTTTCCGGCGATCGACGCCTGGCCCGTCTGGTGGCCGATGCTGCCGCCACCGATGTGGTGTTTGGCAGCTTCCTCGGCGGCAACGAAAGGCCTCGAGGCGTCGCACCCCCCGGCATTCTGACCCTGTCCCCCGAGCAGGCGGGCAGCAACAGCTTCTACAAATTCAGCTCCTGGACTTCCGTCATTGCCGACATTGCCGGCCACGAGCTCGCTGACCATGTCGGCATCGGCCACATCATCACTCTCCCGGACGCCCTAGATGGGGTCATTCGCCGCGCACCACTGCTGGTACAGGTGGGCGACGTCCTGGTGCCGTCGTTGGCCCTGGAAGCCGCCCGCCGCTATCTCCTCATCGATCAGTTCGAGATCGAAATGACTCGCCAGGGCGCCCTGCTGAGCCCTGCCGCTTTGGTTCTGGACGGCTCCATACGCATTCCCCTGGATCGCCACGGGGGGGTGCTGGTGCCCTTCCGAGGTCCCGCGAAGACCTTCCCCTACCTCTCCGCAGCCGACGTCCTTCAGGGCAGGCTGGCAGCCGAACAGCAGGCTTCGCTGGCCGACGCCGTGGTTCTCATCGGCACCTCGGCCATCGGTCTCGCCGATCTGCGCAGCACACCCCTGGACCGGGTGTATCCGGGAGTCGAAGTACACGCCACCCTGGTGCACGCCCTGCTCGAGGCCGCGACCCGCAGCACCCGCCCTGCGTTTCCCCGGGAGCCGGTTCTCAAACTGGAGATGACCGCACTCGGTCTGCTGGCAACGGGTCTGCTCCTGAGTCTGCTGATGCCGCTGATGGGTGCACTGCTGCTGACGGTCATGGCAGCCGCCCTGGGCGCACTGTGGGTCGCGATCTGTACCGTCGCCTGGACCCGCTATGCCCTCGACCTGCCCCTGACCAGCCCGCTGCTGCTGCTGGCAGGCGTCACCGTCACCAACCTGATCCTCGGCTATCTCCAGGAGTCCAGCCGCAGGCGGGAACTGCGGGGCATGTTCGACCAGTACGTTCCCCCCGCCCACATCGAACGCATGATCGAGCGCGGCGCCAGCATCTCGCTGGACGGCGAGAGCCGGGTGATGACCGTTCTCTTCGGTGATATCAAGGGATTCACGGCGCTGTCCGAAGGGCGCTCGGCGCAGGAACTCAAGCAGATCCTCAACGAGCTGTTCAGCCCGGTCACCCAGACCCTGCTCGATCATCAGGGCACCATCGACAAATACGTCGGCGACATGATCATGGCGTTCTGGAACGCACCGCTGGTGGATGCCCGCCACCGGGAACACGCCCTCGATGCTGCCCTGGCCTTCGAGCCGACCCTCGAGCGCATCAACGCCCTGCTGGCCAGCCGCGGCCTGCCGCTGGTGGACATGGGCCTGGGCATCAACACTGGCCTGATGAACGTGGGCGACATGGGTTCGGACTTCCGCCGCGCCTATACGGTACTCGGCGATGCGGTGAATCTGGGCTCACGGATCGAGAGCCTGACCCGCCACTATGGTGTTCGCATCCTGGTGGGCGAGCAGACCCGGGACGAGTTGGAGGGTTACCTGTTCCGCTTCATCGACCGGGTGGCCGTGAAGGGACGGGAGCAGACCGTGCGCCTCTATGAACCCATCTGCCGGACCGCAGATGCCACGCCGGAGCTCGAGAGTCGATTGCTGCGCTACCACGGCGCGTACTGGATGTACGCGGAAAGGGACTGGGACCGGGCCGCTGCAGCCTTCGACCGCCTGCTGGAAGCAGAACCGGACTGCATCCTGTACCGGATCTACCGCGGCCGCATCGACGAGTTGCGCAACCAGGACCTCGGCCCCGACTGGAACGGCGAATTCCGCCACACCCAGAAGTAAACCTTCACAAAGCGTCGCTCCGCATCCACCGGCCGGAGTCTGACTCCCTCATCCCTCATCCCTCGCCCTCGCCCTCGCTATCGGTATCGCTATCGGGATCGCTATCGGTATCGCTATCGGTATCGCTATCGGTATCGCTATCGGTATCGCTATCGGTATCGCTATCGCTATCGGTATCGCTATCGGTATCGAAATCGCAACCGGAAACTCGAAACCCGATCCCGATCCCGATCCCGATCCCGATTGGGTACAGCCCCAAGGACCCGTGCTACCCAACCCGAGACACAATGTCTTCGATCAAGCGAGAGCTCCCGCAGCGCAGGGCGCCGATCAGAACGACCTGGACTGATGGCAGCCCCCCCCGCGGGTTGCCACCCACTTCAGCTCTTCGTGTGCTCCCGCTCCCGGGCGATGGCGCGGTGGCCGATGTCACGGCGGAAGTAGCAGTCCCGCCAGTGGATCTGCCCGGTGACAGCGTAGGCGCGCTCGGCCGCTGCGGTCACGCTGTCGCCGAGGCCGACGACACAGAGCACGCGACCACCGTCGGTGGTGACCTGCCCGTTCTCCAGCCGGGTCCCTGCATGAAATACCAGAACGTCATCGTCCCTGTGGCCGAAGCCCTCGATGACATCGCCCTTGCGGTAGTCCAGCGGATAACCGCCGGCGGCCATGACGACACCCAGCGCGGTCCGGTCGTCGAATACGAGCGGTTCTTCGGTGAGCCTTCCCGAGGCGGCCTGCAGACAGATATCGGCCAAATCCGAGCGCAGGCGCGCCAGCACGGGCTGGGCCTCCGGGTCCCCGAAGCGGCAGTTGAACTCCACCACCCGTGGCCGGCCTTCGGCATCGATCATGAGGCCCGCATAGAGGAAGCCGCGGTAGGGATGCCCATCGGCGGCCATGCCGGCAATGGTGGGGCGGATCACTTCATCGATGACGCGCTGATGCACGGCGGCCGTCACCACGGGTGCCGGCGAGTAGGCGCCCATGCCACCGGTGTTGGGGCCAAGATCGCCCTCGTCGCGGCGCTTGTGATCCTGGGACGTGGCAAAGGGCAGGAAGCGCTCCCCGTCAGCGACGACGATGAAACTCGCCTCCTCACCCGCCATGAACTCCTCGACCACCACCCGGTGGCCAGCGCTGCCGAAGGCGTTGCCAGCCAGCATGTCCCGAACGGCGGCCAGCGCCTCCTGCTCGGTTGCAGCCACGACCACACCCTTGCCCGCAGCCAGACCATCGGCCTTGACCACGATCGGGGCACCCTGCTTCCTGATATAGGCTTCGGCCGCCGCCAGATCCTCGAAGGTGGCATACGCCGCGGTGGGAATGCCGTGGCGGGCCAGAAAGTCCTTGCTGAAGGCCTTGGATCCTTCGAGCTGGGCAGCCGCTGCGCTCGGTCCGAAACAGGTCAGGCCACGGGCAGCGAAGCGGTCGACGATGCCGGCCACCAGCGGCGCCTCCGGCCCCACCACGGTGAGATCGATCCCGCGTTCCGCGGCGAAATCGGCCAGCCCCTCGATGTCCGAGGCGGCAATGGCAATGTTCTCCACCCCCGGTTCACGGGCCGTACCCGCGTTGCCAGGAGCCACGTACACGGCTTCCACGCTGACGCAGGAGGCCAGCTTCCAGGCCAGGGCATGTTCCCGGCCGCCGCCACCGACTACCAATACTTTCATCACACAGTCTCATCAGCCGAATTGAGGATGACTTCCCGTGGCAGCGGCTTCAGCCGCCAGTTCCCTGCAACGTCAAAGCCCCAGGGGCCATGCGCGGCTGAAGCCGCTGCCACAGGCCTTGTACGGCAGTCAGTGGCGAAAGTGCCGCATGCCCGTGAACAGCATGGCCATGCCTGCCTCGTCCGCCGCCGCAATCACTTCCTCGTCGCGGATCGAACCACCCGGTTGGATCACGGCGGTAATGCCCGCCTCGGCGGCCGCATCGATGCCGTCGCGGAATGGAAAGAAGGCATCCGAGGCCATCACGGCGCCCTTCACTTCGAGCCCCTCGTCCGCTGCCTTGATGCCGGCGATGCGGGCGCTGTAGACGCGGCTCATCTGTCCCGCGCCGACGCCGATGGTGCGCTGATCCCGGGCATAGACGATCGCGTTGGACTTCACGTACTTGGCCACCATCCAGGCGAACCGCAGATCAGCCTCCTCCTCAGGACCCGGCGCACGACGGGTCACCACCCGCGGGGCATCCGCCGCCATGTCGCCGAGGTCCGGGTCCTGCAGCAGCAGGCCACCACTGACCTGATGCAGAGCGAACCCTGCCGCAGCCGCCGCGATGGGGCCGCAGGCCAGCAGACGCACGTTCTTCTTCACCGCCACCGCCTCCCGGGCGGCAGCGGTGACCGTCGGTGCGATGATCACCTCCACGAACTGCCGATCGACGATCCTGGCCGCCGTGGCGGCATCGAGTTCCCGGTTGAAGGCGATGATGCCGCCAAAGGCCGAAGTGGGATCCGTGGCGAAGGCAGCGTCATAGGCAGCGCCGATATCGGCAGCCACGGCAACGCCACAGGGGTTGGCGTGTTTGACGATGACGCAGGCGGGCGCTGCAAAACTGCGCACACACTCCAGGGCCGCGTCGGTGTCGGCAATGTTGTTGTAGGACAGGGCCTTGCCGTGCAGTTGCACGGCACCGCCCAAGGTTCCGTCGCCTTCCCGGGTTTGGCGCTGGCGATAGAAGGCCGCCCGCTGGTGGGGGTTTTCCCCATAGCGCAGGGCTTGCCCGCCCTCCCAGGTCAGGTGCAGGCGGGGTGGCAGCGCTGGCAGCCCAACTTCGGTCTGCCCTGCCTCATCCCGCCCCAATTCGCCGGCATCGAGCCGCGACCCGAGCCAGTTGGCAATGGCACCGTCATAACTCGCGGTGTGCGAGAACGCCCGGGCAGCCAGCTGGCTCCGCAGGGCCTGCCTCGTACAGCCGTCGTGGGCGGCCAGTTCCTCGAGCACCCGGGGGTAGTCCAGGGGGTCGGTGACCACCAGGACCCGGGCATGATTCTTGGCCGCTGAGCGGACCATGGCCGGCCCACCGATGTCGATGTTCTCGATGGCCTGCTCCAAGGAGCAGGCCGGGTCTGCCACGGCGGCTTCGAAGGGGTAGAGATTCACAACCAGCAGATCGATGGGCGGGATGTCGTGTTCAGCCATCACCTCGGCATCGGGTCCACCACCGGCGCCATCTTCCCGCCCGAGCAGGCCGCCGTGAACCTTCGGGTGCAGGGTCTTGACCCGACCCGCCATCATTTCCGGAAAACCCGTGTGGGCGGAAATCTCGGTGACTTCGAGACCGGCATTGCGCAGCTCGGTGCAGGTGCCACCCGTGGACAGCAGGGTCACCCCGGCCGCGGCGAGTCCGCGGCCGAAGGCTTCGAGTCCACGTTTGTCACTCACGGAAAGCAGGGCGCGACGCACCCGGATCTGCCCGTCATTCATCAGCGTATGGATTCCTTGGCAATGACGTGATCAAAGGAGGTTGGAGCCGTGGGGAACGCGTGACTGGCATCCGCCATCCGGAACCGACTGGCCGGAAGGGGACGCCACGGGCCACAACTCACCCCAGAAGGTCGTATTGTTTCAGTTTCTTGCGCAGCGTGCCGCGGTTGATGCCCAGCATGGCAGCGGCCTGGCACTGATTGCCTTCGGCATGTCGCATGACCGTCTCCAACAGGGGCGCTTCCATCTCCGCGAGCACCATACTGTAGAGGTCCTTGGCGGTCTCCCCGTCGAGGCGCGCGAAGTAGGCCTCCAGCGCACGCTCGACACAGACCCGAAGCGGTTCAGCGGGACTCTCCGGCTGCGCCAGAGGCGCAATCGCGGCCGTGGCGTCACGCCGGCCTGCCCCAGCGGTCCCGGCTGCATTGTATCGACTATCGTTCACTTGCCATCCAACCCTTCACGCTGCCTCGGTCGCGGTCCGCGACCAGGAAGCATCCCCTCGAGTCGAGTTGCTCCGCTCGGCGGGCAACCCCTCCCCAAACCGGTGCAGTTCTTCGAGACTCGCAAGCTGAGCCGCACCATCCTCGATCCGATTGAAGTCGCGGATAAAACTCCGGAGACGATCCGCGTCCATGCCTCGTGCCTGCACATACCAACCCACATGCTTACGGGCGATGCGCACACCACGCAGGACCCCGTGAAAGTCATGCAGCGCTGTCACATGCTGCCGCATCAGCCGCAGCCGGCTCGCCGCATCCGGATCGGGCAGGCGAACCCCTTGCTCCAACCAGGCCGCGATCTGACCGCACAGCCAGGGCCGCCCCTGCGCCGCCCGCCCCACCATGACGCCTGCTGCTCCGGTTTCCGCGAGGACGGCCGCCGCCCGTTCCGGGCTGTCGATGTCGCCGTTGGCCAGCACCGGAATGCCCACCGCAGCGACAATGGCGGCCACGGTGGCGAACTCCGCTGCGCCGTTGAAACGGTCGGCGCGGGTACGGCCATGCACCGCAAGGGCTGCGATCCCCGACTGTTCGGCAATCCGGGCCACCGTCACGCCGTTGCGTTCTTCCGGGGACCAGCCCGTCCTGATCTTCAGGGTCACCGGCACGTCAACCGCTTCCACCACCGCCCGCAGGATGCGCGCCACGAGGCGCTCGTCCCTGAGCAGCGCAGAGCCTGCGGCGCGCTGGCAGACCTTCTTGGCCGGGCAGCCCATGTTGATGTCGATAATCTCCGCGCCCTGGTCACGGTTGTAGCGCGCGGCATCGGCCATCATCAACGGATCCGCGCCAGCGATCTGCACGCTGCGCGGTCCGGACTCATCCCCATGGGCGCGGCGCAGCCGGGACTTTCGGGTCTCACGCAGGGAAGGATCCGCGGACACCATCTCCGCCACCACCATGCCTGCGCCGAGGCGCCAGCAAAGACTGCGGAAGGGCAGGTCGGTAACCCCGGCCATGGGCGCGAGGACAACGCGATTGCGAAGCGTGTGAGCGCCGATGCGCAGCGGGATGGCCGCAGGTGCCGCGGCGAACGCCGGGCCAGAGGTCGAGGCTGCCGGTGCACCGGTGGCATTTCGGTAACTGGCCCCAGTGATGATCAACGCGCCCGCCCCCCATGAACTGCAGAACTCGATACTGCAACCTGACTCCATCGACCGAACCGAAGGCAAATGCTCCCCGGTCTGTCGCAACGACAGCGGGCAGGCATGCCTTGGGTTCGCCTCCGCCAAAGACTGCGTGGAGTTCACTGACCCAGGGTTGAGCTGGGCAGTCCGCACCTGGCTGGAGGATGGACATCTTAGCCATGCCAGCGGGGAGTTCAAATGGACAAGTTGATTCCGGCTCGGAAACACGCGGCCCATGGGAGCAAGGGCCATAGTCGACCCACTCTGGGCCCGCCCCCAGCACCGACTGCCTAAGCCCTCGATTCTCTTGCCTTTCCTGGCACCGGCTGCGGCCCGGGAAGGTCGCTTGCTGCATGGGTTGCAGGCGCCACCCGGTATTCAGAGCTGGCCTGCGCCCTTCGCGGACCGACGAACGGTGCAGCTGCGGCAGATGAAAACAGCTCAGTGGACCCTTGCAGCGGGATGCAGATTGCGTAAAATCGCCGCACTTTAACTACCCAGCCGAGGCTTTATGTTCCCCTGACGATGCGGCGCGCCTTCGTGACGCCGCTAAGCAGCTAGCAGAGCCGTTACGAAAGGAGTGAGAGCGAATGCGCGCAAACGCATACGTCATTGCCGAGCAGCCGAATGCTGCCCCGCACGACCCAGGGCCTCGGTCCGTCCACCCCGTTCATCACAGCGACGACGATCGCCTCGATCACTTCATCGAGCGCGACGGCGTGCGTTTTGCGGGCACCCACCTGCTTCTGGATTTCTTCGGTGCCAAGCGCCTCGATGATCTGGACCTGATGGAATGCGCCCTGCGCGGCGCAGTCGAGGCAGCGGGCGCCACGCTCCTGCACATCCACCTGCATCATTTCACACCGAACGGCGGCATTTCCGGCGTCGCGGTCCTGGCCGAGTCGCACATCTCCGTGCACACCTGGCCGGAACGGGACTACGCCGCATTCGACATCTTCATGTGCGGCGACGCCCGTCCCGAACTCGGGGCTGAGGTGCTGCGCGAAAAGTTCACGCCATCCCGGATCGAGATCCTGGAACAGAAGCGTGGCGTGATCGATGGCGCGTAACGAGTTCGCAGAGACCCTCTACGACTCCTACGGACAGCATTTCGCCATCGACGAGGTCTACTTCGAGAGTCGGACCGGACATCAGCATCTGCTGATTTTCCACAATGCCAAGTTCGGCCGCGTCATGGCGCTCGATGGCGTCGTCCAGACCACGGAGCGGGACGAGTTCTACTACCACGAGATGATGGCCCACGTGCCGCTTTTCGCCCATGGGCAAGCGCGCCGTGTGCTCATCATCGGTGGCGGTGACGGTGGCCTGCTGCGGGAAGTGGTGAAACATCGCTCGGTGGAACACATCACCAAGGTGGAGATTGACGCCGCCGTGGTGGACATGGCCAAGACCTGGTTTCCGGATCACTCCCAGGGCGCCTTCGACGACCCCCGCTTCAAGCTGGTGATCGCAGACGGCGCGGAGTTCGTGCGCACGGCCGAAGATGCCTTCGACGTGATCATGATCGACTCCACCGACCCCATTGGACCCGGAGAGGTCCTGTTCACCAATGACTTCTACCGCCAGTGCAAGCGCATCCTGGCGCCCGGCGGCATCATGGTGACCCAGAACGGGGTCCCCTTCATGCAGCTCGATGAGGCGCGCAAGACCGCCCGGGCCTTCCGTGACCTGTTCGCAGACTGGCACTTCTACGGCGTGGCCGTACCGACCTACATCGGCGGCATGATGACCCTGGGCTGGGCCACCGAGAATGCGGGCCTGCGCGGACAACCCCTCGCCATCATCGAAGAACGTTTTCGAAGGGCCGCCATCGACACCCGCTATTACACCCCGGCCATCCACTGCGGCGCCTTTGCCCTGCCCAGATTCGTCGAAGAGGCCATCGGCAAATGAAGCATGCGACGGGCTCCGACAGCAGCACCGCCGACAGCGGCCTGGCTGCCCATCCGGCCCTGGGCGGCAGCAGCGACTGGCACACGCTGGTCGAGCAGTACGGTTCACCCCTGCTACTGCTCGACTGCGACGTCGTTCGCCGGCAGTACCGCAAACTCGCCCAGGCGCTGCCGGGGGTGGCCTTGCACTACGCCATCAAGGCCCTGCCCAGCAAAGCAGTGATCGCCACCCTGGCCGAGGAGGGCTGCGGTTTCGACATCGCCACCAATGGCGAGATCAGGCTGCTCGAAGAGCGCTTCATCGATCCGCGGCGGACCCTTCACACTCATCCCATCAAGCGTGACGAGGACATCCGCACCGCCCTGCGCTACGGCTGCACCACCTTCGTGGTGGACAACATCGACGAAATCGAGAAGTTCCTGCCCTACCGCCATCGCGTTGCGCTGTTGCTGCGGGTCAGCTTTCCGAATCCCAGCGCCCGGGTCGACCTGTCGCGCAAGTTCGGCTGCGCCGTCGAAGAGGTGTCCGAGCTGCTCGCTGCGGCCGACGAACGCCGCATCCACGTCAAGGGCCTGTCCTTCCACGCCGGTTCCCAGGTCCCTGACGCCGCTGCCCACGTCCATGCCATCGAGCGTTGCGCCGAAGTGATGGCGAGGCGCCGCAGCCATGCCCTCGCCCCACTTTCCCTCCTCGACATCGGGGGCGGCTTTCCGGTGAGCTACGACGGCAGCGTCCGTGACATTGAGTCGTTCTGCGCACCCATCCGCGACGCCCTCGGGAAACTGCCGCCGAGCGTGCGCGTGCTGGCGGAGCCCGGGCGTTACATTGCCGCACCGGCCATGACCTGCATCGCTTCTGTAGTGGGTCGTGCCCGCCGCGGAGCGAAGATGTGGTACTACCTCGACGACGGCGTCTACAACTCCTTCTCCGGGCAGATATTCGATCACACCCGCTACCCGCTCATCGCGCCCGACGCCAGGGGCGAGGCCCGCCCCAGCGTTCTCGCCGGTCCCACCTGCGACAGCATCGATGTGATCGCCGAAGACATCCTGCTCGGGGAAATGCAGATCGGGGACGTCATCATTGCGCCCATGATGGGCGCCTATACCGCAGCCTCCGCCACCACCTTCAATTCCCTGCCCCGGGCACGCATCCTGACCCGCGCCGCGCCAGCGGACCTGGAGCTGGAAGACAGCAATATCGTCCGCCTCGCCTGAGGGCTGGCGCTGCGTCAGCTTTCGATCATGAACTTCGCTTCGCTTTCAGCCACGACGACGCCGTCCGCTGCGCGCTTGGCACTGGCAGCCAGCGTGATCAGGCGCCGGCGCCGCTCCACCACATGGGCTTCCAGCAGCAGCGGCGTCCCCGTGCTCACCTGCTCCCGAAAGCGCACCTCCGCCCGGGCCGTGAAGCCCCGGAGCTGCTGCAGCCAGAGCCAGTTCGCCATCACTTCGTCCAAGGCCGTGAACAGCAATCCGCCATGGGTGACACCGGTCCAGCCGCAGTGCTCCGAGCGGGGCGTGAAAGTGCCGCGACAGACTTCGCCATCCATCCACAGGCGCATGCCCAGGCTGACCGGATTCACCTCACTGCAGGCGAAGCAGTGCACCGTCTCAGGCCCCTCACCGCGGGCTGCTGTTGCGTCGGGTCCGGTTGATGCCTCGTCAGTCATTGTCGGAACTCCAGGGCAAACGTGTCTCGAAGCCGAGCCTCACCAGAACCTGATCTGGTAGTTCACAGCTTCGTCACCGGGACTCTCCATGGCCAGAGCGATGCGCACAGACTGCCCCACCGGCATCAGACTGCCCACCGGCACCTCACCGCGCAGGTATTCGTCGGGACGAAAACGGCGCGCCGCCAGCGGCTGCCCGCGAATGTCGGCGAACTGCAGCTCGATGGCGGGATAGGGTTGGGCGAACTCCGCCTGATTCTCAATCATGGCTTCGAGCAGCAGGGCATTGGCCCGCTCCGGGTGGGGACGAATACTGAGCCTCAGGCTGCGGATCGAAGCCGGATCGCGAAGTTCCGGCAGACTGCAGCCGATCCAGGCGCAGGCGGTGGCGTAGTAGGGTCGCCAGCGAGGGTCGAGGGCCCCGTCGTCGAAGGTCCAGAAGACCATCTGCACGGCCGCCAGGAGCAGCCCGCCCACCGCAATCAGCACCCAGGGCCAGCGGCGCCGCGGCACCGCCACCTGCGCCTGAAGGATCGGCGTCAACGGCAGTTCGAAGGCCGGCGGCGGGTGGAAATCGCCCTCGGGCAAGGGTTCCGGCACCTCGGGCAGGGTCGGCTGCACGCCCAGAACGGAACGGTGGCGATGGGATCGCGACGCCTCCTCGCTGCTCCCAGGCGATGGCGGCGCCGCATCGATGGGCTCGAGCCGATCGCTGGCACGGAACACGGCGAGACAGGCCCCACATCGGACCCGGCCATCGGCCACCTCGAGCTGACCCGCGAGCACGCGAAAGCGCGTGCTGCAGTCGGGACACGCGACCAGCCATTCGCTCACGTCGGCTTCCTGCCGTCGAGACAGGCCCATCCCTCATCCAGGAATACTTCGAACTCAACCGCGGGCCAGGCCTGCCTGACCGCTTCCACCTGATCGGCGAGGATGCCGGACAGGATCACCCTGCCGCCTGGACGAACCCGGGCCGCAAGCCGCTGGGCCAACTCGATCAAGGGCCCCGCCAAAACATTGGCCAGCAACACATCACAGGTCGCGCTATCGGTATCGCTATCGCTACCGAAATCGGCAAGCCCACCCACCAACCGCAATCGCCCACCCACCCCATTACGCTGCGCATTGTCCGCACTGGCACTCAGCGCCTGAGGATCATGGTCCACCCCCACCACCCCCCTCGCCCCCAGCACCAGCGCTGCCAAAGCCAGAATCCCAGAGCCGCAGCCGAAATCGATGACGTCTGCTGCCACCGGTGGCACGGCCGCCAGGCGCGCGAGACAGCTTCGGGTAGTGGGATGACTGCCCGTCCCGAAGGCGAGCCCGGGCGCCAGAATCACCGTGGCGCCAGGGAACGGCGTCGCCCCCGCGAGCTCCGCCGGCGCGATACGCAACCGCTCGTCGAACTGCAGCGGTTGCGCATGCTGCAACCAGGCCGCGGTCCAGTCCGCATCCGCCAGCGGTTCGAGCAGAAGTTCCGGCAGCGCATACCCCCACTCGGCCAGCCAACTGCGGCGGGCAGCCTCGAGCCGCGCCGGCAGTTGCTCATCAGCCGGGAACAGCCCGGAGACCACCACGTGAGCCCACAGGGGCATGGCCCCCGGATCAGGCTCCAGCAGCGGCTGATCGCGGGCATCTTCGAGGCTGACGGCCACCGCACCCAGCGTTTCCAGCAGCGCTTCCACCGCCAGCACGCCCGGTGCAGGCACTTCCAGACGCGCCTTTACCCAACCCGCGCCAGCATCTGCCTCAGGCAAGTTCAGCTCCCCTTGCGCAGACGCGTCAACGCGGCCTCCAGGGCCAGCTCGTAACCCTGGGCACCGAGCCCACAGATCACGCCGACGGCCACGTCAGAGAGATAGGAGTGGCGCCGGAAGGGCTCCCGGGCATGGACGTTGGAGATGTGTACTTCGATGAAGGGGATGGCCACGCCGGTGAGGGCGTCACGCAGTGCCACGCTGGTGTGGGTGAAGGCGCCGGGATTGATGAGGATGAAATCGGTGCCGTCGCTGCGCGCCTCATGGATACGGTCGATGAGCGCAGCTTCCCCGTTACTCTGAAAGGTGGCCAAGCCGACGTCCGCCTCGCCGGCCCGCATCTTCAGACGGAAGTCGATGTCGGCGAGGGTGTCCTTGCCGTAGACCTCCGGCTCCCGCGTGCCCAGCAGATTCAGGTTGGGGCCGTGCAGCACCAGCACCTTGGCCATGTTCGTCGTCTCCCCGTGAGTCCTGTCAGATCGATCATTGTAGCCGGGCGACGGCTCCGGGGCGGATCGCGCCTCAGCCTCTGGCGACTTCGAGCACCGCCTGCAGGTGGCGCCGGAAGTCCTCCCGGCCGACCTCACCCTGCAGCCGGTAGGCACGCAGTTCGCCATCGGCACCGTCTGCCGCGGGCGTGAAGAAGACCATGCTCGGCGGGCCGAACAGCTCGAAGTGGCTGAGCAGCCGGCGATTGGCCGCATCATTGGCGGTGATGTCGGCACGCAGCAGGACGAAGTCATCCAGCAGCGGTCGCACGTCCGGATGGGGATAGAGGTTGCGCTCCATCACCTTGCAGGAGATGCACCAGTCCGCATCGAACTTCAGCAGCACCGGGCGCCCGTCATCCACCGCGGAAACTCTGGCCCGCAGGTCATCGAGGTCAGCCACCGGGATGAACGTGGGCCGCCGGTCGGCGGGCGCGCCCTCCGAACCGCGCACCATTCTCTCCAGCGGCCGCAGGGGATCGTCGGCTCCGCTGGCCGCACCCACCAGCAGCAGGATGCCGTAGACGCAGAGCATGACGCCGGCGGCCTTGAAGACCTGCCCCGCGCCGCTCCGGGGACTGAGATCGAAGCCACCGAGGGCGACCCCGCTGCCGATGGCCAGCGCGGCCCAGAACACGAGAATCAGGGAGCCGGGGAGCACCCGCTCCAGCAACCATACCGCGACGCCGAGCAGCAAGACGCCGAACGCGGCCTTCACCGCATTCATCCAGGGTCCGACCCGCGGCAGCAGCGATGCACCGCCGACCCCCACCACCATCAGCGGAACACCCATGCCCAGGCCAAGGGCAAAAAGGGCGCCGGCGCCGAGCACCGCGTCGCCGCTGGCGCTCAGGTAGATCAGTGCACCCGCCAGGGGCGCGGAGATGCAGGGCGATACCAGAATGCTGGACAGCACCCCCATCACCGCAACACTGCCGAGGGTGCCGCCCTCGCCGCTGCGTTCCAGGCGGGCCCGCAGGGAGGCCGGCAGTTCCAGGTTGTAGACTCCGAACATGGCCAGAGCCAGCAGCACGAACAGCGCGGCGAACACGGCGAGAACCGGTGCGCTCTGCAGCCAGCCCTGCAGGTTCAACGCGCCTCCGAACAAGCCTACCAGCAGGCCGATGAGGGCATAGGTGAGCGCCATGGCCAGCACGTAGACCAGGGACAGCAGCCCAGCCCGCCCACGGCCGATGTCACCCTGGCCGGCAATGATGCTGGCCAGAATGGGGACCATCGGCAGCACGCAGGGCGTGAAGGTCAGGCCGATGCCGGCCAGAAAGAACAGCAGCAGCGCCAGTCCGAGACGGTCACCGCTGAGCAGGCCGGCCAGCCGACCTTCCCGCGTCACTGCAGCGACGCTACCCGGTTCCGAACCGGCTCGCGTCGCCGCCTGCACCGGCGCTGCCGGCGCGGCTGCCGCGCGCCCATTGGGCGGGCTGCGGCTGATGGACCCGGCATCCGCTCCCGTCAGCGTGATGTAGCGGGCGTCCGGGGGATAACACAGGCCGGCATCCGCGCAGCCCTGATAGCGGGCCACGAGGACGGCGCCGGCGGGTACTGGACCTTCGATGGCCAGACGCACGGAGAGGTCGTGGTAGTAGACCTCCACGTCACCGAAGTATTCGTCCGTGGTCGCCAGCCCCTCGGGAATGTGCCGCACTTCGACTTCGGCCTCGCCCGCCTCACGCAGCTCGAAGGCCAGGGCATGGCGATAGAGGTAGTAGCCGTCCGTGACCTGCCAGAACACCTCGATCTCTTCGCGGCCGGCAGCATCCTCCCGCAGGTCGTGGAGTTCCACGCCCATGACGAAGGCCTCATGGGCGGGCAGGAATGTGGGTTGCTGCGCGAAGGGGTTGCCGAATGCCGACGCCAAGGGCAGCAGGGAGAGAAGGCAGGCGAGAAAAGTGCGCAGGGCTGTAGACATGGATCGGCGCTGTTTCCCGGATCGAGACGGCAAGAGGGAAGGGCTCCGGCCTCTGACCGGGGCAGTCCGCAGGAGTTCCCCCATGGCAGCGGCCTGTGCCGCATTGCTGTGGGGCCCAACAGCCGCAACAATAGCAGATTCACCGCTCACGAGCCCGATTCGGCATGCCACGTCGTCACTGCAAACTCAGCCTGATTGCCCTGCTGCTGGCTATCGGTCTCAGCCCGTCACAGCTGGCCGCCGCGGCCGACCCCATCGATCTCGACCCCCGGGCAGCGCTGCGCATCGAGAACCTGCTGGCTGACGCGGAAGTGGCGCTGGCCGCCATGCGCCTGACCACCCCGGGCTACGACAACGCCTACGACCGCTACCGGCAGGTGCTTGATTTCCTGCCCGGCGACACCCGCGCACTCACCGGCATCAACCGCATCGCCGATGCCTACTTCGGGCTGGCCCTGGCAGCGGCCGAGAACCGCAACCACAGCGAGGCCCGGCGCCTGTTCGAACTCGGACTTAAGGTGGCTCCCGAGCATGGTTCTGCAGGCACCGTGGAACGCAGCATCGAACGGCTGCTGGCCGCGCCCGTGGCGCGCATGGCGCTGAATGCGGAGGCGCTGCGCGCCTTCGACAACGACCTTGGCCAGCAGCTTGCCGAACTCGGTGCGAAGGCCAAGCGGGAGAATCTGCTGGTGGTGATTCAGGTGCCCCGGGACGATCTCGGTCGCTGGGTCTACCAGCGCATGAACGCGGCTCCGCCCAATACCCGGCTGCGCGCGCGCAGCGAGATCGGCAGCCCGGCGGAAGTCACGTTGCGCCGGGAGAACTGATCGCACCCACGGCACTAATCGGGTATTTTCGCCTCCCCGCAGCCGACCTGGATCAGGAGTTCCCGTGTTCCGAGTGCTATTGCTGGTCGTCCTGGCGCTGCTCAGCGCCTGCTCGCCGAAAGGCAGCGAAGCCGAAATCGTCATCGAGGCCCCCTGGGTCCGGGAAACCCCACCCGGCAGGACCGTGGCTGCCGGCTACCTCGACATCCGCAACAACGGCGAGCAGCGGCGTGCCCTGCTGACCGCCGAGTCGCCGGACGCATCCCGGGTGGAGCTGCACACCATGGAGCATGAGGACGGCATGATGCGCATGCGGCAGATCGAGCGCCTGGAGATCCCCGCCGGCACCACCGTCTCTCTCGAGCCCGGCGGCCTGCACCTGATGCTGTTCGATATCGAGACCGCGCAGGTGGGCAACCACGTAAATATGACCCTCACCTTCGACGACGGCTGGGAAATCGAGGCCCGCTTCCCGGTCCGGCGCCCGGACATGGGGCATCAGCACTGAGGAGCCTGCGAACGAGGCGTCAGCTTCCATCGGAGGCTACATCTGTGGGAGCGGACGCAGCGCAGCGTAGACCGCGAAGGCGGCGCAGCCGCCTGCGAGCTCCCAACCTGCAGAAAGCCTTCTCGGCGAGGCGGGCAATCGCTCACTACGCTTCGCTCCGTGAGCTCCCACAGCAACGACCTCGATCGACGGCTCTGTTGTGGGAGCGGACGCAGCCTGTGAGGCCCAGTCGCGATGGCGGCGCAGCCGCCTGCGGAGTCGCAGCCTGCAGGACAGCGTCTCGCCGCTCACGCAATCGCTGACTGCGTCAGCTACGGGACATTACTGATGGTCGCGAAATCGCTGCAGCGAGCGGCTGATCATGTCCCGCGCTTCGTCGGCGTCGCCCCAGCCTTCGAGCTTCACCCACTTGCCGGGCTCGAGATCCTTGTAGTGGGCAAAGAAGTGCTCGATGCGCCGGATCAGCTGTGGCGTCGCGGTCTCCGGGGACACCACGTCGCGATACTCGGTGGTGAGTCGATCGAGGGGCACGGCCAGAATCTTCGCATCGTCGCCCGCCTCGTCGGCCATCTTCAGGACGCCGATGGGACGGGCAGGGACCACGGCACCGGAAAAGATGGGGAACGGCGTGATGACCAGCACATCGAGGGGGTCACCGTCATCAGCGAGGGTGTCGGGAACGTAGCCGTAGTTGCAGGGATAGAACATGGGCGTCGCCATGAACCGATCCACGAAGACGGCGCCGGAAACCTTGTCCACCTCATACTTGATGGGACCGGTATTGGCGGGGATCTCGATGATGACGTTGATCTCGTCTGGCAGGCGGTAGCCGGACGGTACGGCAGAAAGACTCATGAGCTGGTTACCTGATCGGGCGGGAGCCAAATGCGGGCGCGAATAATACGTCAATCCCGGATGCCCGCCCAGTGCGCTGGCGCACATTTGCGTGCACCCCCGGTGGTCAGCGACCGCAGGACGCTCAGAGGCGATGCATCCGGCTGGACCCGCTTCCCCGCTTCATTTCCCGGAAAACGGCGGCAGTTTCTTCGCCACCATCACCCCTTTCAGGCGCGCCGTCACCGGCAGGCCATGACGCCAGGGCGTATCGGCTTCGCCCTGGATCAGCGGGGCGAGGTAGGCCCGGGCTGACGGCGTGATGCCGAAGCCATCGCGGGAAATGTAGCTGCGGGGCATTTTCCGCTCGACGTTGGCGACCTTGGAAAGGGGTACGGCATCCACCTTCCAGGTGTAGCGCTTGCCTTTGCCGCGAACGATGACGGGCATCACCGCGTTCCTGCCGGCCAGCGCGAACTCCACCGCCGCCTTGCCCACGGCATAGGCCTGGGCCACGTCGGTGGCCGAAGCCACGTGCCGGGCCGCCCGCTGCAGGTAGTCGGCCAGGGCCCAATGGTACTTGTAGCCCAGTTCGTCCTTGATCATGGCCGCCAGGGTCGGTGCCACACCTCCGAGCTGGGCATGGCCAAAGGCATCCCGGGTGCCCGCCTCCGCCAGGAAGCGGCCGTCGGCGTCCTGGGCGCCCTCGCTGGCCACCACCACGCAGTAGCCGTGACGATCCACCGTCGTCTTCACCGCGGCCAAGAACTTGGCACGATCGAAGGCGATCTCGGGAAACAGGATCAGGTGCGGCGGGTCGCCCTCCTGTTCGGCCGCGAGGCCGGAAGCGGCGGCGATCCAGCCGGCATGGCGGCCCATCACTTCGAGTATGAACACCTTGGTGGAGGTGGCACACATGGACGCCACGTCGAGACCGGCTTCCCGGGTCGACACGGCCACGTACTTCGCCACCGAGCCGAAGCCCGGGCAGCAGTCCGTGAACGGCAGGTCATTGTCCACGGTCTTGGGCACACCGATGCAGGTCAGGGGATAGCCCATCTGCTCGGCCAACTGAGCCACCTTCCAGGCCGTGTCCTGGGAATCACCACCGCCGTTGTAGAAGAAGTAGCCGATGTCGTGGGCCCGGAAGACCTCCAGCAGCCGTTCGTATTCGGCGCGACTGTCGTCGATGGCCCGCAGCTTGTAGCGGCAGGATCCGAACGCCCCCCCCGGCGTGTGCTTGAGTGCCGCAATGGTGGCAGCGGTCTCCTTGCTGGTGTCGATGAGTTCTTCGTGCAGGGCACCGAGGATGCCATTACGTCCCGCGTACACTTTGCGAATCCGATCCTTGTTGGCGCGGGCAGTTTCGATGACTCCCGCCGCACTGGCATTGATCACTGCCGTGACGCCCCCGCTCTGGGCATAGAAAGCATTGCGCGGACGCGCGGAGTCGGATCTGGCCATGGTGTCTCCTGGATTGAACTGGGTCGCTGTGGCGACGGGAAGCCTTCCCGGCAGCGACAGGTTAGCGTCCCGGTGTCGGCAGTGCACGATTACTGGGGAGGCTCTGTGCGACAATCCCGCGGCGCCGGCCGGAAGGGGATGCTGAACGAGCGTCACGCTGCCAGGAGTTCAAGGGCGCTGGTCTGAACCCCACACAAGAGGACGTGGCTGAATCGATGCAACCCATCATCTCCCTGTTCTGGAATCTGTGCCTGCTGCGCACCGGCCCCGAAAACATGCCCACCGTCGGTTTCTTCGTCGGTCTGGTGCTGGCGGCCAACATTCTGGTCTCGACCCTGGTGGCCCTGTCTGCCCCGGCCGAGCCGACTCTGCTGCAGGCCCTGTCCATCCCCGTGGTGGCTGCGGCCGTACTCGCGGGGAGCACGCTGCTGATCCTGCGGCTGAAGGATTTAGGCCACCGCTTCACGGCCACCATCACCGCCCTGCTCGGTGCGGACATCATCATCACGGCGCTGTCCTGGCCCCTGCTGCTGATCGCCGACCCTACCCCCGGCGGCCCCGTCAGCGGCTTCGACTGGCTGCTGATCGTGGCACAGCTGGCCCTGGTATTCTGGTGGGTGACCATTGCCGGATTCATTTTTTCTCGGGCGCTCTCCGTACCCATGCCCCAGGGTGTGGCGGTGGCGGTCTTCGTGATCCTGGCCAGCCTCATGGTCACTGCGTCCGTCGTACCGCTTTCGGCGCCGCAGGCATGATAGGGAGTCCGTGATGAATCTGTTCTTTCTGGGAATCGGTGGCACGCTGATGGGCAATCTGGCCCTGCTGGCCGCCGAGCAGGGGCATCAGGTCCGGGGCTCGGATTCCGGCATCTATCCGCCCATGAGCGACGTGCTAGCGGCGGCGAAGATTCCCCTGGCCGAAGGCTTCGATCCCGCCTTCATGAAGCCCCGTCCGGACCTGGTGATCATGGGCAACGCCAACCTGCCCCGGGGCCATCCCGCCGTGGAGTGGGTGTTGGACGAGGGCATTCCCTTCATGTCCGGCGCCGAGTGGCTCGGCAGCCAGCTCATGCGCGACCACTGGGTGCTGGCTGTGGCCGGGACCCACGGCAAGACCACCACCACCGCCATGCTGGCCTGGATCCTCGATCAGGCCGGCCTGGAACCCGGCTATCTGGTGGGTGGCGTGCCCATCGACTTTCCGCATTCGGCCAGGCTCGGCGGCGGTCGCTTCTTCGTGGTGGAGGCGGACGAATACGACTGTTCCTACTTCGACCGTCGCTCCAAGTTCGTCCACTACCATCCACGGACCCTGGTGCTGAACAATCTGGAATACGACCACGCCGACATCTTTCCCGATCTCGACGCCATCCAGAATCAGTTCCACCTGCTGCTGCGGACGGTGCCCAACGTCGGCCGCATCATCATGCCGCGGCAGGACGAGAATCTCGAAGAGGTCCTCGGGCGCGGCTGCTGGACACCCATCGAGCGCTTCGTCCCGGTGCGGCCCGGATCGCGCCGCAAGCTTCGCCCCCACCCCCGGGATACCGGCACGGTATGGTCGGTAGGCAGTCGCCGCGACCACGGCCGCTGCTTCACCGTGGAAAAGGACGGCAGCGCCGTCGGTGAGGTGGAGTGGTCCCTGATCGGCGACCACAACATGGGCAACGCGCTGGCGGCCTTGGCGGCCGCCCACCACGCCGGCGTGGATCCCGCCACAGCGGTGGCGGCCTTGTCGAGTTTCCGCGGCGTGAAGCGGCGCATGGAACTGATCCATGATGCCGACGGCGTGCGGGTCTACGATGACTTCGGCCATCACCCCACGGCCATTCGCACCACCCTGCAGGGCCTGCGGGACCAGGTCGGCAGCGACGAAATCGTGGCCGTCATCGAACCACGCTCCCACACCATGAGCCTCGGTACGCTGCGCAACGAACTCACGACATGCTGCGCCGCAGCGGACCGCTCGGTCTGGTTCCGCAGTCCCAAACTGACCTGGGATCTGGCCGAAGTGGTGGCCGCGAGCGTGGTCCCGGCGCAGATGGCCGAGGACATCGACCGCCTGACCACGGCCCTGGTGAAGCAGGTTGCAGAACGGCCCCGGGACGCGGACGGCAAGCCGAATGCCTGCCACATCGTCATCATGAGCAACGGCAGCTTCGGCGGCCTGCACGAGAAGCTCAAGGCAGCCCTCACCGAACCGGCTCCCGCGAGCAAGACCAACAGGAGGGGAACACGATGAAGACAAGCAGATTACTGCTCCTGGCCCTGGCGCTCGGCGCCGGCAGCCATCTGACTGCGGCCGAGGACTGGCAGAACTCACCCTGGGGTCCGGAGGACACCTTGGGCGCCATCAATCGCCTTTCGCCCGAACTGGTGCTTGAAGCTGCTTCCCTGATCCGGACCGGCAAGACCTATGCGCTCGGTGTGGAGACGGGCCCGGACACACCGGCCGTCCCGCCGCGCCACTTCAAGATGACCATCCTCCAGCCCGGTGACGGCACAGCGACACCCCTGGGCGAGAATCGAGTCACCGGCAATGACGACATGATGATCACCTGGCTGGGCATCGGCAGCCAGATCGACGGTCTCGGGCACGTCGGCGTGGATCACGTCTACTACAACGGTTTCCACGCCAGCGATTTCGTGACCCCCACCGGGCTGAGCAAGCTCGGCACCCATGAACTGCCGCCCATCGTCACCCGCGGCGTCCTGCTGGACATGACCCGCCACTTCGACATGGACCCGCTGCCTGTGGGCAAGGCCTTCAACCGCAGCGAGATCAAGGCTGCCGCCGAAGCCCAGGACGTGGTGCTGCGCGAAGGCGACGTGGTGCTGTTTCACACCGGGTGGCAGGCGCTGGCGACCAGCGATCCCGAGCGCTTCATGAGCGGGGAGCCGGGACTCGGCCTGGACGGCGCCCGCTATCTGGCAGAGCTGGGCGTGGTGGCCATTGGCGCCGACACCTGGGCTCTGGAGGTGATTCCCCACGAAGAGCCCACCATGGCCTTCCCGGTTCACGCCGAACTGCTGGCAAAGAACGGCATCTACATTCTGGAGAACATGAACACCGCCGAGCTGGCAGCGGACGAAGGTTGGGAATTCCTCTTCGTGCTCGGTCAGCCGAAGTTCGTGGGCGCCGTGCAGACGGTCATCAACCCGGTGGCGATCCGCTGAAGCTGACGGGGTGGGCGGGCCGCAGCCGGCCGTCGTACCCATGAAGCCGGCTCAGGAAGCCTGATTGATCCCGGTGAGAGCCTCGGGCAGGGCCTGCCATTCGTCGAGGGTGCGCTGGGCCAGCCAGCTCGCCCAGCGGGCATAGCCCGTGGCCGATGGATGAAAACCATCGCGCTGCAGATGGGGCAGCAGGTCCGTGGCCGCAATGGGCAGGTGCAGGCAGGCCTGATCCACCGCCGGCCGCCGGCTGCGGATCACGTCGAAGGCCACCTGATCGAGTCTGCGTCCGCGCTCGCTCAATAGCGCATTCAGAGGCCACGGCAGCACCGGCAGCGGTCGCGCGACGCGCACGCCGGAGCTGATCAGCAAGCGACCTCCTGCGGCCTCGAGATGATCGAGAATGCGGCTGAACTCCCGCCTCCAGCGGCCGATTGCCGTCAGCCCCAGGGTGTCGTTAACGCCAAGCAGAAGGATGCCGATGTCGTGGGCCGGCGCACCCTGCAGCGACAATGCGCGCAGCAGCTCCGCAGCCGTCCAGTGCCGTCCGCCAATGACCTGCCACTCGACCCGACGTCGGAGTCTGAGTGCCAGGTTGTAGGCGAGACGGGGGGCGAGACTGCGCTCCACGGCACTGCAGCCAACCCCGAGCGCGAGGGAGTCTCCAGCCACCAGCAGGCGCAGGGGTTCGGCGCTGGCTTCACCCGTCCAGCCTGCATGGGCACCCAATGGCTCAGGCAGCCGCCTTCCGGCCACGCGTAACCAGAGGTTCTGTGCCAGTGCTACCGGCAGCAGCCCCATGAGGGCGCCCGCTTCGAGCATGGATGTTGAAGACGAATCCGACAGAATGCAGGTCTCCCCAGAGTAGAACCCGGTCACGGCGCCACCGGCGCACGGGGACGCAGGGACAACAGACCCGAGCGACACCATTATGCCGCAGCACAGGGCGGCGGTCATCCGACTGCAACAGGGCCCATGCCAGGGGGTCAACCAATGGAAGGGCAAGCGATGGCCGCAGGGGCCTGCAGCCTGGCGGCCGGCGGAGAGGCGCCGGCATGACAATGCATAAAATCTATCACTGCGATAAATACAATCACTTTTACCAATGCGACTCCCCCAGGCACAGTTCGCCCATTGCGCCCCTCCCGGCGCCAGCCAGACGCAAACAGGTTCGAAACACGGGAGGCTAGGCGGCCCCAAGCCGCCTGAGCCTGGCCGGAGCGGAGTATCCCCCCTCCCCTCCCCCCACTCTGCTCCGGTCGATCCGTGTCGCCCGCACCCGCTCCCCCCGGCGGGTGCGGGCACCTTTTTTCCGCCCGACACCTTTACTGCCACGGCGTTGTCTCTCCGACCGGAGCGCAGGCTCTGCGAATCCGTCCCCCACACCAGCCTGCACCAGTACAATCCGCCAGCCGGCGAGCGGCTCAACGGCTCGATCGCAGACTTTCAAAGTGACCTGAGGAAATCAAAGATGGCCATCAAGACGCGATTCACCGAAATGTTCGGCGTGGAGCACCCCATCGTTCAGGGCGGGATGCAGTGGGTGGGGTATGCCGAAATGGTGGCGCCGGTTGCCAACGCGGGAGGCCTCGGTTTCCTCACGGCTCTGACCCAGCCGACTCCGGAGGATCTCGCCAAGGAGATCGCCCGCACCCGGGAGATGACGGACAAGCCCTTCGGCGTCAACCTCACCATCCTCCCGGCCATCAAGCCGCCGCCCTACGCGGAGTACCGCGACGCCATCATTCAGGGTGGCATCAAGATCGTGGAAACCGCGGGCTACAAACCCCAGGAGCACGTTGACCACTTCAAGCAGCACGGCATCAAGGTGATCCACAAGTGCACCGCCGTCCGTCATGCCCTGTCAGCTGAGCGTATGGGTGTGGACGCGATTTCCATCGACGGCTTCGAGTGCGCCGGCCACCCAGGCGAAGACGACATTCCAGGCCTGATCCTGATTCCCGCCGCCGCCAACAAGGTGAAGATCCCCATGCTGGCCTCCGGTGGCTTTGCCGACGGGCGCGGCCTGGCGGCAGCACTGGCCCTCGGCGCAGACGGCATCAACATGGGTACTCGTTTCTGCGTCACCCGGGAGGCCCCCATCCACGAGAGCTTCAAGCAGCGCATGGTCGAGAACGACGAGCGCCAGACCAACCTCATCTTCCGGACCCTGAAAAACACCGCCCGGGTCATGAAGAACGGTGTGAGCGACGAAGTGGTGGCCATCGAAGGCAAAGGTGGCGCCACCTTCGAGGACATCCAGCATCTGGTGGCCGGCGTAAGGGGACGCAAGGCCATGGCCGACGGCGACTCCGACGGCGGCATCTGGTCCGCGGGCATGGTGCAGGGTCTGATTGACGACATCCCCACGGTCAAGGAACTCATCGACCGTATCATGAGCGATGCTGAAGCCATCATCCGTTCGCGCCTTGGCGGCATGGTGGCCTGACTGAACCCTGTAGCGGAGCTGCTTGCAGCCCCGCTACAGGGAGCCATGCATGTGATGTACCGGACGAAGATTTCGCAGGATTCTCGCGGCGCCCTCGGCTAAGATCGCCGCCGGATCCGGCCCCAAACGGAATCCAGCGCCAACCCGAGGCCGCGCTGACCGCTGCGGGCTGAACAATCGACTGCGAAGGGCACCATGGGCAGAGCCTATCAGAACCGCAAAGACTCCATTGCCAAGACCTCGAACCAGAAGGCGCGGGTCTACAGCCGCTATGGCCGGGAAATCTACGTGGCAGCCAAGTCGGGCGGCACCGATCCCGCCGGCAACCTCACCCTGCGGGGCCTGATCGAACGTGCCCGCAAGGATCAGGTGCCGAGCCACGTCATCGACAAGGCCATCGACAAGGCCAAAGGCGCCGGCGGCGAGGACTTCGCCGTCGCCCGCTACGAAGGCTTCGGCCCGGGGGGCTGCACCGTGATCATCGAATGCCTCACCGACAACCCGAACCGCACCTCCGCAGAGGTGCGCAACTGCTTCGGCAAGGTGAAGTGCAAGATCGGCGTCCAGGGCAGCGTCAGCCACATGTTCGACCATTGCGCCATCCTCGCCTTCGACCGCGACAACGAAGACGAAGTCCTCGAAGCGCTCATGGAACGGGACGTGGATGTCAGTGACATCGAAAGCGAGGCCGGACGGGTCACCGTGTTCGCGGCCAGCACGGATTACTCCCGGGCCCGGCAGGCGCTCATCGAGGCCTTCGGGGAGATCGACTTCGAGCTGGACGAAATCCAGTTCGTGCCCCAGAACACGGTCGGTCTCAGCGGCGACGACCAGCTGCTGTTCGAGCGTTTCCTCGAACTGCTCGATGACGTGGACGACGTCCAGCGGGTCTTTCACAACGTCGAGTGACCACCGGGCTGTGGCCAGTGCGGCCTCCGATCAGTCCCTGAGCAGAACGGCAACACGGCTGTCGCGACGGAGCTCGTCAGGCCCGTAGGCTCCCTGATCAATCATGTCCGGCGGCACGCCAGCGTCGATGAGCGCTTCCTGAACACTGTCGACCCGCTCCTGATTCTCTCCGTCGATTCCGGCCCGGAACGACGGGTAGCGCTGCATGAACGTTGCGATCTCCCCGGCCTTGCGAACGTCTGAGTAGCGGATGTCATTGCGCTGCGGCAGAAAGGCGTAGCTCCGGAACAGCGTCCAGCGCTCCACGGCCTGCGTCTGGCCTTCCGTACTTTTCGGCGTTGCCGCCTCGACGGGAAGCGAAGTGGATGCCAGCAGATCGCCAGCGTTCGAAACCGCGACGAGCAGCAGTGCCGGAAGCGGCAGCAGTCGGATAAAGGTGACCTTCTGTCTCATGTCCCTGACCTCCGCGAGCGTCGTCTCACCGCGCTCGGCCTTCTCGCCGCCTGAACGCGAAACACTCACGGCAGGCTGATGGGAAAAGGATAGGGATCGACTCGTGTCAGGTCGGTTCGATGGCGTACGCATGCCGACGAGCCGTCAGCTGATACTCGAAAAGCGAGTCAGCGACAAACCCGTTCAGCCCGCGTCACGAAGTCCTGCATGGTGGTGACTGCTGCTGCAGATGATGGTTGGAGTCGCGGCCGTTCTCAGTCGTCGGTGAACAGACACAGCACGCGCATTTCCAGGCTTTCCCGCTGCGGAGCGTCAAGGCCGGCGTGGGGATCCCGAAATGCCGAGTGTGGCGTCCAGAACGGACGATCAGCATCCGCGCAGGCGCTGTCGTAGGTGCGGAACACCAGGAGTTCGTCGTGGCGCATCCCCGGGTACGTGTACCAGTGATGGGCATCGGGCGAATGCGGCGCGCGCACGCCGAAGGTCTCGAACTCCAGATGCAGGCCACCATATTCCGGCACCACGAAGGGCACGAGATCAGCGCGCGGGACACTGCGAGCATCGCAGATGGCCAGCGGGTAGTCCGGCCGCTCGGCACCGAGATTGCGCCAGAACTGCAGCAGCAGAACCCGCCGCGCAAGGGTCACATCACGCTGACTGAGTCCCGCAGCCGCCAGCATGGGCTGAATGTAGGCGGCATAAGGGCGCGCCGGATCCTCCAGCATGTAGCGATAGTCATCGGTGAAGTCCGAGTGCACGAAGGTGATCGGCGCATAGTCGGCCACCTTCGTGGCCATCTGCGGGCTGCGCACGATGGGCGGATACAACAGCGTGCGGTCGCAGCCGGACAGCTCCCGTGCCAGCGCCTGCACGGCC
>JAFIFJ010000140.1 GCA_020832085.1 Gammaproteobacteria bacterium | reverse complement strand
GTCAGGTCGATGGCCCAGGCACAGACCAGAAACAGGACGGCGATGAACAGGGTGACCTGGGTCGCCCAACCCATGCCGGCAGCGGGGGGCAGCGTCGTTCGGACCGTCATACCAGCCGCCTGCGGATGCTTTCAGAGATCTGCTCGATGATCAGCACGAGCACCAGTACCGAGAGCACGATCAGCGTCACCCGCGGGTACTCGAAGGTACTGCGCTGGGTTTCCAGCACCATGCCGATGCCGCCTGCGCCCACCAGGCCGAGGATCATGGACGCCCGCACATTGAGTTCGAAGGCGTACAGGGCATAGGACACGTAGTGCGGCAGGGCCTGGGGAATAGCGCCGAACTGCAGCATGGCCAGCCAGCTGCCGCCTGCCGCCCGCACCGCTTCCGGGACCGCCATGTCGATGGCTTCCAGGGACTCGGACCAGAGCTTGGAGATCACGGCGATGGTGAACACTGTGAGCGCCAGCGCCCCGGCAATGGGCCCGAAGCCGACGGCTGCGGCGAACAGCATCGCCCAGAACAGATCCGGCAGGGTGCGCAGGATGTTCATGAAGTTGCGGTCCACGAACCAGACCAGGAATCCCGGCGTGAGGTTGCGGGCGGCGAGCACGGCGATGGGGATGGCCAGGATGCCGCCGATCACGGTGCCGATCACGGCGATCTGCAGGGTTTCCAGAAGCGGTGCCAGCAACCGTGGAAAGAAGCTCCAGTCCGGCGGCCAGGATTCCACCAGCAGGCGGCGGCCGCCCGGCAGATTGCAGGCCAGTTCGACAACGGAGAAACCGATGCCCCGGGCAGACCACCAGGTCATCAGGGTCACCGCCCCCACGGCACCGATGATCAACGCCCAGTTGCGGGCCGGGCGCAGCGGCCGGGTCGGCGGCGCGTCGCTGACTTCGCTCACGACGCTACGCTCGCGTCGAGGACGTCGCCCGCATCGGGGTCCCGGCCGTAGATGTTCTTGAAATCTTCCCCGGTGACGCTGTCGGCCGTACCGTCGTAGACCAGTTCCCCGGCCTTCAGGCCGATGATGCGCTGACCGTAGCGTCGCGCCAGATCCAGAAAGTGGAGATTCACCAGCGTGGTAATGCCCAGGTCCTGATTGATGCGCACCAGATCGCGCATGATCTGATGGGTGGTGACCGGATCCAGGGAGGCCACGGGCTCATCGGCGAGAATGATGGCCGGTTCCTGGGCCAGGGCGCGGGCAATTCCCACCCGTTGCTGCTGGCCGCCGGAGAGGTCGCCGGCGCGCACCCAGGCCTTGTCGGCGATGCTCACCCGCTCCAGGGCTTTGAAGGCGATCTCCCGGTCCGCGGCTGGCCACAGATTGAGCATGGCGCGCCAGCCGGGCACATGGGCCACGCGCCCGACTAAGACGTTGGTCATCACGGAGAGCCGGCGGGTGATGCGGAAGTCCTGGAAGATCATGCCCACCCCGGCCCGCAGGCGGCGCAGTTCCCGGCCTTCCTGCTTGGGGACCGGCTGGCCGCCCACGGTGATGCGACCGGAGGTCAGCGGCGTCAACCCGTTCACGGAACGCAGCAGGGTCGACTTCCCGGCGCCGGAAGAGCCCACGACCACCACGAACTCGCCGGGCTTGATGGTCAGATCGATGCCGGCGAGGCCCACGGCGCCGTTGGGATAGACCACCCGGGCGCCCTCGAAGTGGATAGCGGCTTTATCGTTCATGGGACTCCCGTTGCAACGCCTCCGCCCGTGGCGGTCCTGGCTGCCGATGGTCTGGCCCGCGTCATGTCAGCGCCGCAGGCGATCGTAGCTGGCGGCAACGGGATCATAGACGTCGGCCGTCATGGGCTGGAAACCGTCGATTTCGTAGAGCACCCAGAGCACCCTTTCCTCCCGCGGCAGATGCTGCTGGGAGGCTTCGAGGGACAGGAAGGCATCGATGATGGCCGCTCGCAGATCCTCGGGCAGCCCGGGCCGCAGCGTGACGCCGTCGTTGGGAATCATGGGTGCGCGGTTGAAGCGGATCACCCGCTGGGCCACGTCGGGATACTGGGGGCGGACCATGCTGCGGGCGTCGTCGTAGGAGACGCCGAAACGGACGTCGCCGGCGCGCACTGCGAGGACCGCCGCGTCGTGCCCCCCTACGTAGAGGCTGCGGATGTCCGATTCGGGGTCGATGCCCGAATCGAGGAGCTGCAGGGCCGGGAACAGGTAGCCGGACGTGGAGTTGGGATCGGTGAACGCGATGGTCTGACCGCGCACCTGGGCGATGTCGCCGTGGCATTCGAGCATGCCGAGGTCATCCGGGGTAGGCGGTTCGTCGCAGACCCGTGGATCGTTGGTGAGCCATTGGGTCTGGTAACCGGTCTCGCCGAGGCGGACGGAGATCAGCACCGGTTCGAGGTCGTAGCGGCGCATGCCGAGCATGGCGGCGAAGGGCGGCAGCATGCCGATGTCGGCGCGGCCGGAGCCCAGCGCCTCCACCAGACCGGTGTAGTCCGCCGGTACGAAGCTGCGGACGGGAATGCCCAGCTCCGCTTCCAGGTGTCGCGTCAGGGGATCCAGGTTTTCGACCAGGGCCTCGGCCTCCAGCGCGGGAACCAGCCCGAGGACCAGTTCCCGGGGCCAGCCGCGCTCGTCGGTCTCAGTCCCCGGGCAGCAGCCGGCCAGCCAGGTTCCCAGCGTGACGAGGGAGATGATTCGTAGCAATCCGATCATGACCGCCATGCTATCGCAGCCGACAGCGCCACAGGTGACAAACCCGTGAATGTCTTTCCTGAGGCATCCCGCTGGGCTGAGTGTCACCGGTATGCATCACCGGTATGCATCGCGCAATCGTTCCCCTGCGCTGCGCTGTTGCGCTCCATCACTGGTGCGCATCCCTTGGACGCACTGCGTGCGACGCGATGCGCTCCCGGCGAATTGCTGCGGGAAACTTCCCACAGGCCTGATCGCGGGGCGGGCGGACGTGGGGGCTCTAAGCTCACGTTAGGCGGGGCGATATCTCACGCCAGCACAGGTTCATGGCGCACAGGTTGTTGGCGCGGGCGCCGGCATAGTCTTGATCCGTGGGTCCTGGCGGGGCGGAATCATGCAACTCACGTCTGCAGACTGGATGGCGCTGGCGCTGTCCCCGGGCATCGGGCCGGTGCGCTGCGGCGCCCTGTTGCGCGGGGAACTCGATGCGACTGCCGCTGCGGCGGTTGTGGCCCAGGCACGGGAAGCCGTGACCTGCCGGCGCGTCCAGCGTCTGTTGGACTGGTGTGCGCACAACGACACGACGCTGGTGACGCCCGCAGATGATGACTATCCGGCGGTCCTGGCCATGATCCCGGACCCGCCGCCCATGCTGTTTGTTCGGGGCGATGCGCGTCTGCTCACCCGACCGCAGATCGCCGTGGTCGGTGCCCGGCGGGCTTCCCGCCGCGGGTTGGCTGATGCGGGCTGGGTTGCCGGCGAACTGACGCGGGCAGGATTGCTGGTGACCAGTGGACTGGCTCTCGGCGTCGATGGGGCCGCCCATGAGGCGGCTCTGGCGGCGGGGGGCTTTACGGTGGCGGTGCTCGGCAGCGGTCCGGATCGCATCTACCCGGTGCGCCACCTGGATCTGGCGGCCAGGGTGCGGCAACGCGGCGCCCTGGTGACTGAGTTCATGCCCGGCATGGCGCCGGCTCCTCACCACTTTCCGCGCCGCAACCGTCTGATCAGCGGGCTCAGTCTGGGTGTGGTGGTGGTTGAAGCGGCGGAGCATTCCGGATCGCTGATCACCGCCCGGCTGGCGGCGGCACAGGGCCGGGAAGTCTTCGCCATGCCGACCACCGCCCGGGATCCCGGCGGGCGAGGCTGTCATCGTCTGATCCGTGAAGGCGCGCGCCTGCTCACCCGCATCGACGATGTGCTGGAAGAACTGCCGCCGGAACTGTGTGCGAGTCTGAAACCGCCATCCGCTTTGCCCGCGGAGACGCCGGATGGCGCGCAGGCGCAGAACGAGGAGCCCTTGCTGGCGCTGTTCGATGCCGAGGGATCCGTGTTCGACGAACTGCTGCTGCGCTCCGGACTCGATGCAGCAACGCTCAACGCGCGGCTTTTCGAACTGGAGCTGGATGGGCGCGTGGCACGGGAGCAGCAGCGCTGGGTGCGGATCTTGTAGCGCTTCCCGACGCCGCTGTCGCCATGGCGATGCTATGCTCGCCGGCCTCGATCGTTACGAGGCGTCGCGTAATCATGCAGCCCATTTCCACCCAGCATCTGCGTCTGGCAGCCGCACACCTGCGGGACGGCAGCGTCATCGCCCATGCCACCGAGGGGGTATGGGGTTTGGCCTGCAATCCCTTCGATGCTGCCGCCGTCCGCCGCATCCTGACGCTGAAGTCGCGGCCGGTGGACAAAGGCATGATCCTGATCTGCGCGGGCCTCGAGCAGGTCATGCCCCTGCTCGAACCGCTGTCCGCCGAAGAGCGGGAAAGTATTTCGGAACCCGCCGATCGCCCGGTCACCTGGCTGGTGCCTTGTCGGGCCGAGGTGCCTGCTCTGCTGCGCGGCAGCCACAGCACGCTGGCGATCCGCATCACCCGCCACCAACAGGCCCGGGCCCTGATCGAACGCTGCGGCCTGCCCCTGGTGTCGACCTCAGCCAATCCGGCGGGACGGCCACCGGCGCTCACCGCCCTGCGCGTACGACAGTATTTCGGTAACAGCATCGACTACCTGCTGCCCGGCGAACTCGGCGGCGCCGCCGGGCCGTCGGAAATCCGGCGGCTCGAGGATGGCTCGGTACAAAGGGCCGGGTCGTGACGACGCAGCCGGACCGCTATGCGGTGTTTGGGCATCCCGTGGGCCACAGTCTGTCGCCGCGCATCCATGGCTGGTTTGCCGCGCAGACCGGGGAGGCGATGGTCTATACGGCCATCGAGGCTCCCCTGGAGGGGTTCGAGGCGGCTGTGCGGGCCTTCTTTGCCGATGGCGGTCGTGGTGCCAATGTCACCGTGCCCTTCAAGGCAGAGGCCAGCGCGCTGGCGGACTGCCGGGATCCCGCTGCCGAGCGGGCGGCTGCGGCCAACACCCTGCGGGTCGAGGCCGACGGGCGCATTGCTGCCTTCAATACCGACGGTATCGGTCTCGTCCGCGATCTCGAAGGCCGCCTGGCCTGTCGCCTCGAAGGAGCGACGGTGGTGATGCTCGGTGCCGGCGGTGCCGCGGCGGGGGTCATCGAACCGCTGCTGGCCAGGGGCGTGGGCCGGCTGGTGATTGGCAATCGTTCGCCGGCCCGGGCGGTGGAACTGGCGGATCGCTTTGCGGATCTCGGCCCCGTTGCGGCGGAGTCCATGGCCGGGTTGCCCCCCGCGGATATCCTCATCAATGCCACGGCCGCGAGCCTGGACGGCAGCGTGCCGGAATTGGCGCCGGGACTGGTGGGCAGCCAGACCCTGGCCTATGACATGGTGTACGCTGCGCAGCCGACGGCATTCCTGCTGCGGTGTGCGGAACTCGGCGCTCGGCGTACGGTCGATGGTCTCGGCATGCTGGTGGAGCAGGCCGCGGAGGCGTTCCGGCTCTGGCGCGGCGTGCTGCCTGACACGGCCCCTGTTTTCGCGCGCTTGCGTCCGTCATCCACTGCGGAGTGAACATGTCCAATCCCCTTCTCGAAACGGTATCCCTGCCGGCCTTCGATCGCATAGAACCCGCCCACCTCATGCCTGCCCTCGACGCGGTGCTGGAGGACAACACCCGGCTGCTCGACGCTGTGGCGGCGGCAGAACCCGATTGGGAAACGGTGGTGGAGCCGCTGGAGGCGGCAGGGGATCGGCTGTCCCGGGTCTGGAGTCCGGTGTCCCATCTGCATGCGGTGCGCGACAGCGCTGACCTGCGGGAGGTGTACGAGGCCGCCCTGCCGAAACTGTCGGCCTACTATTCTGCCTACGGCCAGCACCAGGGCCTGTTCGAAGCCTATCGGCGGCTGGCGGAAAGCCCCGCGTTCGAGGGTTTCGAGCCGGAGCGGCGCTCGGCCGTCGAACATGCCCTGCGCGACTTCAGGCTCTCGGGCATCGATCTGCCCGAGCCACAGCGGGAGCGCTTCCGGGCCATCAATGCCCGCCTGTCGGAGCTCTCGAATCGCTTCTCCCAGCATCTGCTCGATGCCACCGACGCCTTTGAACTGCCGGTGACCGAAGACCGCCTCGCCGGCCTGCCGGAGAGCGACCGTGAGCGCGCCCGCAAGGCGGGGGTCGAACGCAAAAACAATGGCCCCGTCATCACCCTCGATGGCCCCACCTATCAGGCCGTGATGATGCACGCTGATGATCGGGAGCTGCGGCGAGAGATCTACACCGCCTGGACCACCCGGGCCTCGGATCAGGGCCCCCATGCGGGCCGCTTCGACAACGCGCCGCTGATGGAGGAAATCCTCGAGCTGCGACAGGAACAGGCGGCGCTGCTGGGCTTCGGTTCCTGGGCAGAGCGCCAGCTCACCGGCCGCATGGCCGGCAGCGTGGAGGAGGTGCTCGGTTTTCTGCGTGATCTGGCCCGCCGGGCCAAGCCCCAGGCCGAGCGGGAGTTCGCGGAGCTTACGGCCTTCGCCCGTGACGAGCTGGGCCTGGACGAACTTCGGGCCTGGGACGTGGGCTATGCCTCCGAGCGTCTGCGCCAGGCCCGCTACGACATCTCCCAGGAAGCGCTGCGCCCCTATTTCCCCGTCGATCGTGTGGTGGAGGGACTGTTCGCCATCGTCCAGCGGCTGTTCGGTATCCGCGTGGTGGAGGTTCAAGGCTGGGCCACCTGGGAACCCAGTGTGCGGACTTTTGAAATCTGTGGTGCGAGCGCCGGGGAAATCCAAGCCGGGAACGCCGAGGGCAGTGAGGCCGTCATCGGCCGCTTCTACCTGGACCTCTTCGCCCGACGGCACAAGCAGGGCGGCGCCTGGATGGACAGCTACGTGGGTCGGCGGCGGACGGAGTCGGGCAGCCAGGTCCCGGTAGCCTATCTCACCTGCAACTTCGGAGGCCCCTCCGACGACCGCCCTGCCCTGTTGACCCACGAAGAGGTCACCACCCTCTTCCATGAGTTCGGTCACGGCATCCACCACATGCTGACCCAGGTGGAGGTGGCCAGCGTCGCCGGCATCAACGGCGTCCCCTGGGACGCGGTGGAGTTGCCCAGCCAGTTCCTGGAGAACTGGTGTTGGCACCCGGAATCCCTGGCGCTGATCTCAGGGCATCACGAGACCGGTGAACCGCTGCCCTCGGCCATGCTGGAGAAGCTGCTGGCGGCGAAGAACTTCCAGTCCGCCATGGGCATGGTCCGCCAGCTGGAATTCGGCCTCTTCGATTTCCGCCTGCACGGCGAGTACCGCAGCGCCGAATCCGGTCAGATCAGGAGGATCCTCGACGAGGTGCGCGAGGAGGTGGCGGTGGTGCGGCCGCCGGCCGAGAACCGCTTCGAGACGGGCTTTGGACACATTTTCTCTGGCGGCTACGCGGCCGGCTACTACAGCTACATGTGGGCCGAGGTGCTGTCAGCAGATGCCTTTTCCCGATTCGAGGAAGAGGGCATCTTTGCCGCCAGCGCGGGCGCGGACTTCCTGCACGCCATCCTCGAGCGTGGCGGCAGTGAGTCTCCGGCCGAGCTGTTCCGACGCTTCCGGGGGCGGGACCCGCAGGTGACGGCGCTGCTCAGGCACAGCGGCATCGATAGCGAGGCGACAGCCGGATGAGCTCGCAGGCAGGGCCCAAGCGCTTCATCGCCGGTGCCGTCTGTCCACGCTGCGGGGTTCAGGACCGGATCCGGGTCTTCAGCCTCGGAGGGGCCACCCACCGCGATTGCGTGGCCTGCGGCTTCAGTGACGTACTCGAAGAAGCGCCGGCTGATGAGCTGCCCAAGGGTCGGCTCGACGCTCCGAGAACAGCACCGCCCATGAAGGGGCAGCCCTTGCTGTTCCACCCGCCCAAGGCCCGCCGCCGGGATTCCGGTCCGAACGATTCCGATGTTTCTTAATTGTTTTGTCCCGGGTGATTGCTATAATCCGCCCGCGTCCGGTTTTACGGGGATGCGTTCCGTTGTCGACTGATGTCGGCGCCGGAGGATCAGGAGCAGCGCAGGGGTGAACTGGTAGTACCCTGACGGCACTTCCAGTCGATGCATGGCGTCGCGAACGGGGACGGCAGCGTCGTTCTCGCCACCTGCGATCCACTGCCCATCTGCATTGTCAGCATTGGTCGCACGGGCGGCCGCCGCTTTCGGCGAAACATTGACGCGCGCCTGTCATGTTCAGGTTGGGCGCGCGCTGGTTTGTAGTCCAGACCCTTCCTGCCCGGCCTGCGCCTGATGCGCTGCCGGAGCGGGACGGGCCAGAATCGGAGTCGTCCAGCAATGACCATCGCAACCCGGTTCGTTCCCAGCGGGCTCCTGCTGCTCGCAGTGGTCGCCCTGGCCGTCCCGGCGTCGGCTTCCTCCGGGTGGAACATGACGCCAGGCGTGACGGAGATCAGTCGCGCCATCTACGACCTGCACATGCTGATCTTCTGGATCTGTGTGGCCATCGGTGTCGTGGTGTTCGGTGCCATGCTGATCTCGATCATCCTGCACCGGAAGTCCCGGGGCGTGACGCCTGCGACCTTCCACGAGAGCACTAAATTGGAGATCGTCTGGACCCTGGTTCCCCTGGGCATTCTCATCGGCATGGCCGTTCCGGCCACCAGCGTTCTGGTGCAGATGTACGACTCCGGTGGCGAGGACATGGTGGTGGAGGTGCGGGGCTACCAGTGGCGCTGGCAGTACAAATACCTCGATGACGACCTCAACGAGCAGATCAGCTTCTTCTCCAACCTGTCCACGCCCCGGGAGCAGATCCTCGGCCTGTCCGAGAAGGGCGAGAACTATCTGCTGGAGGTCGACAATCCGCTGGTGATCCCCATCAACCGCAAGGTGCGCTTCCTGCTGACGTCCAATGACGTCATCCACGCCTGGTGGGTGCCGGACTTCGCCCTCAAGCGCGATGCGATTCCCGGCTTCATCAATGACATGTGGACCATCGTCGAGGAGCCCGGCATCTACCGCGGCCAGTGCGCGGAGCTCTGCGGCATCGACCACGGCTTCATGCCCATCGTGGTCCATGCCCTGCCCGAGGACGAGTATGACGCCTGGTATGCCGAGCAGCTGCAGCTCGCGCGCCTCGAAGAACAGCTCATGGAGCGCGACTGGTCGGAGGCCGAGCTGCTTGCGCGGGGTGAGGAGGTCTACTCGACCCATTGCGTCGGCTGCCATCAGGCCGACGGCCAGGGCGTCCCGCCGGTGTTCCCGGCACTGGCCGGCAACGCCATGATGACGGGTGATTTCGATGTGCACATGGAGGTGGTCTATCACGGGCGGGCAGGTACGGCCATGCAGGCCTTCGGTCCGGTGCTGAGTCCGGTGGACATGGCATCGGTGATGAACTATCAGCGTCATGCCTTCGGCAAAGCCGGTGCTTCCGAGCGGAGCGAACCGGTCAAGCCCAAGGACATCGTCACTTTCGCCGCAGCCCAGTGAATCGCGAACCCAGGAGTGCAGGAAGATGAGCGCCGTCATCGACGCCCACCACGATGATCATCACCACGGGCCGGCCAAAGGCATTACCCGCTGGCTCTATACCACCAACCACAAGGACATCGGTTCGATGTACCTGTGGTTCAGCTTCATCATGTTCTTGGCCGGCGGCGTCATGGCGCTGGTCATCCGCGCGGAGCTGTTCCAGCCGGGACAGTCCTTCGTGGAACCGCATTTCTTCAACCAGATGACCACCATGCACGGCCTGGTGATGGTGTTCGGCGCCATCATGCCGGCCTTCGTGGGGCTGGCGAACTGGATGCTGCCGATGATGGTCGGCGCGCCGGACATGGCGCTGCCGCGCATGAACAACCTGTCGTTCTGGATCCTGCCCTTCGCGTCACTGATGCTGATCTCGACGCTGTTCATGGAAGGCGGCGGCCCTGATTTCGGCTGGACCATGTACGCGCCATTGTCGACCACCTACGCGCCGGACTCGGTCACCTTCATGATCTTCGCCATCCACCTGCTCGGGGCGTCGTCGATCATGGGCGCGATCAACATCATCGCCACCATCCTCAACATGCGCGCACCCGGCATGACCCTCATGAAGATGCCGATGTTCGTCTGGACCTGGCTCATCACCGCCTACCTGCTGATCGCGGTGATGCCGGTGCTGGCAGGTGCCGTCACCATGATGCTGTTCGACATCCACTTCGGCACCAGCTGCTTCGATGCAGCCGGCGGTGGCGACCCGGTGCTGTTCCAGCACATCTTCTGGTTCTTCGGGCACCCCGAGGTCTACATCATGATCCTGCCGGCTTTCGGGATCGTCTCCCATGTGATCCCTGCGTTCTCCCGCAAGCGGCTCTTTGGCTATGACTCCATGGTCTATGCCACGTCGTCCATCGCCTTCCTGTCGTTCATCGTCTGGGCCCACCACATGTTCACGGTGGGCATGCCGCTGGCCGGACAGCTGTTCTTCATGTACGCGACCATGCTCATCGCCGTGCCCACGGGCGTGAAGGTGTTCAACTGGATCAGCACCATGTGGCAGGGCTCGATGACCTTCGAGACGCCCATGCTGTTCGCGCTGGCCTTCGTCTTCCTGTTCACCGTGGGCGGTTTCTCCGGCGTGATGCTGGCCATCGCTCCGGCGGACTACCAGTACCACGACACCTACTTCGTGGTGGCGCACTTCCACTACGTGCTGGTGTCCGGTGCCCTGTTCTCCATCTTCTGTGCGGTCTACTACTGGCTGCCGAAGTGGACCGGCTTCATGTACTCCGAGGCGCTGGGCAAGCTGCACTTCTGGCTGTCGTTCATCGGTGTGAACCTCGCGTTCTTCCCGATGCACTTCTCGGGACTGGCCGGCATGCCGCGGCGGATTCCCGACTACGCGCTGCAGTTCGCCAACTTCAACGCCTGGTCGACGGTAGGCGCTTTCGTCTTCGGCCTGTCGCAGCTGCTGTTCCTGTATCTGGTCATCAAGTGCATTCGTGGTGGGCAGAAGGCTACGGCCGGAGTCTGGGACGGGGCTGAAGGCCTCGAGTGGACGGTGCCTTCACCGGCGCCCTATCACACCTTCTCCACGCCGCCCGTGGTGAAGTGATGGTTGTTTGGGCCCCTGCCGAGCTATCCCGCCGGCACGGGCCATGGTGGTAAAGGAGTCCCTGGCATGACTGAGTCCGAAACCTTGAACCGTCAGGCCGAAGCGGCCGCGCGCACGCGGCGAACCGTCACCCGGCTGGGCCTGGGCACGGTGGGTATGTTCGCGTTTGCCTTTGCCCTGGTGCCGATCTACGACGTCATCTGCGAAGTCACCGGGCTCAACGGCAAGACGGCAGGCCAGTACGAGTATGTGGAAAGTGATCTGGTGGCGGATGAATCCCGCGAAATCCAGGTGCGTTTCGTCACCAACGTCAACGCCGGCATGCCCTGGCGCTTCGGCTCCGATGTGGGCGGAATGCGGGTGACATCGGGTGGCATGCACGAGGCGGTCTTCTACGCCCACAACCCCACGGATCGGGTCATGGTGGCTCAGACCATCCCTTCGGTGGCACCGGGGCGCGCCGCGGCGTTCTTCCACAAGACCCAGTGCTTCTGTTTCGAGCAGCAGGTTCTGCAGCCTGGCGAGTCAGTGGAAATGCCGATGCGCTTCATCGTCGATCGCGACCTGCCGGACTCGATTCGTACGATATCGCTCTCGTACACGATGTTTGACATCACGGAACAGGTGCGGAACGTCCACGGTAGCGTGGGCACCGCTGCGGGTAGCTGAAGTCGGAGCCAAGGCGCCGACGGCAACGGAGAACAATGGGGATGGCACAGCAAGAAGCGGGCGGTCACGAGGCTTACTACGTGCCGAGCGAAAGCAAACTGCCGGTATGGCTCGCGTTCGGCCTCGGGGTCATGCTCTATGGGCTCGGCGCCTGGATGAACTCGGCTCAGACTGGCGGCCACGGCAAGGAACTCCTGTTCGTCGTCGGCTTCGTCGTGGTTGCCATTGCGCTCTATCGCTGGTTTGCAGCGGTGATCGAAGAGAACCATCGGGGCATGAACAGTGCCCAGGTCAAGCGCTCCTACGTCTGGGGCATGGGCTGGTTCATCTTCTCTGAAGTGATGTTCTTCGCGGCCTTCTTCGGAGCGCTGTTCTACATTCGCTTCCTGGCGCTGCCATGGCTCGGTGGTGAGGGCGAGAAGGGCATCACCGGTCAGTACCTGTGGCCTGACTTCACCGTCGACTGGAACGCTGGCACCAATCCGCACCCCCAGTGGGCTACCCCGGATGCGACTCTGGCAGCTCCCCCGCTGACCCAATGGCTGGCCTACCTGCCGTTCTACAACACAGTGGTGCTGCTGACTTCGAGCGTGACCATCCACGTAGCACACACCGCGCTGAAGGAAGGCAACCGCTCCAAGCTCAACCTCTGGCTGGGCATCACCGTGGCACTCGGCATTCTCTTCCTGATCCTGCAGATGGCCGAGTACGTCCACGCCTACCGGGATCTGGGCCTGACGCTGAACACCGGCATCTACGGTTCGACGTTCTTCCTGCTCACCGGTTTCCACGGTTTCCACGTCACGCTCGGTACGTTCATGCTGATCGTGATGCTGGCGCGGTGTCTGAAGGGCCACTTTACCAAGGAGGATCACTTCGGATTCGAAGCGACGGCCTGGTACTGGCACTTCGTGGACGTGGTGTGGCTGGGGCTGTTCCTCTTCGTCTACGTGTTCTGATGAGGCGGTGCCGGGCGGGTCATTGACCGTGCCACGGCGCGCCCATGCCGAGATCGCCGCTGACGAGGCCGTAGAAGACCAGGCCGAGCAGAGCCGCCGCAAGACAGACCCGGGTGCCGAGGGCATAGAGAACCCGCTTGCGTCCGCTCTCCTGATCCTTGAACAGGAACACGAGGCCGCTGGAAAGACTGACCAGGACGGCCACGAAGAGGATGACGATCAGAATCTTCAGGAGCATGCAGAGGGTCCGATTCGGGAGCCCGTGAGAGAGCCATCGAGTATAACCCATCGCCTCCTGCGGATGCCCGGTGAGTCGTGGCATCCCCTTTGAAGAGCCGTTTGCGGTTCGTGCCGTCCTGGCGCCTGTCGTTGTTCGTGGCGGCGTTCCTGCCCCTGGTGCTGGCACTTTCCCTCTGGCAGTGGAACCGGGCCGCCGAGGTGGCCGGCGAGGAGGCTCACCTCGAGCAGATGCAGGCCCTGCCGCCGCGGCCGCTGGCGGAGGCGATGGCGGAAGCCGGCGCCGCGGTGGATCTGCTGCCGGTATCCGTGGAAGGGCACTTTGTTCCGGGCACCCGGGTCTGGCTCGACAACCGGACCTGGCGCGGTCGCGCCGGCTACGAATTGCACGTGCCCTTTGCTGCGGCGGACTTCGACCGGCTGGTGCTGGTCAACCTCGGCTGGGTGGCAGGAAACGTCGACCGCTCTGTGCTGCCAGAGGTGCACCTCCCCGCGACACGAGTGGTGCTCACCGGCCAGCTGGCACCGGATCGGCCTGCGCCGGCCGTGTTTGGGCCGGTCCTGGAGCAGCTGCAGGGTGATTTGAGGGTGCAGCGCGTGGACCTGGACGCGCTCGCCGATGACCTCGGCAGCCCCCTGTTCGAGCGGGTGCTGGTGGCGGACCCTGCCGGTCCTGGCGTGCAGACCTGGAACTTTCGACCGCTGCGGCTGACATCCGCACGGCATCGTGGCTATGCCCTGCAGTGGCTGGGCCTTGGCCTGGTCCTGGTGATCGGTTGGTGCGTGGTGTCGTTTCGGCGTACGGACGGCTCCAACGGAGATGACGAACATGCAGACCGGATCTGATGATGGCGCGGCGGCAAAGCCCGTCGACACACGGATACGCAATCGCAATCGGCTGCTGCTGGTCGGCCTGATCGCGCTGTCGCTGCTGCCCCTGGCCGCGGCGGTCGCCATCTACTTTGGCGCGTCATGGATGGTGGCCGGCGCCCAGACCAACCGGGGCTGGTTGATCGATCCTCCCGGAGACCTGGAAGCCCTGGGCCTGGTGGCGGAAGACGGTGCCCTGCTGGTACCGGGAGAACGCCGGCGCTGGCGGCTGCTGGTGGTGACCGGAGCGGACTGTGACGAGTCCTGCATCGAAGCCCTGGAGCTGCTGCGGCAGGTACACATCCTGCTCGGCCGGGATTCGGACCGTCTGCTCCGCTTCGCCGTCATCACCCCGGCATCTCCGCCGGGCCTGCGGGGAACGGTCCGGGCCCGATTGCCGGAGATGAATATCGTAGATGGCCCGCCGGACCTTCTCGAGGAGGCGCTTGCCGACCGCAATCTGCGTGGCCAACAGCCCATCCCTGCCGCGGACGCAGTCGGTTCGGGTATCCTCACGGTGGACCCACTTGGGAACGTCGTGCTCTACCACGGGCTTGATCAGATCGGTCCAGACCTGCTGTCCGATCTCAAGCAGCTCCTGCGGCTCTCCAACATCGGTTGAGCCCGGGAGGAGGAGAACACCTTGATTCGCGATCGCAAGCCCGGATTCCGTTTCGTCGCCTTCGCCATCGGTTTGTGTGCGGTGGTCATCGTGCTTGGCGCCTGGACGCGGCTGGTGGACGCCGGCTTAGGCTGTCCGGACTGGCCGGGATGCTATGGCTTTGCCGGCATTCCCATGAGTCCTGAGCGTATCGAGAGGGCACAGATGCGCTTTCCTGATGCGCCGGTGGAGGTGGACAAGGCCTGGCCTGAAATGGTCCATCGCTACTTTGCCGGCATGCTGGGGCTGGTCATCCTTGCCCTAGCGGTCCTTGCCTGGCGGCGGCGACAGCACGAGGATCAACCGGTGCTGCTGCCCTTCGTGCTGCTCGCCGTGGTCACCCTGCAGGCTGCCTTCGGCGCCTGGACCGTAACCTTGAAGCTCTGGCCCCAGGTGGTCACGGCCCACCTGCTCGGAGGCTTCCTGACCCTGTCGCTGCTGTGGCTGCTGCTGCTGCAGCTGGGCTGGCGGCGTCAGGCTGCCGTGGGCGAACAGGCCATGGAGCTGGCGCGACTGCGACCCTGGGTGGTTGCCGGAATCGTGGTGCTTGTGGCCCAGATTGCCCTCGGTGGCTGGGTCAGCTCCAACTACGCGGCCCTGGCCTGCCCGGACTTTCCCACCTGCCAGGGCCAGTGGTGGCCCGAGGCCGATTTTGCCCATGGCTTCAATCTGCTGCAGGAGGTGGGTCCCAACTACTTAGGCGGCCTGATGTACAGCGAGGGCCGAATTGCCATCCACCTGACCCATCGTCTGGGCGCCATTGCCGTCGCGTTAGTGCTGGGTGTGATCGCCTGGCGGCTTTGGAGGGCGCCGCGCAGTTGGCAGTTGGCACCCCTGGGCATTACCCTTGCGGCTGTCCTGCTGCTGCAGCTTCTGCTGGGTATCGCCAACGTGGTCTTCAGCCTGCCCCTGCTGGTGGCCACGGCCCATAACGCGATCGCCGCCCTGCTGCTGCTGGTCATGGTGACCGTCAACCATCGCGTGCGCGCCGAGCGCACGTCCACCGGGATCGGTGCATGAGCGATACAGTTTCGGAGATCAGTCCGCCTGCTGCGACCTGGCGTGACTATTATCAGATGTGCAAGCCGCGGGTGGTAATGCTGATGCTGCTGTGTGCGGCAGTCGGCTCGTTCCTGGCCACCCCGGGGCTGCCGCCCCTGGCACCGGTCCTGTTCGGCATCCTCGGCATCGCCCTGGTGGCGGGTTCCGCGGCAGCCGTGAATCACATTGCCGATGCGTCCATTGATGCGCGTATGGCGCGCACCCGCAACCGACCCGTGGCCACGGGCCGCGTCTCCCTGCCGCGGGGCATCCTCTTCGCCGCGGTGACCGGCATTCTCGGCATGGCCATTCTGGTGGTCTTCGTCAATCCGCTCACCGCCTGGCTGAATCTTGCATCCTGGGTCGGCTACGGTTTCATCTACACCATGTACCTGAAGCGGGCCACGCCGCAGAACATCGTCATCGGCGGCCTGTTCGGCGCTGCGCCGCCCCTGTTCGGCTGGACGGCCGTCACCGGCACCATCGAGCCGGGCGCCCTGCTGCTGGTGCTGATCATCTTCGCCTGGACGCCGCCCCACTTCTGGGCCCTGGCCATCGAGCGCAAGGACGAGTACGCCACCATCGACATGCCCATGCTGCCGGTGACCCACGGCGAGCAGTACACCAAGTGGCACATCCTGTTCTATACCCTGATCCTGGTGGCGGTCAGCCTCATGCCCTTCGCCATCGGCATGAGCGGCCTGCTTTATCTGGCCGGGGCCATCGGTCTCGGTGCCGGGTTCGTCTACTGGGCGGTGGTCCTGCTCATCGGCAAGAACCCGCGGGCACCCATGGAAACCTTCCGCTACTCCCTGCTTTATCTCATGCTGCTGTTCGTATTCCTGCTGGTGGACCACTACGTCTTTCCCGGGTTGACGGCCATGGGCTGGTCGGCTGCGAACTGATGGCTCCCGGCGTGCGCAACACTCTTATCGGCTGTGTGCTGTTCATGGCGCTGGTCCTGGGCCTGTTCGTTAACAACATCGTCCGCAAACCGGGATTGAGTGATGATCAGCTGCGGGAGGAGTACGGCACCGTGGTGCTGCCTGCGCCCCGGGCACCGTCGCCCTTCAGGCTTACCCGCGATGACGGCAGCACCTTCACCGAGGCCGATCTGCGGGGTTCCTGGACCCTGGCCTACTTCGGATTCACCCATTGCCCCGACATTTGTCCCGTGACCCTGGCGGTGCTGGGGGAAGCCCGCCGCCAGCTGGCGGAATCCAATGGTCACGAACCCTTTGACGTGGCCCTGTTCACCGTCGACCCGGAGCGGGACACGCCTGAGGTGCTCGCGGAGTTCGTGCGCTACTTCCACCCCGACTTCGTCGGCGTCACCGGCGAACACAGGGTGCTGGCCACTCTGGCGCGCGACGTCAGTGTCGCCTTCGCGAAAGTGCCATCGGACCACGACCCGGACGGCTACGTCGTAGACCACACCGGCAACATCGTGATCTTCAACCCCCGTGGCCACTACCATGGCTACATCCGTCTGCCACACACCCCGGAGCGGGTGCTGACGGCCTACCGCACCCTGGCGGATCGATTCTGACCGCGGTTGCGGCTGTCACACACGGGCGCACATACTCAGTTCGCTGCCGGCGAAGGCTGCCGGCGCGGGTGAGCAGCGGGAGTTGAGCGTGACGCAAGCAGCCCAACGGTCTGACGGTTCTGACGTTGGCGAAGCCCTGGTGGATTTCCAGCTCGTGCGTCAGCGCAGCCGATCCCTGGTGGCCGCGCTCGAAGTGGAGGACTTCGGCGTCCAGCCCATGGCGGATGCCAGCCCGCCCAAGTGGCATCTGGCCCACACCACCTGGTTCTTCGAGACCTTTCTGCTGCAGCCCTTCCTGGCCGGCTACCAGCCGCTGGACGCCCGCTATACCTACCTCTTCAACTCCTACTACAACGGAGTGGGGGCCCAGTTTCCCCGCGCCCGCCGCGGCCAGCTCTCCAGGCCGACGGTGGCCGAAGTCATGGCCTACCGTGACCATGTGGACGCGGCCATGGTGGCGCTGGTGGAGAGGGGTTGCGAGGACGAGGTGCGGCGCCGGCTGGTGCTCGGGACACAGCATGAAGAACAGCATCAGGAACTGCTGATCACCGATCTGAAGTACGCCTTCGGACACAATCCGCTGCAGCCGGCGTATGGAGATGCTCCGGTGCCGGCAGCGGCGCCCGCCAGCGCTGCACTCACCTACTCCGAGCTGCCGGGTGGTCTGCTGGAGATCGGTCGGGAACCACTGGCGGCGCTCGAACGCCGCCTTTTCAGCTTCGACAACGAGACCCCGCGTCACCGGGTCTGGCTCGAGCCCTATCGGCTTGCCGACCGCTGTGTCACCAATGCCGAATATCTGATGTTCATGGCTGACGGTGGTTATGGCCGACCGGAACTCTGGCTGGCGGACGGCTGGGGCTGGCTGCAGCAACCCGGAGCGCCGCGGGCGCCGCTGTACTGGTTCGAGCAGGACGGGAGCTGGTGGAGCTACACCCTCGGCGGGCCGCAGCCGCTGGATCCCGAGGGGCCGGTCTGCCACCTCAGCGGCTATGAGGCCGATGCCTACGCCCGCTGGGCCGGGGCGCGCCTGCCGAGTGAGGCGGAGTGGGAAGCTGCGGCTGCAGAGGCCGGTGGCGAAGGGGTGTTTCTCGACGACGGACGTTTTCATCCCGGCTCTGCAGCCGGCGGGCATCTTGCGGCCATGCGCGGGGATCTCTGGGAGTGGACCTCCAGCGCCTATGCGCCGTATCCGGGCTACCGGCCGCTGCCGGGAGCACTCGGTGAGTACAACGGCAAGTTCATGGCCAATCAGCTTGTTCTGCGCGGTGGGTCCTGCGCCACACCCCGGGCCCACATCCGCGACAGTTACCGCAATTTCTTCTACCCCCCGGATCGCTGGCAGTTCACCGGCGTTCGCCTTGCACAGGACGCCTGAAAGTCATGGCACGACCGGATCCCCGCCCGGCTTCGACCGCAGCGATCGAAGCGCGCGTGCATCTGCACGATCTGAAGCCTCAACTTGTCGACATGCGCGAGGAAGTGCTGGCCGGACTCGGGGCCACGCCCCGGCGCATAGCGCCGAAGTACTTCTACGATCAGCGTGGCTCCGAACTGTTCGAGGCCATCACGCGGCTGCCCGAGTACTACCCCACCCGGGCTGAGATCAGCATCTTCGAATCCCGGCTCGATGCCCTCTGCGCCATCCTCGGCCGCGGCAACGTGCTGCTGGAGTTCGGCAGCGGTTCGAGCCGCAAGATTCGCCTGCTGCTGGAAGGGTTGCGGCCCACAGCCTACCTGCCGGTGGATATCTCCCGGGAGCATCTGCTGGAAGCTGCGCGGGCATTGGCTGCGGATTACGAATGGCTGGAGGTGCATGCCATCTGTGCCGACTACGCTGCCGGCTTCGAGTTGCCCTGGCGGCCCCGCAGTGCGGATGGCGAAAGCGCACCCATCACGGGCTTTTTCCCCGGTTCGAGCATCGGCAATTTCGAGCGAGCCGCGGCCGGCCGTTTTCTGGCCGGAGTGCACCGCACGCTGGGTGCCGGGGGGCAGCTGCTCATCGGCGTCGACCGGCGCAAGGACAAGGCGCGCCTGGAAGCGGCCTACAACGACGCTGCCGGCGTCACGGCAGCGTTCAATCGCAACGCCCTGCTCCACCTCAATCGGGCCCTCGATGGTGACATCGACGTGGAGGCCTTCGACCATCGGGCCCACTACAACGAAGAGGCCGGGCGCATCGAGATGCATCTGGTGGCGCGACGGGACCTCACCTTCAGTCTGGCAGCTGAGAACTTCGCGTTTGCCGCCGGCGAAACCATTCACACCGAAAACTCCTACAAATACGCCCCGGACGAGTTCCGGGCCCTGGCGGCGGGCGCAGGCTTCGATACCGTGGAGGAGTTCACGGACACCGAAGGGCTGTTCTCGGTGTTCATCCTGCGCGCGGTGTGAGCCGGTTCAGTTCCTTGCCAGCGGGAACCCCTCCCGCAGGCGGCGGTCGAGGATGCGCGCCATCTCGGCCGGGGGTTTGCGCCGGGTATCGAGGCGGGCCAGCCAGAAACGCAGGGCGGCGAGGACGGTCATGACCGGCCAGAGCCAGCGCTCTTCCCGGGTCAGCTCGCGGATGCCGTCGTAGCTTGCGATCAGCACCCGCAGGCGCTCGCCATCCAGGCGCCCGGCTGCATCGCAGCACCAGTCGTTGGCCACCACGGCGAGATCGAAGAGCAGCGGTGCGCAGGCGGTGTGGTGGAAGTCGATGACAGCACAGAGCTGATCGCCATCGAACAGGGTGTTGTCCCGGAACACGTCGCCGTGCACCAGTCCGCTGGGCAGGCGGCGCCAGTCTCGGCGCTTGCTGCCGGTGCTGAAGGTGGTCAGGGCCGCGGCGAGGAGCTGTTGCGCCTGACCACCGAGGCGGCGTCGGAGCCGCCCGGCCTGCTGTTCGATCCAGGCCCCATCCCGGGGATGGGCGGGGCCGTCGAGTCCGCCGGTGACCTGATGCATCCGTCCCAGAAAGCGCCCGATGGCAGCAATCTGGGCGAGGCTGGGCTGTTCAGGGTGGGAGCCCGGGAACTTGGGCGCCAGCAGTGCAGGGGCTCCGGCAACGGTTGTAGTGAGGGCGCCGTGGCGGTCGCGCAGCGGTACCGGGACCGGCAAACCCGTGGCGTCGAGGCGGCGCAGGGTTTCCAGCGTCACCCCCTCGAAGGGTTGCTCCGCCAGGGTCAATACCCACTCGTGACGCTTGCCGTCCTGTTCGCTGGACAGGAAGAAGTTGCTGTTCTCGATCCCGGTGGCGGTGGGGGTGACTGCGATCAGACGGCCGAGCTGCCACTGCTCGCAGGCGTAGGCGGCATCTTCTTCGGCGAGCTCGGTGAAGGCGGCCATGGGATGATCAGAACTCGACCAGGATCCACCTCGGGAGCAGCATGTCCGCCTGTTCCAGATTGCCGTATCCTCGCGTGGGATCGGCAGGCGTGAGGTAGTAGGGTCGGCCGACGGCGGGCACCACGCGTATCATCCTCAACACCCCGTTCTGGCGGTACTCGTAGACGGTGCGTTCGCGGCCTTCGATGATGGTCACGTCCTGACCGCGCGAAGTGATGGCTGTCTCGCTGGCCTGCACCCCCGCTGCGGCGAGCAGGATTGCGAGCAGAGCACCGAGCAGGACCGCGGGCAGGAGCCGGGTCGCTGTGCGGCAGGAGGGGGATGCGTGCACTTCGGCGGACTCCCGCATCGATCGGATAACCAATATGGTGGCTGAATCCATGGCGGACGACAAACCGCTCATTCTCGTCGACGGGTCTTCCTACCTGTTCCGGGCCTTCCACGCCCTGCCGCCCCTGACCACCTCCGATGGTCGCCCTACGGGTGCCATCAAAGGTGTGATCGGCATGCTGCGCAAACTCGAGGCCGATTACCCCGGCAGCCGGATCGCCGTGGTGTTCGACCCGCCCGGCGACACCTTCCGCAACGAGATGTTCGCGGACTACAAGGCCAATCGGCCGGACATGCCCGATGAGCTGCGCAGCCAGATCAAGCCCATCCATGACCTTATCGAGGCCATGGGCCTGCCGCTGATCGTGGAACCCGGCGTCGAAGCGGACGACGTCATCGGTACTCTGGCCCGGCAGGCGGAGGCCCGGGGCGAGTCGGTGCTGATCTCCACCGGCGACAAGGACATGGCGCAGCTGGTCAGCGACCGCATCACCCTGGTCAATACCATGACCGACACCGTGCTCGACCCGGATGCGGTGGTGGAGAAATTTGGCGTGCCCCCGGAGCGGATCATTGACCTGCTCGCCCTGGCCGGGGACAGCGTGGACAACATTCCCGGAGTCGAGAAGGTCGGTCCGAAGACGGCGGCCAAGTGGCTCAACGAGCACGGTGACCTCGACGCCCTGATGGCCGCAGCCGACAGCATCAAAGGCAAGCTCGGGGAGAACCTCCGCGCGGCCCTGGATCAGCTGCCCCTGTATCGGGAGTTGACCACCATCCGCTGTGATCTCGAACTGGACTTCGGACCTGATGACGTTGCCGAACGGGAGCCGGATCAGGAGCGCCTGCTCGGCTACTACCGGGATCTGGAGTTCAAGGGCTGGATCGGCGAGGCCAGCAACGCGCTGGCAGCGGACGGTCAGGTGGATGCGACGGTCACCGAGCGCGACTACGTCACCCTCCTCGACGAGGCTGAATTCAGGCGCTGGGTCGAACGCCTGCGCGAGGCCAAGCGCTTCGCCTTCGACACCGAAACCACCAGCCTCGACTATATGCGAGCCAAGCTGGTGGGGATGTCCTTTGCCATCAGTCCTGGCGAGGCGGCCTATGTGCCCTTCGCCCACAGCTATGTGGGTGTCCCGGATCAGCTCGACGCCAAGATGGTGCTCGAGACCCTCAAGCCCCTGCTGGAGGATCCGGCCATCGAGAAGATCGGCCAGAACCTGAAGTACGACATGAGCGTGCTGGCCCGTGCCGGCATTACCCTGGCCGGGGTGCGCTACGACACCATGCTCGAGTCCTATGTCTTGGACAGCGTTGGGACGCGCCACAACATGGACGACATGGCGCTGAAGTTCTTGGGCCGGCAGACCATCGCCTTCACCGATGTCGCCGGCAAGGGTGCCAAACAGCTGAGCTTCGATCAGGTGGGGCTCGAACAGGCTGGCCCCTATGCGGCGGAGGATGCGGACGTCACTCTGCAGCTGCATGAACTGCTGTGGCCCCGGCTGGAAGCGGAACCGGCCTTGAAGCAGGTCTTCGAGACCATCGAGATGCCGCTGCTGCCGATTCTCTCGCGGATCGAACGCAACGGCGCCCTGCTCGACCGCAGGCTGCTCGAGAAGCAGAGCGGCGAGCTGGCCGAGCGCATGCAGGAACTGGAAGCTCGGGCCCATGAGGAGGCCGGCGGCAAGTTCAACCTCGGTTCCACCCGGCAGCTGCAGACCATCCTCTATGAGCAGCTCGGCCTGCCGGTGATCCGCAAGACCCCGGGCGGTGCGCCGTCCACGGCAGAACCGGTGCTGGCGGAACTGGCCCATGACTATGCCTTGCCGCGGATCATCATGGACTACCGCAGCGTGGCCAAGCTCAAGTCCACCTACACCGACACCCTGCCGAAGCAGATCAATCCGGAAACCGGCCGCATCCACACCTCCTACCATCAGGCGGTGGCGGCCACAGGCAGGCTGTCGTCGTCAGAGCCTAATCTGCAGAACATCCCCATCCGCAGCGCCGAAGGCCGGCGCATCAGGCAGGCCTTCGTGGCGCCCAAGGGGCGCTTGCTGCTGGCGGCGGACTACTCCCAGATCGAGCTGCGGATCATGGCCCACCTGTCCGCTGACGCCGGTCTGCTGGCGGCATTCGAGGCCGGTCTGGACGTGCACCGGGCCACGGCGGCGGAGGTCTTCGGGGTGGAACTCGATGCGGTCACCGACGAGCAGCGCCGCAATGCCAAGGCCATCAACTTCGGGCTCATCTACGGCATGTCGGCCTTCGGGCTGGCCCGCCAGCTCGGCTTGCCGCGAGGTGAGGCCCAGGATTACATCGACCGCTACTTCGAGCGCTATCCGGGCGTGCGCGAGTACATGGACCGCACCCGCAGCGAGGCCTTCGAGCAGGGCTTTGTTACGACCCTGTTCGGGCGCCGGCTCTACCTGCCGGAAATCCGTGTGCAGAATCAGCAGCGGCGCCAGGCCGCGGAACGCACGGCCATCAATGCGCCCATGCAGGGCAGTGCCGCCGACATCATCAAACGCGCCATGATCGACGTGGACGCCTGGATGAATGAGGCCCGGCCCGACGCGCTGATGATCATGCAGGTCCACGACGAGCTGGTGTTCGAAGTGGCCGAGGACGCTGCCGAAGAGCTCGCGGCCGCCGTGACCGAACGCATGCAGGGCGCGGCGCAGCTGGCCGTCCCCCTGCTGGTGGAGATGGGCATGGGCGCAAACTGGGACGAGGCCCACTGACGCGCGCGGACGGAGACAACAGGAGTGAAATCTGCGACGAATGGTTGGGAACTTTTCACCCAGGGGTGAGTCCTAATTTGTGCCGGACGGATCATTGCCCCTTCCCATCCCCGATATCCCCCAATGATCCGACCCGACGTCACCCCCGAGGCGTCTCCGGCAGCCCCGGCCCTGCTCCCCCCAGCAGGGCCGGGGCACCTCTTTTCCCCCAGTGGTCGTTGAGCAGCACAGCCCAATCCTTTCTGGGTCAAGATCTAACCCCTTGATTTAATTGCGCTTGATTGCGCCTCCCACAGCCTGTTGAGCCACTTGCACGTGTCCAGCGCCAGCGCTGCTTGTGGGAGCGTGCTTCGCGCGCGAAGCACGCTCGCAGCAGATCCAAGACTAAGCGTCTTCCGCAACTTCCGGGGTGGGCTCGTCCAAGCCCAGCCAGTCTCGGAGGATAGTGAGCGCTTCCTCACAGCCCTGGCCGCGCAAGGCGCTGAACAGCAGGGGCTGGGCGACGGGCGCGTCCTGCAGATGCCGGCGCGCCTGCTGCAGCGCCGCGCTGGCGGCGCCAAAACCGAGCTTGTCGGCCTTGTTCAGCAGCACCAGCAGCGGCATGCCGGAAGCCCGGGCCCAGGCGATCATCTGCTCATCGAAGTGCTGAAACGGGTGGCGGATGTCCATCACCAGCACCACGCCCACCAGGGCGCTGCGGCTGGAGAGATACCCCTCCACTTCGCTCTGCCAGGCATCCCGGGTGCTGCGGTCGGTTTTGGCATAGCCGTAGCCCGGCAGGTCCACCAGACAGGCGTCGGCGTTGATGCGGAAGTAGTTCAACAGCTGGGTGCGGCCCGGCGTCTTGCTGGTCCGCGCCAGACTGCGCTGACCGGTGAGCCGATTGAGGACGCTGGACTTGCCGGCGTTGGAGCGGCCGGCGAAAGCCACCTCCCGACCGCGATCCGCCGGTGAGTCACCCGGACCCTTGGCGCTGCGTTCGAAGCTGGCCGTGAGTACCGGCAGCGCATCCAGCGCCGGCCCCTGGGTAGGCGTGCCCTGGGGTGGTCGCTTGCGTTTGCGTGCACCGGGTGTGGTCGGTCGTTTCGATGCCAAGCATGCCTCCCGTTGTGGCCGGATCCTGAGGTATACTTCGTCCCTCACAGGCCCGTGACCGTCCGGGCATAGTCTAGCAGCCTGGCAGGGTGTCGGGCGGGGCCTGATCCGCTCGATGGCCGGCTTTCCGCCGGGCTCGATCCAAGCAATTCAGTTCCGAACGGATTCAACCATGTTGCGCAATCTGATCTTCACGTTTGTCCTGTTGTGCGTCAGTGGGGTTCTCACCGCGGCAACCGAGCCCCCGGCAGAGACTCCTCGCGGCGACCCTGAAGCGGGTCGGGCGGCTGCCCTGGTCTGCAGCGCCTGCCACGGTTCCGACGGCCGGGGCATCGGCCCCGAGTACCCGAACCTCGGGGGCCAGCATTACAGCTATCTCCTCAGCCAGATGCGCGCCTTCCACTCCGGCGAGCGCCAGGCGCTGCTGATGATGGGGCAGGTGGAAAATCTGACCGAGCAGCAGCTGAAGGACATTTCGGCCTTCTATGCCGATCAGCCCCTGGCCGAAGGCACTGCTGACGCCGCGCCTGAGGTGCTCGAACTCGGCAAGCGCATCTACCGTGCCGGTATTGCCAACAAGGGCGTGGCCGCCTGCATCGCCTGTCATTCGCCCGGCGGGCATGGCAACGGTCCGGCCGGCTATCCTTCCCTTTCCGGCCAGCCGGAGCGCTACACAGCGCTGCAGCTCAAGGCCTACCGCGATGGCGAGCGGGAGACCGATGCCGCCATGGGTGGCGTGATGCGCGGCGTGGCGCAGAACATGAACGATCGCGAGATCGAGGCAGTGTCCGCCTACATCCGCGGCCTGCACTGATTCCATTGCTGGCGAGTGAGCAGCGGTGATGTCGCGTTACGTCCTCACCGCTGTGCTGTTACTTGGACTGCTGCCCGCCGTTGCGGCCCAGTCCCGTCTGGAGACGTTCCGGCAGAACGAGCACTACATCGTGCTGCCGGTGCCCACCGCCACCGGAACCACCGGTCAGAGCCATGGCGGGCTGCTGGTGCAGGAGCTTTTCTCCTACGCCTGCATTCACTGCCATCGCCTGGAGCCTGCGCTGGCCACCTGGACCGGGCAGCTTCCCGATGACGTCCGTTTCGAGCGTGTTCCGGCGGTGTTCAGCCGCAGCTGGATGCTGCTGGCCGAGGCCTACTATGTGGCCGAGGTCTGCGGCGTCCTAGGCGTTACCCACGACGCCATGTTCGCTGCCATTCACGAAGACGGGCGGCAGTTCAAGGACGCTGCGGACATTGCACTCTTTTATGCCGACCGCGTTCGCGCCGTGGGCCAGAGGCGCGGCCAGCGCTGCCGCAGCCGGGAGGATTTTCTTGCCGCATTCGAAAGTCTCGAAGTCGCTCAGGCCGTTGCGCAGGCCCTGGCCTTGAGCCGCGTCTGGCAGGTCGGCAGCGTGCCCACCCTGGTGGTGGCCGGTCAGTGGCGCAGCGACGGTCGGCTGGCCGGCTCCAATGAGGCCATGCTCGACGTGGCCGATTACCTCCTGCGAAGGACCCGAGCCGAGGCTCAAACCAGTGATGGCTCCGCCGATTACTGAATCGAGCTCGGTGCCTCCCGTCCTGGACCGGCTGCCCGAGCGGATTCGGCTGCTATCTTTCAACATTCAGTCGGGCATCCCCACCCAGCGCTACCATGAGTACGTCACCGGAGGCTGGCGCCAGGTCATTCACGATCCGGGGCGCCCCTTCAACCTCGAACGCATCGGCGCGATGCTGGCCGATTACGATCTGGTGGGACTGCAGGAGGTGGATGCGGGCAGTCTGCGCAGCGGCTTCCTCAATCAGGTGGCCTTTCTGGCCGGTCGCGCCCACCTGCCCTACTGGTACATCCAGCGCAATCGCCGGCTCGGGCGTTTCGCCCAGCACGGCAATGGTCTGCTGTCCCGGGCGTCCCCCAGTGAGCTGGAAGACGTCAGCCTGCCCTCGGCCATTCCCGGCCGCGGCGCCATCATTGCCGAGTTCCCCATCGACGACGGTCTGCCGCTGCTGGTGGTCAGCGTCCATCTCTCGCTGGGCTTCCGCGCCCGGCGGCGGCAGCTGGCGTGGCTGGCGGATCGCTTCGGCGGACGCAGCAGGCTGGTGCTCATGGGTGACATGAACACCTCCCGCAGCGGGTTGCTGGAGCGATCTCCGCTGGCCGGAAGCGGGCTAGAGCCGGCGCTGGCCACTCCGGGTCTGACCTACCCGAGCTGGCGCCCGCGGCAGGAACTCGATCACATCCTGGTGTCCTCGGATCTCGAGGTCCACTCCGCCGCAGTGCTCGCCTGTCCGTTCTCCGACCACCTGCCCCTCGCGGTGGAGTTCTCCGTCCGGCGCTGATATGCCCTCCTGACAAGGCGTGGATCCGCTGGCATCATCGAAGGCCGGGGGCGCGAGGGGGGATCGACGTGGAACAGCTCAGCGGTCAGGACGCGACGTTTCTCTATCTGGAATCGGCGCGGATGCCGATGCACATCGGCAGCGTCAACATCTACGATCCGCAGACAGCGCCCGGCGGTGCGGTGCGCTTCAAGCAAATCCTGGATCTCATCGACAGCCGGCTGCACCGTGCGCGGGCGTTTCGTCAGCGTCTCGTCGAAGTGCCGCTGGCCCTGGACTATCCCTATTGGATCCAGGATCCCGACTTCGATCTCGAATTCCACGTCCGGCATATCGCCCTGCCCAAACCCGGCGACTGGCGTCAGCTCTGCATCCAGGTGGCACGACTGCACTCCCGCCAGCTCGACGTCAGCCGACCGTTGTGGGAGTTCTACGTCATCGAGGGCCTCGACAACGTCGCCGGGCTGCCCCAGGGCAGTTATGCGCTGCTGGCCAAGATCCATCACTCCGCCATTGACGGCGCAACCGGCGCCGAGATTACCGCGGCCCTGCACGATCTAGGTCCGGCAGGAACGGTGACGCCGCCGGATCGACCCTGGGTGGCCGAGCAGCCCCCGAGTCCGTTGGAACTGCTGGTGCGGACCTACGGCAACAACATCCGCAAGCCCTTCCAGTTAATGAAGGTGCTGTCCCAAGCGGTGCCGGTGTTCGCGGAGACCCGGCGCCGTCTGCAGCGCCAGGAGCTGAAGTCTGCAGGCGATGTCCCCAAGACCATCTTCAACGCCCGGGTGTCAGCGCACCGGGTGTTCGAGGGCCGCGACTTCGATCTCGCCGACATCAAGACCATCCGCAAGGCGCTTCCCGGCGCCACCGTCAACGATGCGGTGCTGGCCATCTGCGGCGGCGCGATTCGGCGCTACCTGCTCGCCCACGACGCCTTGCCGGCGGAATCCCTGGTAGCCATGGCCCCGGTGAACGTCCGGGTGGAGAACGAGAAGGGCACCGGAGGCAATCAGGTCTCGGCCCTGGCCGTGGCCATCCGCACCGATATCCCCGATGCCATGGAGCGTCTGGCTGCCGTTCACGCCCACACCCGGGACGCCAAGGAGCTGAGCAACGCCTATGGGGCCCGGCTCATGACGGACATCAACAAGCACATTCCGGCCGCCACGCTGGCCCTGGCCGGGCGGCTGGTGACTCAGATGGGCATCGGCAACCTGATCAGCCCGTTGTTCAACTGCGTCATCACCAATGTTCCCGGTCCCCAGGTGCCGCTTTACATGAACGGGGCCAGGCTGGTGACCCAGTACGGACTCGGACCGGTGGGTGATTCCATCGGCCTGTTCATGCCGGTGCTGAGCTACAACAGCCGGCTCACCATCAGCTTCACGTCCTGCCGGGAAATCATGCCGGACCCGGAGCGCTTTGCCGCCTGCATCGAGGAGTCCTTTGCCGAGACCTTGAGTGCGGCGCGGCAGGTCACCGCAGGCGATGCGGTCGCGCCGGCGTTTGCAGAGTCGCCCGCATCCCAGTAGCTTCGCGCTTCCGGCGGCCCGCCGCAGGGCGACCATCGCGTCGCGAACGTCTGACTCCGGCGAAGCGCTTCACATGACGTCAGCACCACCTGCTCTGAAGCTCGAACCGCGCATCCAGCACTACGCCTGGGGCGATCGGGCCTTCATTCCTGAGCTGCTCGGACGGCCCATTGATGGTCGGCCCTGGGCCGAGGCCTGGTATGGCGCCCATCCCCTGGCGCCATCGGTGATCCATACGCCCGACGGCCCACGATCGCTGGATGCCCACATCGCCACCGACGGGGTGCGTCTGCTCGGTGAGGACGTGAGCCGCACCTTCGGGACCCTGCCCTATCTGGTGAAGCTGCTGGCGGCGGCCGAGCCGCTGTCGATTCAGGTTCACCCCGATGCGGCCCAGGCCCGGGCCGGGTTCGAGCGGGAGCAGGCCGCCGGCATTGCCCTGCATGCGCCCCACCGCAACTACCGCGATCCCCATCACAAGCCGGAACTGATCGTCGCCCTGACGGCATTTCATGCCCTGTGCGGGTTTCGTCCGCTGCCGGTCATCCGGTCCATGCTGGATGCCGCCCCTGAGATTCGCGATCTCCTTCCCGGGCTCGGGGACCGCCCGGAAGATCTCCGAAGCCTGCTTGCCGCCTGGTTCGACCTTCCCGATCACCGCGTGCAGCCCGCGCTGTCGGGTCTGCTGCAGCGTTTTGCTGGCCCGCCACCCGCTTCTCCGACACTGGAATTCTGGGTGCTGAAGGCGCAGCAGGCACTCGGTGCCGGGGCGCCACCCGATCGCGGTCTGCTGTTCCTGTTCCTGCTCGAACTCAGGCATCTGCAACCGGGCCAGGCGCTGTTTCTGGAGGCCGGTGTTCCCCATGCCTACCTGCAGGGTGCGGGCATTGAGGTCATGGCTGCGTCGGACAACGTGCTGCGGGCGGGACTCACGCCCAAGCATGTGGATGCCGCCGAACTCCTGAAGGTCATTCGCACCGGCAATGCCGCCCCTGCCGTCATCGAGGCTGATGCCACGGGTGCCTACGCGACACCGGCGAAGGAGTTCGAAGTGCAAAGGCTTGCCGCCGCCGACCGGGAACGAAGGGCGCTGTCTCCGGAACTGCTTCTGGCCTGCGCCGGTGGTGTCACCCTCGAAGTGGAGGGCGCGCAGGTGCCATTGATGCTGGCCTCCGGTGAGGCCTGCCTGATCCAGCCGGGTACCCGCTATCGGCTGCGTGCGGGGACTTCCGTCTGGCGCGTCGGCGTCCCTTTGCAGCGCTGACTCCCGGCCCCCTCAGGGCGACGAACGCCTCCGCGCCTGCTCCAGAACCAGCAGCCCCAGCTCGGCGAGAAAGGGCACGCCGAGTTCATCGTATTCGTATTCATCGTCGTTGTAGACGCCGTTGGCGTTCACTTCGACGGTGGCGCTCAAGATGAACGCCACGTCGGCCACCGCATCCTCCACGTAGGCGGTTTCGGTGAGGAAGCCGTAGGCGCGCCCCACCTTGTTGATGATGGTGACGCCGGCAGGCAGCCGTTCCGGGTCGCGCCCCATGATGAAATAGTTGGCGAATCCATCCGGGTAGCGTTCGGTATCCCGATAGGCGGCAATGCCGCTTTCCGACGGCATCACCCGCATGGCTTCGAGCAGGAGTTCCCGCCCGGCCTCACTCATGCGCGGTCGCCTTTCCGCCGGGACACTCTCGGGGATCACAATGGTTTCGAGCAGATGATGAACCTCCGCAAGGGGCATGTGGTTGAGCCCCGAAAAGTCTTTCGGGCCGTCCACGTACTCGCCGTCGATGATCTCACCCCCGCCGAGCAGAATGGGTTCGATGCCCGCGGCAAGATCACTGCCGTCTCGCGCCGGCCGCCGATGCAGGAGCCTGCCGTCGGCATCGACGAAGCGGACCGGATTGCTGTGGCGATTCTCCTCGGCCGGAAGGCGGATGGCCAGACGATGGGTGATGCGGGAGTCATCCATGCCCCAGCGCTGCATGCGCTGCTGCAGTTCATCGCGGCCGATGAGTTCGAACAGGCGATTCGAGGCGTCGTTGTCACTGACGATGGAAAGCTTGCGGATGTAGTGGCCGATGGTGGGGCGGCCATCAGCAGCTGTGGCATCCTCGAGCACCGGCGTCTGGGCGGGACGGTCGGCGTCCGTCAGCATGGTGGTGTGGTGATCGACGGAGTCGATGCCGAGGTCTGCGATCCACTCCAGCGCAGCTACCGCAATGGGAAACTTCACGACGCTCGCAGGATAGAAGTAGGCTTCGGGGCTGCTGCGGTAGTGCTCCCGATGGAGATGGATGGTGTCGTCGTCCCCGCGGTCGATGTAGGTGACCACGATCTGCAGCCGGTGATGCGCTGTATCGTTCATGACGGGACCGAGCTGCTCCCGATGGGACGCCAGCATCTCCTCCAGCGTCATGGGCTGCGCAGCAAGCAGCCATGGCCACGCCGCCAGCAGCGCTGCAGACAGCGCAAGCAGCTTCCGGCATGGGCCAGTCGCCCGGATTCTTCGATTGACCATTCCGCTGGTCGGGGTCGTGGTCATGACATGTGTCCCCATCAGAAATGTTGCCAAGTCATACTCCGGACCTCAGCCCTGCAGTCCCGGTTCGACCTGCAACACCCGTTCCCTGTTGTTGAATCATGTCCCGACATCGATGACATCCGCCACGGGCCGTCGCAGACTGTAGGGCGCACGTCCAGCGCGGCCGAATCGGATCAGCAGCATGGGCCAGCCTGACACCCCAAGCCAGCTTCTGAATGTACTGTTCACCCCCGAAGCCTCGATGGGCTGATTGAGCAATGCCGTACGGACATCATGAAACTCGGCTTCGAGCAGCAGGCGCTGGGCCACGATTCCTGACCTGATCCAGTCCAGCGCACGGTTCCCCTGTGCAATGATCACTGCGATTCCTGACGCGCTGCGGATGGCCTCCGCATCCCTGCGGGTCTGGCTGTCGGGGCTCAGCAGGTTCGGCAGCAAGCGTCTGCCAAGCCAGCCCGGCAATGCCGGCTTGCCGAAAACCCGACTGGCCAGACCGTCGTCGGTAGCAATGATCTGGCTGGCGAAACCTTGAGCGGCGGCGGCATGGACGAGATTCTCTGCGGCACAGCCGAGGCTCCGCAGCAGATGGGCGTCGTCAGGATCGACGATGGGCAATCTGCGGGTGCAGTCCGGGACGATGCGAATGGCGCTGTCGTCGATCCGGAAACGCCAGGGTTGGGAGTTGTGGCTCGAAGCGGCCAGGGTGGGGAGGTGCAGCAGTTCAGCCGCCTGAAAGCGGGGTTCGCCCGGGTCGGGTCCCGGACGCCGCTGCTGGCGCGCGAGGCGTTCCACCGCAATGCGGCTCATAGGTCCGTGCTCACTCGGATCGGCGTGCCGAAGGCGAGATCGCCTGTCCCAAGGCTAGTGGCAACGATGCATGTGGGCAATGTGGACGGCCTGGCGTCGACCCACTGCTGTGGCCTCGGTAAGCTCCCCGCAGAGCTGTGAGGGCCGCGTGTGAGTGGCAGGAGTTCATCTTTCGTCGCTGTGATTGGCGTCGGTTTCGGCGGGCTGCTGTTGACGCTGATGCTGCTGCTTGTCGCCTGGGTGGCCGGGAGTTCCGGCTTCGACAGCCTCCGCGAGCTACGTCAGCTCGAGCGCACGCCCCGATCCCTGGTGGCAGCGTTGCTGCCCGGCGAGGCCAATGTCCGCGGCTTTGTCGAGCCCGGTGCCCGCCTGCTGACGGCGCCAGAAAGCGGCGTGGAGACGGTCTACTACCGCCATCACGTGGAGCGGGAGAGCCGGGACTCGGAGGGCAGAAGCAGCTGGAGGACGGTTCGAGACCAGCGTCGTGTCCTGCCCTTCTGGCTCGATGACGGCAGCGGCCGGATAGAAGTCCTGCCCCATGATCGGGTCGATATCCGGGCGCGACAGCGGCTGCAGCGCAGGGAGGGCGATCTGCGTTACACCGAGTATCGCATCGACCCCGGTGACGTTGTCTTCGTGTTCGGCTATGTCAGCGGCCGCTACGGCCAGGAGGTTCTCGAGTTTGAGAGTCCCGGTCAGTACACGCCGCTGCTCTCCATGGATGACGAAGCCACTGCCCGCAGCGGCATGGCGGGCATGGCGCTGCTGCTGATCGGCCTGGCCCTGGCTGCCGCGAGCTTCTCCGTCCTGGCTTTCGTCTGGGCGCTGCGCATTCATCGCGCCGTGGTCTATCTCACGCTGGTGGGGCTGGTGCTGGCGCTGGGCCAGTTTCAGCTCGCCGCCGCCACCGCGCGCAGTGACCTTGCTGCTGCGTTCCAGCGCATGGAGCGGGACCTGGCAGCAGGGTCGGCCTGGATGAATCGTCATCTCGCGGATCACGGGGTGGTCTGGGATTGTGACTGGGCCACGCTGGGTTCCTTCGACGACCTGAGCTACGGGCACCTGGACGAGTTCCAGCGCCAGACGCTGACGCACATGCGTGACCGGCTGGCCATCCAGGCCCAGCGCACCCAGGCGATTGCGCAGCAGTTTCCCGAACGATGGCTGGCGCCGGGGCTGGGTCTGCCGGCCCTGCCTGCGGCCCTCATCGATAACGACGCGATGATGCAGCGCGACGCTGCGGACACCCGAATCTCACCGCTCATCGGCGGCGGTGTCGTGGTTGCCGGCCTGCTGCTTTCGCTGCTGTGCAGCGTCACCGGATTCCGTCGCATCCGCATCAAGCGCCTGATCGAAGACCTCCCGACTTCGGCCTCGGCCGGCGTCGCCTTCGGTCAGGCGGAAGTCAGCGGCCGCGCCGAAACGCTGGCGGAGCAGGAGCCCTTGCACGGGCCGCTGACGGCGACGCCCTGCGTCTGGTTCCGTTATCTCAAGGAGGAGCGACGCGGGTCGGGCAAGAATGCGCGTTGGGTGACGCTGGAAGATCGCTGCAGTGATCAGCGCTTTCTGCTGCGGGACCATGAAGGCGTGTTCCCGGTGGACCCGGTGGACGCCGAGGTCATCGTTTCCGATCGCAGCGTTCGCCGTGAGGGGCGCATCCGCCGTAGCGAGTGGCTGTTCCGGCCGGGCACGCCCGTCTACGGGCTGGGCACGGCCGAAATCGACCCCCGGACCGAATCCACTCTGGTGCTCAGGCGAGGGCCCAGCGACACACCCTTCATTCTCACCGACTACAGCGAGCAGGCCTTGCAGTTGCGCAAGGCCCAGGCCGGCTTCGTCTACCTGAATCTGTCGTTGAACGGCGGCGCCGCTGTGGGGCTTGCGACCATCGGCACCCTCGGCGCCCTGCATGGGGCGGGCTTCTTCGCGGCGGCGCTGATCCCCATTGGCTACACCATCGCCATGCTGGGTGCGCTGATGTACAACGGGCTGATCCGGGCGCGTCTGCGTGTGCAGCGCGGCTGGGCCAACATCCAGGTTTCCCTGAAGAAGCGTGCCGATCTGCTGCCGAGATTGTCCACGGTGCTGGCGGCCTACGGGACGCACGAACGGGAACTGCAGAGAAACGTCACGGCTCTGCGCACCCTCGCCCACCACGGGCAACCCGATTTGACTGTGGCCGGGCAGATGGTTGGAATCGAGCAGGCCCTGCTTGGACAGCTCAGCGGGCTGGTGGAAGCCTATCCGGAGTTGAAGGCGGATCAGCTCGCGCAGGGGCTCATGCGGCAGATCGTGGTGCTCGAGAACGAGGTGGCCCTGATGCGGGCGGGCTACAACGACTGCGTCGAGCGCTACAACATCCGTCGCCTGCACATTCCGGAGGTCATCTTTACCTGGCTGTTCGGTTTCCGTCCGGCCGAACCCTTCGCAGTGGAGGTGGACGTCCATACCCTGCCCGCCCTCAATCTGGAAGGAGGCTGAAGCATGTTGCGTCTGGCCACAGTTCTGATTGCAGTTGCCGTGACGATCAACGCTTCTGGCGCGGCGCCTGGAGCTTCGAGCAGCAGTTTTGCCGTGGTGGGCGCCAGGGTTTTCGATGGCGTCGAGCTGCATCCGGCGACCACCGTCGTCGTCCGCGACGGGGTGATCGCAGCCATGGGGACCGACACCACCGTGCCTGACGATCTCGAGCAGGTGCAGGGCGACGGTGCCACGCTGCTTCCTGGTTTCATCGACAGCCATGTCCACGTCTTCCCCGGCGCCCAGGCCGATGCCCTGCGCTTTGGCGTCACGACGGTTCTCGACATGTACCACCTCGGTGGTCGTGATTCCGCGGCAGCGTTCGAGTCCCAGAGAGCCTCCCTGAGCGAGACTCAGGTGGCGGATACCTTTACCTCCCTGTCAGGCGTGACGCCGCCCGGCGGACATCCTTCCCAGATGGCGTCAGCCTGGGGAGCGGAGATTCCGACACTCGCGGAGGAAGACGACGTCGATGCCTTCCTGCGCGAACGCATCGAGGCCGGCGCCGACTACATCAAGATCATTCAGGACGACTCCATCATCGGCGGCACGGCGCTGGTGGCATTCAGCGAAGCCCGTCTCGGTGAGATCATCCGCGCAGTTCATGAGCATGGGCTTCTGGCCATTGTCCACGTGTCCACCCAGGAACACGCCCGGCAGGCCTTCGCCCAGGGCGCTGACATAATTGCCCACGTCTTTCAGGACGAGGTGGCCGATGACGAGCTGCTGGCGCTGGCCCGCGAAGGTGACGCGGCCGTGATCGCCACGCTGTCGGTGCTGGCGCGGGCGGCGGGAAGCGAGCATGCGGAAACGCTGGCTGGCCACCCGCAGTTCTCGGGGTATCTCTCGGCGTTCCAGCGTCAGACGCTCGGCTCCAGTTTTCCCGGAGAACGGCCGCAGTTGCTCGACCGTGTCCTTAAGAGCATCGGTCGCTTTCATGAGGCCGGGGTGAAGGTCCTCGCCGGGAGCGATGCGCCCAATCCCGGGACGGCCCACGGAGCGTCGATGCACAAAGAACTGGAATTGCTGGTGGCGGCGGGTCTTTCCCCCAGGCAGGCGCTGCACGCGGCCACGGCGCTGCCGGCTGAGCTGTTCGGCCTCGATGACCGCGGGCGCATCGCGCCGGGCATGCGGGCTGATCTGCTGCTGGTGGCGGGGGACCCCACCGAGGACATCCTGCAGACCCGTGCATTGCAGCGCGTCTGGAAGAACGGATACGACGTCCAGCGCAAGCGGGCGCAGGCTGAACGCTGAAGCGAGCCCCCTGTCGGGGGCCGTCGTGCACGGCGCTTGCTGATCGTACTCGCCTTCGGGCGATCAGTGGCGATAGCTGCTATCCGCCCGATCGAGCTTACGCAGCAGCGCTGGCCAGGCCAGGGGATCCGCCGTGCCGTCGAACAGCGGCCGGCTCTGCTCGGCGGCTTTCCGGGCGGAGCCCTGAGGCGGCATGTTCACGGTGGCCCCGCCCGCCAGCGCGCGGACCTGCATGGAGCAGGCCCGCTCCAGGTAGTACATAGCCATCCACGCCGAGCAGATCGTCGGCCCCACCGTCAGGGTGCCGTGATTGCGCAGCAGCATGAACTGCCGGCTGCCGAGATCCCGCACGATGCGTTCGCGTTCATCGAGATCCAGCGCCACACCTTCGTAGTCGTGATAGGCGATTTCCCCGCACTGCATGGCGTGCTGGGAAATGGGCATCAGGCCTTCTTCCTGGGCGGAAACCGCGACGCCATCCACGGTGTGCAGGTGCATCACGCAGCAGACATCCTCCCGGGCGGCATGCACCGCGGAGTGGATGGTGAAGCCCGCGCTGTTGATGGCGTAGGGGGTCTCCATGACCTTGTTGCCGTCGAGGTCCACCTTTACGAGGCTCGATGCCGTGACTTCCTCGAAAGTCATGCCGAGGGGGTTGAGAAGGAAATGGTGCTCGGGCCCCGGGATACGGGCGGACAGGTGGGTGAAGAGGAAGTCGTCCCAGCCGTGCATGGCGACGAGGCGGTAGAGCGCGGCGAGGTCCACCCGCAACTGCCACTCCACGTCGGACACCTGATCCCGCACCGAGGCGATGCTCTCTGCCTGGCCTGTGGTCATTGCTGCGCTCCTTGTGCGGCTGCTACAGGCGACTATCATCCCTCGTCGCCTCGGCGCTGGCCACCTGCCTGATGCCGCCGCGCCCGCGGGCCTGGATTGGCTAGGAGTCTGCGCGCCAGGGCCCCACCCCAGTGCCTGAGCAGCAGCGTGCCCGCCGCAGCGCCTGCCAGGCCAAGGGTCCAGGTCAGCAGCTGGGGGGAACGAGGCTTGCCTTCACGGGCGGGGTAGTAGGTGTGTTCGCAGTTGTTGCGCAGCAGGTTGTACCCAGGACCCTCGGCGCGGCTCCGGGCGAGCAGGCGCAAGCGTTCGGAGGTGTCGAGGCGCTCCACGCGCAGGGGCTTGCCGCCGCGTGGCCGCCTTGGGCTGGGGAGCAAGTGAAATCCACCACCCAATGGCCGGGTTCGCCAACGCCGCCCCGACCGGGCGGCTGCCATCTGGCGCTGCGCGAAGGCCCTCAGCGGCAGGCAAAGTAGTCCTCGGGCAGGCCGATATCGAAGCTGATGCGAACGCTGGCGCTGCGCCCGTAGGCATCTGCGATTTCCAGAGCGCCGCGCACCCGGTCGTCCGCCACTTCGAACAGGGTTTCATCCGGCGTGCCTTGGCGGTTGAACAGGCCCTCCGGGCCGGACCAGGACACCTCCTGAATCACCAGGGTGCCCATGACGGTGATGGCGATATCCACCTGGGCGCGACCGCCGTCGCCCTGATGCAGGCCCTGAAGCTCGAGCTCCTGACGGCTGCCGTACTCCTCGTAGGGCTCGCACAGGAGCACGCGGTCCATGGGGTAGGTCGTGCCGTCGACGGTGACTGCATCGGCGCCGGCGGCGGTTGCGCCGCCCGCCACCAGGATCATCACTGCCAGTCCGAAAAGGGGCCTTGTCATGTTCGTATCCTGTGCTGGGATCGAGGGCATGGTACCGGACTCAGCCCTTGGGGTTGCCGTTGATGGCCGCGACGAGGAACAACGCGATGACGCAGATCATTCCCAGGCGCCAGGCATGGCTGCGCAGCATGGGGCGATCGATGATGTAGAGGGCACCGTGGAGCATGCGGAACACCACAAAAGCCACGGCCAGCGCATCCGCCTGGATTCGAGGCGCCTGCATCAGTTCGGCCACAAGGATTGCAGCCAAGAACCCCGGTACCGCCTCGAAGCCGTTCAGGTGGGCCAGATGAGCGCGGCGGCGCCAGCCTTCGAGCTGGTCACTGTAGGCTCTCGGATCAGCGACGTAGTCCCCACGCCCCGCCGCCGAGCGGGCAGCGACGGACAGAAAGTACGGCAGCAGCACGACAACGAGCAGGCACCAGTAGGCGATGGCCATGGCGATTCTTCCCCTCTCCCAGCTCCAGTCTACGCCAGCTGAAAGCAAGGGCATAACCGGGTTGCAGCACCTGCACCCATGCTCTTCGAGCACCGCCGGATCAGGCCTTGCTGCGCCTTCCGGCCATGCCTCTCAGGCATGGTGTCGAGGCTGGTCGAGACCGCTTTACCGAGGTAGTCTCTGGCGCTGTCTGCCGCTCGGAAACCATCCATGACTGACCTGTCCGTTCTCCGCCGCGCTGTTCCTGCTGCCCTGCTGGCGGCTTGGCTTTGTCTGCCACAGCTTGTAGTGGCGGAGCCCGTCGGGCTCACACCCGCGGACTATTACGAGTTTCAATTCATCAGCGACCCGCAGATCGCGCCGGACGGCGGCACCGTCGCCTTCGTGCGCAGTACGGTCAGCGAAGACCGTCGCAGCCGTGAGTCATCGATCTGGCTGGTGGCCAGTGATGGCGACAGTCCGCCGCGGCAGTTCACCCGTGACAACAGCGATCGCAGCCCGCGCTGGTCGCCGGACGGGCGCCAGCTTGCCTTCATCTCCGGGCGCCAGGAGCGGTCACAGCTGCACCTGATCCCGCTCGGCGGCGGTGAGGCCCACGCCGTGACGAAGCTCGAACAGGGCTCCATCACGAGCTTCAGCTGGCTGCCGGACAACCGCCATCTGCTGTTGAGTCTGCGTATCGATCCCACCGTCGAGGACCCGAACGTCAAGGCCGAAGAAAAGGAGGGTCCGCGACCTGATCTCAAGCGCTTCCGCAACCCCGTCTACAAATCCGATGGCGCCGGCTACCTGGACGAGTCGCGGGTAGGACTCTGGCTGCTCGACAGCCAGAACGGTGGGCTGCGTCGACTGACCGGACACGCCGATTGGAATGACAGCAATGCCACGGTGTCACCCGACGGCACGCTGGTTGCCTTCGATGCGGACCGCAGCGGCAACGAGTATGCCGGTGGCTTCAACCAGGACGTTTACCTGTTGGAGATCGAAACCGGCGAAGTGTCCCTCGTCGAGACACCGCCAGGACGGGCCTGGGGGCCTACTTTCAGTGCGGATGGACGTCAGCTCTACTTCCACCATCAGACTGAGCGCTATGCGCCCACCACCCTGATGCGCGTGGCTGTGGGCGGTGGCAGCGCTGCACTCCTGCATGACGGGCTGGCGCTGACCGCCATGGACTTGCAGGTCCCGGCCGCCGGTCAGGGCCCGTTTCTGCGGGCGGATGCGCGCGGCGTGCGGCCCGTGTTCCGTCTCGACCGCGGCGGCCGGACAACGCCCATCGTCGGTGCAGAGGGCACCATCAGCAGCATGTCTTTCTCGGCCAATGGCCGTCAGATGGCCTACATCGAGGAGGACGAGAGCCGTCTCGCAGAAGTGTTTACCGCCCGCAGCGACGGCAGCCGGGTCCGGCAACTCACCCGCTTCAACGACGAACTGCTGTCGGCACGAGAGCTGCAGAACATCGTGCGCTTTTCCTTCGCCAACGAGGATGGCATGACCGTGGATGGCTTTCTGCTGCGGCCGGTGGGGTTCAGCGAAGGGGCGCGCTACCCGGTGGTGCTCAACATCAAGGGTGGCCCCGGGGGCATGTGGGGACGGCAGTGGTTCCATGAATTCCAGATGCTGGCAGCCGCCGGTTATGGAGTGATCTTCACCAACTATCGTGGCAGCACCGGCTACGGTCACGACTTCCAGTCGGCGGTTAGGCTCGACTATGGCGGCGCCGACTATCGGGACAACATGCTGCTGCTCGAAGCGGCCCTGGAACGCTTCGACTGGATCGACCCGGATCAGCTGTTCGTCACCGGCGGCAGCCACGGCGGCTTCCTGACCAACTGGATCACCACCCGGACGCAGCGCTTTCGCGCTGCGGTGACTCAGCGCAGCGTCAGCAACTGGATTTCCGAGGCCGGTACTCAGGAGTATCCGCCCGAGTCCATGACCGCCGAATTCGGTGGCACGATCTGGACCAACTTCGACTACTACTGGGGACGCTCACCGCTGAAGTATGCAGACCGGGTGACCACGCCGACTTTGGTGATTCACAGCGATTCCGATCAGATCACGCCGGTGGGCCAGGGCAAGGAGTGGTTTTTCGCCTTGCTGGCCAATGGCGTCGAGACTGAGTTCGCGCTGTTCGAAGGCGAGAGCCACGGCCTCTCCCGGACCGGTACGCCGGTGAATCTGGTGGCGCGCCTGGAGCTCATCATCGAGTGGTTCGACCGCTTCCGGGATCAGGAGTAGTTCTGCAGGCTCAGTTGCGAAGGCGGCGCAGCCGCCTGCAGGCACCCAGCCTGCAGGAAGCCTTCTCGGTGGGGCAGGGATTCGCTCACTGCGCTTCGCTTCGTGAGCCTCTTATGAAACATACGACAACTATTTGATTTTTAATTGACTTTTCAGATTAGAGCACGCCCTTGTGGGAGAGCCCTATTCGCGCAGCGAATGGGCCGATTGCGAAGCGCTCTACCAACAGCAACGGCACCGGCTTCGCAGAACTTCATGCCAATCGGCGCATCGCCCTGCGGGCGCTAGCGCTCTCCCACAGTCAGCGCATCGCAAGTTTCTTCTGCGACAGCGTGAACGAGCGTTCTTGGCGAACTCCCGCCGCAACAGCGGACGGAGCGCAGGGCAGCCTGTGAGGCCCAGTCGCGACGGCGCCGCAGTGCCGTGACTGTGGCCGTCAGGAATCAACAAGCATCGCTTCGAGCGCCCCGCGCCAGCGCGGCGCCAGGACTGCTGCTGTGTAGCTGCTGACATCCACGCTGGGGGGCAGCCCGTCTTCGAGCCAGAGGCTGAGGCGCTCGGTCAGCGCCTCTACGTCTCCGGCCGGATAGCGATAGGCAACCGGGACGTACTCCGGATAGCACAGGGCATCAGGCACCAGCGGCCGTGCCCCGGCGCTGGCCGCTTCCAGAACGGAGAGTCCCTGGAACTCGTGGCCTGCGGTGCTGACGACGATGCCGGAACGGCCCAGCCACGTCCGGTAGGCTGGCACCTCGAGATGCCCGTCAGCAACGATTCGATCCGGCAGGTCCCTTCGCAGTTGTGCCAAGGCCGGATGCACAACGCGTCCCTGGCTGCCGAGCAGGGCGATCCGGAAGCCGACCCCGGTGGCGGCCAGTTGCAGCAGGGCCTGCGCGAAGACCTCCGGCGCCTTGTCGTACTCCCAGCGGTGATTCCAGAGAATGAGTCGGTCATCCCGCTGCCCGGGTGTCACCGGGTGGATCGGCACCGGCAGAATCGTGCTGCGATCGAGGATTCGTTTTGCAACGTCGGCCGGGACGGCGTCTGGGAGTCGCGCCAGCAGGGTGTTCAGGCCAGCGAGAAAGCTGTCGCGGTTGTACTCGGAGTTGAAGGCCACCCGGTCGGCAGCGAGGGCGCCGTAGAGCTGCACCATCTGCGGCTCCACCGACGCCACCTGCTCGGGACTGGCGGGATAGGCGAACTGGTTCTCGTGGAAGTAGAGCAGGCAGGGCACCTTGGCCAGGCGTGGGTGCAGTCCCTTGATGGTGGCGAGATCCACCATGGACGTAGCCACGATCAATCCTGGCGTCGATGTCGGCAAGGCATCGAGCCAGGACAGCGGGTTGCCGCGAATGCGCCAGGCGAAATGGCGGCCGGGCAGCTCCAGGTGCTGCCAGGAGAAGGCATCCTGGCCGTCGATGAGCTGTTCTGCCCAGGCGCGATGGCTGGCGGCCCCGTAGGCGGACAGCAGCCAGGCTTCCGGTCGGTGGGCCGTCACGACCAGGCCAGCGGCGCCAGCAGCACGGCGGCATTCCAGCCTACATGCAGGATCATCCCGGGCAGGACCGATCCGCTGCGGTCACGAAAGGCGCCGAAGACCAGGGATGGCAGGAACACCAGCGCTGCGTGCCAGGGTGGATGGTTGAGCAGGTGCATGGCGGCGAACAGGATGCTGGTGAGGACGTTGGCCAGGGTCAGCGGGCCCAGGCGCAGGCCGCGCGTGGGGTTCATCAGCGCCGGCTGGATCAGCCCCCGGAAGACGATTTCCTCCAGCACCGGATACACCACCACCAGCAGCGCAAGCACCGCCAGGCCGGGCGTGACGCCAGCCTGCAACCAGCCGTAGGCGGCCGCGATGAAGGTACCCACCAGCCATGTGGGCCAAAGCCAGGGATCCCGCCACCAGGGCGTCACGGTCGCAGAAACTCAGCACTGAAGTTGCGGCCCTTGCCCCAGTGTCGGGCTGCCCGAAAGCCCGCGGCTTCGGCCATGGCCGTGATGACGTCCCGGGGAATGAAATCCGGATCGCCCGGCTGCTCGGTGAGGTTCAGGCGCCCGCCGGGTCGGATGACGCGGAACAGCTCAGAAAGTGCAGCGGCCTGATCCGGCACTTCGCCAAGCACGGCCACCAGGAAGGCCACGTCGATGCAGCCTTCTGCAAGCGGCAGGGCGCGGGCGTCAGCGACGTGGTAGCTGACGTTGTGCTGGCCCGCGCGGGTCAGGCGCGCTTGCGCCTTGGCCAGCATGTCAGGTTGCAGATCGACCAGCAGCAGCGCCCCACGGGGCAGGGCGCGGGCGACGTCGACGCTGAAATAGCCCGGCCCGGGCCCGAGTTCGAGCACCCGATCATCCGGCCGGACGTCCAGCCGGCGCAGCAGTTCGGCCGGCGACAGGATCATCCGGCGCAGTGGGTTCCGCAGCAGCAGTGCAAGTTGAGGCGGATACGCCTGGCCGGCTTCACGGCTGCGCCGAAGGACTTCGCGGATGCGTTCGAACATGGTTCACCCCCGGCCGATGGGCGAACGATAGCCCGTGCCGCCGTTGGCGGCGATCAGAACATCCAGGCCAGCCCCAGGGTGACCCAGTTGTCGCTGCTGCTCGATCGCGTCCAGCCGTAGCTCAGGTCCACTTGGCCGGCGCCGCCGAACCAGCTGCGCAGGCCGATCTGGAACTCGGTGCCACCGCGGTGCGTGCCGTAGCTCTCTCCGATCAAATTCAAATCCGGAGTCAGGTTGACCTCTGCAGCCAGGCCCCAGATGGCGGCATTGCGATCATCCCGTTCCCAGACACCGCCGCCGTTCACATGCAGGGCGAGGCGATCGTTCACGATCACGGACACGGGAATGTAAAGCTGGGCATTGCTGTGGTCGCCAAGGGTATCGCGCCACTCTGAACGCCCCACAACACCCCATCCCCAGCCACCGATCGCGGCATCCCGAATCACGGTCTTGGCCTCGAGGGCGACGCCGGTGTCCCAGCCGTTGCCCTCCTTGAAGCGACCCAGCCCCAGCGTCAGTTCCAGGTTGCCCAGAGGGTTGCAGGACAGTTCACCTTCGATCGCCTGATCGTCGCTGCCGCCCCGGCTGTACCAGGCATAGACCTCGCAGCGCCCGGGGCCTGCCATCGCGGCGTCATCGACGACGTAGTGGCCTCCCATGGCCAGTACAGGACGGCCTCCGAGACTCAGCAGGGTCGCCAGACCGAGTGCCATGAGGATCCCGGGCAGATGTTGCAGGCCTTGCTGGGGCATCGTTTGACTTCCTCTCGACTCTACTCTCTGAGTGACGCCGTCATGGTACCGAAGCGGCGTGGCTTACTCGAAATCCGATGCCGTGAGCCGAGTGTATGCTTGGCCCATGGAGACTTTCGGTTCGGACAAGGTTCCGCTGCGGCCGCCGAGCAAGCTCGACTTCCGCATCCTGTTCGGAATTCTGCCGGTGGTGGCCTTCTACATCGGCTATCAGTGGCACGCCTATGCCGCCATCGGCCTCGGCTTCGTGGCCACCGTGGTCGCCTACTACGGCAGCGACCGCAAGGGCCTCGTGGGCATCTTCGCCCTGTTCGGTCTGCTGGTGGCGACGGTGGCGGCGCTGGTGGGCATCGTCCTGGAAGATGAGCGCGCCTTTCTGGCGCGGGATGCGGCCATCGATTTCCTGCTGGCCAGCCTGGGGCTGGGCAGCCTGCTGCTCGGGCGTCCCGTGGTGGGGCTGGTGCTGCGGGACATGTGGCCGGCGCTGCGGGACCTGCTGCCGCTGCGGCATCGGGCCTTCGTGCTGGCAACGGGCGTCTTCGTGATCACCAATCTGTTCCAGGGCACCGTGCGCACCTGGATGCTCTTCGGGGGCTTCTCTGTGGGCGAGTATCTGGTTTACAGCCGCCTGTTCGGCTGGCCGGTAGCCGGCATCATGATCGCGATCATTGCCCACATCGTTCGCAAGGCTGCCCGCCGCGAAGCAGCCAAGCGCCGTCACAACCCTTGATTCGAGTCAATGTCACGCCTCGCAGCTGGTAGGATACTGTGAGTTCTCAATGCGGGCAGGGTGAAGTCATGTCGTTCGGGGTCAGGTTGCCTGTCAGCAGGCGCATGCAGGCCGCGGTCCAAGGGCTGGTCACGGGGCTGCTCCTGCTGCTGTGCTCCCCTGGTTGGGGTTATCCAGATGCCGTGCCGGCAGGAGAGTACCTCGATCGTGGCGTCGAGGGCTGCCTGATGTGTCATGGCCAGGGCAGTCAGTGGCCGGCTCATGACATTCTCAATACGGTGCATGGGGTTCGTGGCGATGGCCGCACGCCCTTTGCCGAAGGACAGCGGGCCTGTGAGGCCTGCCACGGTCCGAGCGCCGATCACGTCATGGGTCGGCGCGAAGATGGTGGTCGTCCCGCCACGGCCATTGGCTTCACGGCCGCCGAACCGGCGTCGCTGAAGGACCGACCCTGCCTGGACTGTCATCAGGCGGATACGGGCCATCACTGGCAGGGCAGCGCCCACCAGTTCGATGAAGTGGCCTGCACGGACTGTCACCAGCTGCACACCCCCCAGGACCGGGTCATGGTCCGTCTCAGTCAGGCCGAAGTCTGCAGCGACTGCCACCGCCGCACCCGTTCCGAATTCCTGCGGCCGTCGACCCATCCGGTGCGATCCGGGAACATGGTCTGCACCGACTGCCATGCGCCCCATGGCAGCATGACGCCCGGTGAACTGCTGCGCGGAACTCTCAACGAGAGCTGCTACGAGTGTCACGCCGAATACCGCGGACCCTTCCTGTGGGAGCACGCGCCGGTGGCGGAGGACTGCAGCAGCTGCCATGAGCCCCATGGGTCCAGCCATCGCAATCTGCTCTCAAGGCGTTCGCCTTGGATGTGCCAGGAGTGCCACCTGGCCCAGTTCCATCCCTCCACGGTGGAAAGTGGGCTCGGCGTGCCGCCCCAGGGGGCTTCGCGGCAGGTCCTCGGACGTGACTGTCTGAATTGCCACACTCAGGTGCACGGCTCCAATCATCCCTCCGGTGCGGGGTTGATCCGATGAAGCGCTGGCTGCTTGCAGGGGGGGTGGCGCTGGCAGGCGTGGCCTACGGCGACAGCGTCGTCGAGGCTGAAGTCGAACTCGGAGTCGGCTACCTGGACGAGAGTTCTTTCCGCTACGGCAAGTACACCGGGCTGGTGGACGACGGCCTGGAGGTCATCGCCAACTTCAACTTCACATCGCGGCCAGTCTGGGACAGCGGTGCCACGCGCTACTGGCGGCTGGGCGGTGAACGGCTGGGATTCGACTCCCGTCGCCTCGAGGCCGAAGCGGGTGAGCAGGGCCGCATGCGCTTGCGCCTGAACTTCCAGGAAACTCCGCGTAATCTGTTCGAGGATGGACAGACCCCTTTTCTCGGCGCCGGCAGCCAGCGCCTGATCCTGCCCGCCGGCTGGGAAGCGGCAGCGGCCTCCACCGCCGCCATGACCACCCTGGATGAGAATCTGCTGGATTTCAGTCAGCGCCAGCGGCGGCGTGACGCCAGCCTGGACTATCGGCAGCACTTTGCCGCGGGCTGGCGCTTCGACGCCAGCATGCGGCGACAGATCCGGGACGGCCGCAGCGAGATGGCCGGCACCATCGGCACCAATGGCGGTAATTCCCGGGCAGCGCTGCTGCCGGCGCCGGTGGATTACGAGACCGATACCTTCGACGTCAGCTTGGTGCGGGAGGGCAGCGGCCACCTGCTCGGCATCGCCTGGCACGGTTCCTTCTTCCGCAACAGCGATCGGGAACTGAGTTGGCAGAATCCTTTCGGTCCGCAACCCCAATGGCAGCCCGGCGCAGCCTTCCCGGACGGGTTCGGTCAGCTTGCGCTGCTGCCGGACAACGACTTCCAGCAAGTCCGGGTGTTCGGTCAGATGGCGCTGACGCCCACCACCCGTGCCAGCCTGGATCTCGCCCGCGGGCGCATGCGTCAGGATCAGCGCTTCCTGCCCTACAGCGTCGATGCCGACCTCGCACCCACGCCGCTGCCCAGGGCGGATCTGAACGGTAAGGTGGACACCACCCTGGCTCATCTTCGCCTCAACAGCCGGCCGCTGCCGCGGCTGAATCTCACGGGGCGGGTCCGTTACGAGGACCGGGACAACAAGACGCCCCAGGACGTCTTCCTGCCCGTGTCCGGCGATGCCGGTCTGCAGGTGGCCCCGGAGAACGGGCGCATCAACCGGCCCTACGGCCTCACCCGCAGCGAGATCGGCTTCGATGGCGCCTATCGTCTGCCGCAGCGGACGCGGTTGAACTTCGGCTATGAGCACCGCCTGCGCAAGCGCGATTTCTCCGAGGTGAACACAGCCCGTGAAGACGTCTTCCGTGCCGGGGTGAGAACCCAGCGTTTTCAGGCCGTCAGCCTCGGGCTGGACGCCAGCCACGAGCGCCGCAACACCAGTCGCTACGTGGGCAATCGTCCGCTGCTGGCTACCCGGGTGCCGGGCAGCGTCGATCCCGAAGCCTTCGAGAATCATCCCAATCTGCGCCGCTACTATCTGGCTGATCGGGATCGCGACCGGGTCCAGCTCCGCGCCGACGTCCATCCTGCGGACAACTGGCATCTCGGTGCCGCCTTCGCCTGGAGCCGGGACGATTACCGTGAGGACCTGTTCGGCCTCGATGAGAGCCGGCTGCGCTCCTGGATGCTCGATGCCGGCTACGTGCCCACCGACAAGGTGCGCCTGAGCGCGTTCTACCACCACGATCGCTACGCCAGCTCCCAGCGAGCACGTTCGTTCACAGCGGCACCGCCCACGGTGAATGATCCCGATCGGGACTGGTCCGTGGACACCCGGGACACCCATGAGACCTGGGGCCTGAGCCTGGACCTCGAAGGTCTCGATGCGGGCTTTGCCACCAGGGATGGCAGTGCGAGAAGTCTGGACGTGAGGCTGGATTACACCGATTCACGATCCCGGGGCCAGATCGGCGTCGAGGCCGGCCCAGCCCTGGCAGCGGCAGATCTGCCGAATCTCTCCACCCGCTTCCAGGTGGTGAGCTTGTCGGCCACCCAGCGCATCTCCGAGGCCGCAAGGATCCGCTTCGCCTTCGAGCATGAGCGCTACCGCAGCCGCGACTTCGCCCTCGATGGCGTCGGTCCTGCCAGCGTGGCTCAGGTGCTGCTGTTTGGCGAGGCCAGCCCGCGCTATCGCGCCAATTGGGTCACCCTGAGTTATCTGCACCGGTTCTGATATGTCTGTGAAGCTCGCAAGAACCCTGATCTGGGTCCTGGCATTGCTGCCGGCCTTGGTGGTGCTGATCACCGCAGGCGAGCGGGATCTCGCTGATCCGTCGGCCTTCCTCAACTTCCTCGGCAGGCTCACCGGCATCGCCGGTCTGGCGCTGATGCTGGCGGCGGCCATCCTGAGCTGTCGGGTGCCGGGTTTCGACCGCCCCTTTGGTGGCCTCACCAAGCTCTGGCGCACCCACCACCAGATCGCTACCGTCGCCTTCCTGCTGCTGCTGGCCCACCCGCTGCTGCTGATGTTCGCGGCGGCGGGCTTCAGTCTCGACGTCGCGGTGGCCACGCTCCTCCCCCGGGGCGCCGACATTGCACTTTGGACCGGATGGCTCGCGCTGCTGCTGATGATGGTGTTTCTCGGGCCCGGCTATCGCTTTTTCGGTGATCCGGACTACCAGCGCTGGAAGCATCTGCACCGGCTGGCGGCGCCCGCGGTGGTGCTGGCCCTGGTGCATACCTTCTATCTGGCCCGCACCCTGCCCTGGATCTGGGAATGGGTGCTGTGGATCGGGCTGGCCGCCCTGGCGGTGGCGTCCATCGGCTACCGGTTCCTCTGGTCCCGCCGCTTCGGCCGTCGCCGCTATCGCGTCACGCGGGTGGATCGTCCGGCCAACAATGTGGTGGAACTGAATCTGACGACGGAGGGGCCGGCCCTGGCTTACGAGGCAGGGCAGTTCGTCTATCTCACTCCGCAGGATCCGAATCTCGAGGCGGGCTATGGTGAAGAGCACCCCTATACCCTTTCCTCGGCCCCCGGCGAACCGGGCCTGCGCATCGCCATCAAGGCCCTGGGTGATGCCAGCCGCGCCATCGGTGACATTGCCGAGGGCAGCGAAGTGCGGGTGGAAGGGCCTTATGGCGGGTTCTTCCCGAAGATCTCCACGCCAAAGGCGCCGGAGCTTTGGATCGGCGGAGGTATCGGCATCACGCCGTTCCTGGCGCGGGCGCGCCATCTGGCAGGCGTCGGCGAGGCGGTGGACGTGGTGCTGATCTTTTGCGTCCAGGACGAGGCGCGGGCCATTTGGCTGGATGAGTTCGAGGCGCTGGCGGCCAGCCTGCCGGGTTTCCAGGTGCAGATGCACTACTTCTATAAGGAGGGGCCGCTCAATCGCACCTTCGTCACTGAACGCTGTCCAAGCGCCAGAGACAGGACGGTTTACATATGCGGCCCCGGGCCGCTCCTGAAGCTGGCCCAGCAGGTGGCCCAGAGCGCGGGAGTGCCAGGCAGCCGCATCGTTACCGAAGAATTCGATCTGCTGTAGGCGCTATCGAGGAGAATGGTTCGTGATACCGAAACTGACATTTGCCGCCTTCGTGGCCTTCTGGGCCAGTGTGGTCACGGTGCTGACCCTGTCGGCGCTGGCGCCGGACAGTATTGCCGAGGAAACCGGCGATGCCCTGCCCGAGATCGATGCCGCCACCCTCGCGGAGCACGGCAGCCTCGACAACTGCTGGATGGCCATCGAGGGTAAGGTCTACGACTTCACCAACTACGTTCCCCAGCACCCGACGCCGCCCTTCGTCCTCGAACCCTGGTGCGGCAAGGAAGCCACCGAAGGCATGCGCACCAAGGGCTACGGCCGCGATCACAGCCCGGCGGCCTGGGCCATGATGGAGCCGTATCTCGTCGGGATATACGTCGACTGATCCCGACCCGAGCAGCCGTCGGCGACAGCCAGCATCGTGAGGTCTCCTCCGCACCGCGAGCACAACCTCCATTCTGGCGTCGCGCCAGGGGGACGGTGCTCGGGTGTCGGCTTGCCGCGAAGTTGTAGTGTTGAGGGCTGCGAATCTGTAGTGTAGGAGGCTGTGAAACGGTACGTTAGGCCTGCATCACGCTGTCAGGTCGATGGAGGCGACTGCCACCCATGAACCGCGAATACTTGCCGCGAGTGGTCGACCTCGAACTTGACGAGCTGCTGCCCCAGTTGCCCGCCATTGCATTGGAAGGCCCGAAGGCTGTCGGGAA